>JANYKU010000122.1 GCA_025358075.1 Ilumatobacteraceae bacterium
CCACCGTTGCCAACGCCCAGAACACGTTGGCTACGGACCAGGTGTTGCAGGCCGCAGCCGTTGCCCAGGCGCAGCAAGCACTGGACGATGCCCAGGCGAAGACGGCCCAGGATCTCGCCAACCAACAAGTCACGCTCAGCCAGGCACAGTCACAGCTCGACACCGACAACACCGCGCTGGCGACGGCTCAGCAAGACCCCGCAGCCGCTCCGACGGCGGTAGGCGCCGCTCAAGCAGCCGTCGCCAAGGACACACAAGCGCTGCAGTCGGCCACCGACGCGCAGGCGTCGCTGGTGCTGACAACCAACCAGACGCTCGAACAGGCGAACAACAACCTCGGCAACGCCCAGAACGCCGCCGGTGCCAAGCTCAACTCCGACCAGGTGGCGATCGACAACGCCGTCCGCCAGGTGGCCAGCGCCAACGCCTCATACCAATCGACCCTCGCCTCGAACGCAGTGAAGGAACAGCCACCGACGGCCGACGATCTCGCCGGCGCCCAGGCCGGGTTGCTCGGTGCTCAGAACGCGTTGGCAACCGCCCAACGTAACGAGAGCAACACCACGCTCGTGGCGCCAACTGCGGGCACGATCATGGCGACAACTGCCACGGTCGGAGGGTCAGCGTCGGGCTCGTCTTCGTCGTCGGCATCTTCGTCGTCGTCGTCGGCATCTTCGTCCGCAACGAGTGGATCGTTCAGCATCGACGATCTCTCCGCCTTGCAAGTCAAGGTCGGGTTCAGCGAGTCCGACGCTGCCAACGTCAAGACCGGCGAGGCCGCAAGCATCACCTTCGCCGCACTCAATGGCGTGACGGCGACCGGCGAGGTCAGCCAGATCGACCTGACGGCCACCACGGTGAGCAACGTCGTCACCTACTACGCCTACGTCTCGATCGACCCGAGCGCGACGCTCGGCTCGATCAAGCCAGGAATGACCGCGACCGTTCAGGTGGTCGTCAACCATGCCGATGGTGTCGTGTTCCTGCCGACGTCGGCGGTCACTGCTCGCGGCAACACGGCAACCGTCAACGTCGAGATCGCCGGCGACCCCAAGAAGACCACCCCGACACCGATCACCCTCGGTCTGCGAGGGGATAGTTCGATCGAGGTGTCGAGCGGTTTGAAGGCCGGCGACAAGGTCGTCGTCGTCCGCCAAGCAGCGACTGCAACCGGGGCGACCGGCGGCGCGGCGACCGGCGGGGCCGGCCTCGGCGGCGCCGGTGGTGGCGGGTTCACACCCGGCGGCGGTCGGGCTGGTGGCTGACATGAGCAAGTCCGCGCAAACCCCCGCCGCGTTCGCGGAGCCTGCACCAAACGCGAGCCGCCCCCGACCACCGGTGATCGCGATGCGCAACGTCACCAAGACCTACGGCGTGGGCGACGTCGAGGTCCACGCGCTGCGAGCCACCACCTTGACGATCGAGCGCAGCGACTACATCGCCATCATGGGTGCGTCTGGCTCCGGCAAGAGCACGTTGATGAACATCCTCGGCTGCCTCGACGTGCCCACCTCCGGCCGGTACCGGTTGGCGGGCATCGATGTCAGCCAACTCGACGGCGATGCTGTCGCCGACATTCGCAACCGGCGAATCGGGTTCGTCTTCCAAAGCTTCAACCTCATCCCGAGAACCACCGCCTTGGCCAACGTAGAGATGCCCCTCGTGTACGGCGGCATGAAACGGGCCGAGCGACGAGAGCTGGCCGTTCGAGCGCTGACCCGGGTCGGTTTGGATCACCGCCTGCACTACGTCCCGAACCAGCTGTCGGGCGGTCAACAACAGCGCGTCGCCATTGCCCGCGCCATCGTCACCAACCCGGCAATGATCCTCGCTGACGAACCGACCGGAGCGCTCGACTCCACGTCCACCGCCGAAGTGCTGGCGATCTTCGACGAGCTCAACATCGAGGGTCGCACCGTCGTGGTCATCACTCACGAAGACGAGGTCGCCAGGCACGCGAAGCGCATCATTCGCCTCCGTGACGGATTGATCGTCGACGACACCCGCTACGCCCCCGTCGACGGATTGCCACCACACGCCAGCAACTCGCTGGAGCCTGCGTCATGAACCTGGAATCGATTCAAATGGCGCTGCGCGGCATCGTCGCCAACCGCATGCGTTCCGCACTCACCATGCTCGGCATCCTCATCGGCGTCGGTGCGGTCATCATCCTCGTCGCCGTCGGTGCCGGCTCGGCGACCAAGACCCGCAAATCCCTCGAAGCGCTCGGCTCGAACACCTTGACGGTCTCAGCCGGCGGGTTCGGTCAAGGCAACCGCGGTGGAACCCAGTCGCGCAACCTGCAGATCACCGACGCCGACGCCGTCGCGCTCAGCGATAAGTTGCAGGCACCCGACATCGCAGCTGTGGTGCCAACGATCACCGGCGGTGGCAGCGTCACTGCTGCCGCAGACGGTGCTTCGGCGACCGTCGGCCAGTTCCTCGGGACCAGCGAGGCGTACAGCGCCGTGCGCAATGCACCAGTCGAGGCGGGAACGTTCTTCACCGCCGCCGACGTCAGCAACCACGCCAGCGTCGTCGTCATCGGTACGACTGTCGCCAAGAACCTGCTCGGTGCCACAGGCGACCCCAACAGCCTCATCGGCCAGCCGGTGCAGTTCGGCTCGCATTCGTTGACGGTGATCGGCGTCCTCAAGACGAAGGGATCGAACGGCTTCCAGGACCAGGATGACATCGCGCTCGTCCCGTACACGACGGTCCGCGACAACTACACGGGCAACACCGGCACGATCAGCCAGCTCATCGTTCAGGCCAGCGGCGGCAACGCAACCGGACCCGCCCAAACCGAGATCACCACCATCTTGCAAGCTCGTCACAAGGGTTCGACGGCCAACAGCTTCCGGGTCCTGAACCAGGCTTCGCTGCTGCAGACCGCCAACGCCAACAACCGGACGTTCACGGTGCTGCTCGGCTCCGTCGCCGCGATCTCGCTGCTTGTCGGCGGCATCGGGGTGATGAACATCATGCTCGTCACCGTGACCGAGCGCACCCGCGAGATCGGGATACGCAAGGCGATCGGCGCACGCACCAGCGCGATCCTCAGTCAGTTCCTGACCGAGGCCGTCCTGTTGTCAGTGCTTGGTGGCCTGCTCGGCATCGCCGCCGGGATCGGCGGAAGCCGGTTCAACATCGTCGGCGTCCAACCCGTCGTGCAGTCCTACTCCATCATCCTCGCGTTCGCAGTCGCCGTCGCGGTCGGCTTGTTCTTCGGCATCTACCCGGCCAGCCGCGCCGCAAAGCTCCGCCCCATCGACGCTCTCCGATACGAATAGCTCCAAGGACACATCATGAAGACCACCACCACCATCGTCCCCACAACTGACACGACCGTCGTGAGCCGCAATCGTGATGGCGGCACGCTCGATGCGCCGGTCGACATGGACTGGGACGACGACTCGCCACTACCGCCGCGGCGCCCCAAGCTCTTCGGCGCGGCGACCTGGGTACTGGCCGGCCTCCTCGTCGCCGCTGGTTGCTTCACGCTCGGAGCCCGCATCGGGAGCGACAGCACCCCTGCCGCAGCTGCCAGCACCGCTACTCGGGCCAGCGGAGCGGGAGCTCGTGCAGCAGGGACCGGACTCGGTCGTACAGGCACCGGAACCGGAACAGCTGCATCCGGCGCCGGCAGCACGTTCGGTCAGGTGCAACTCGTCGATGGCAACAACATCTACATCCAAGACAGCCAGGGCAACACCATCAAGATCACCCCGGCGCCGACAACGACGATCACGGTCAACAAGCCCGGCACGCCCGCCGACTTCAAGCCCGGCGACAACGTCGTCGTGCAGGGCACCGCCGACTCCAACGGAAACATCGCCGCGGCGACATCGATCGCCGCGGCGACAGCCGGTGGGTTCGGTCGAGGCGCCGCAGCGTCAAGCGCAACCCCTGCGGCACCAGGCGGCTGAAGAGCCGCTGGAGATCGCTGCCGCCGTCGGCCAGTCGTCTCCTCAGGTTTCTATGCGTGAATTTAGACGCTCCGCGCCCTTCTATTCACTCGCACTCAGCCATCAGCCGGGAGGTCGGGGCGCCAGGCGAGACCATCGGCCGCACCGGACGCGGCGCCCACGGGTTTGCTCACAAATCCGGACCACGTCAGGAAAATGCCGTCAGCCCAGACCGTGGCCGGCGACAGGCGAACAGAGAGTGAGCCACCCGTCAACGCTCGCCAACGATCGCTCGCCGGTGTGTACGCGATGGCCGTGTCGCCTCCGTTCCAGAAAAGTGCGGCACTGCCTGTCCAGACCGGCGTGTTCGTGAACAGATCAACGGTCGGAGTGGCAAGGGGCCGCCACGTACCCGCAGTCGATTGCCAGGCATGATTCTGCCCGGCGCCCGTGCCGCGCCTCGGCGGCCGATGTCAGCCGGGCAAGGCTTCCGCCGACCCGAACGGATCCGCCGTGGCCGACGGCAAGCCTTGCACGAGCTCGGCACTGGTCGGCTGGCGCTCCTTCGCGCCGAGGGTGGCGTCGAGGAAGCGGCGGATGATCGTGGACGCGTCGGTCGTGCCCGTCTTACCCACCGGGCCGAGCAGGGTCGAGAACACTGATGTCCCAAGCACCGATGGGATCCACGCCGCGTCAGTCACGTCGAGGTGGAGAGCGTCGAGCACGCCGACCGGCACGATGTGGGGTGACCGAGCGGCGAGCGGGCCGAGCAACGGATCGGATGGGACTCCGTCGTCGACGGTCACGAGGACGAGCGCCGGTCGCGGCTGTGGGGAGCGGACAGTGGGTCCCCGAGCGCTTCCGTCGATGTCGATCATCACGGAGATCCGGCGATCGGTGATGCTCGCATCGAAGGCAATCGTTCCCGCGTAGGAGTGCCCACCGACCGCGATCCGGTGCACGTCGACCGGGCCGACAACTGCGGCCAGTGACGGCGTCTGGGCGAAGTCGAGCACGTGGGTGAGCAGCGCGAAGCGCTTGTTGCGATCCTCCGTCGTCGATTTGGGATGACTCCACTCGGCGGCGACGTCGGTCTGCGTGGCGAGAACGACATACCCGTGGCTGGCCAGATCTTCGGCGAGTGACGTGGAGAACGCCACGATCGATCGCCAGCCAGGGGTGAGCAACACGATGGGACGAGGAGTGTTGGTCGGCGCAGGCGTGGCATCGATCTGCGCCGCCGAGACGACCCGGTCCATCTGCGTCGGGTCGAGCCCGGCCGCCGTGGCCCAGACCGGATCGACGTAGCGGTGGTGGCCGCGACCGGTCCCTGCCACCGCGGGGTAGAACACGATGGTGTCCGCGTAGCCCGACGCGGCCACACCCACGGCGGCCGCGCCACTAGGTGCCGGCAACGTGAGTGCATTCGCCGGTGTCGGCCACACGGGCAGTGACGTTGGCGGGGGCACCGTCGTCGTCGACGTGGCCTGTTGAGCTGCGACCGTCTCAGGCACCGCCAAGGTCGACGGCGAGGGCTCGGTCACGGTCGGCGGCGGCGCCACGGTCGCATTGGGCACCGTCGGGGATCGGACGGCGGAACCGGCCTCGGATGCGCAGCAGGTGGCCACCAGGGTCAGCAGGCACGCGAGATGCAGAACGGCTGGCTGCCGGACCAACTGACTCCTCTCGGGTCGTCGCGTGGCGACTGCCGGATCGTACCCCGGCACGAACTCGGCAGCGCCGCGGTCAAGCTCGAGTGGCGCCAGCGATCGTGTGGAGTGCCTGGGCGCACCCAGGCAGGCGTGAAACACTCCACAGCGCTCCTGACCAAGTTCAAGATCAAGCCACTCGGTACTACTCAGTTCGCGGTGGTGCATGCGGGACTCAGCAAGACCAAGGCGACAGCACTGGTGAAGGCCATCAAGATCGCCAAGATCGGTAAACCCAGGGTCAAGAAACTGGCCTGATCGCACCGCGCAATCTGCCGTTGCTGGGCCGGTCGACGGCGCCCAGCGTCCTGACATTTCGCTCGAAGATACCGACGTAAGCGACCGTGGTGATGCGGTGGTACTCGCGTCGCATGATCCGTTTGACGCGGCCCGACGAATCGCACGACGACGGGCTCTGGTATTGAGCGATGTAGCGCGGCGCGCGTCTCGTGTCGAGAAGATAGGCGACGAGAAGTCGCTGACTGTTGGGGCCCTGGTGGACTTCGGTGTTCCACAGATACGGGTAGCCGGGATCTTGATGGGCGTCGGCGTATACCGCCGCGCTCGAGCACATCACGTACATGTTGTCGCCGGAATGCCGGTGCGAGATGAACCACTGGCCGACCAGTTGATCGATCGGGGATCTGCGATCGTCGGTCGCCCGGACGTTGATGGTCTGCGAACTGGCGACGAAGACCCACATCGAGATGGCCAGGCATGGTGCGACGATTGCCGTGAGGACGATCGGAGTCAGCTTGTGGATGCGTGACAGGGCAACACCGGCCAGGGCACTGATCGGTGCCGCGAGGAGCAGCCAGTAGTGACGCCAGTAGCCGCCACCGATGAAGAACGCGGCCGCGGCCGTGAAGACCCACACCACCAGCAGCAATGACCGCGCCGGCAGCCGTGTGGATGAACGTCTCCGAGCACCGCCGATGACACACGCCGCACCGGCGACCGCTGCCACCGCGCCGGCTCCCAGCACCGCAGCGGCGAACGGGAACGTCCTCACCAGATTGCTCCACTCCGCCGACGCAAACCCACTCTGAACCCGAAGTCGGTATCCAGCGACTGCGGTCCACCAACGCGACCAACCAGTGAGTGCGCCGTGAATCATCAGCACCGCGAGCACCGAGCTGAGCCCCGCAGCGAGCGCACCGAGGTAACGCAACGCAGTCCGGCGTGTCCGCGGCATGGCGATCGCTCCGACGAACAACCAAGCCCCGAGCGCCAACAGCCCATCGAATCCTGATTGCTTCAGCGAGAGAGCAACACCGGCGAGAACGCCCGAGCCGAAGAACCATCGCAGCGGCCGCGGCTTGGAGAGCCCGATTGCGGCGACGGCCAGCCCGGCGGCCGACATCGCCCCACTCAACAACTCGCCATTGGCGGTGTGCCCCTCGAGAACAGGTGACGCTGAGACAACGCCACAGATGATCGCCGCCCATCGAGCCGCTACGTCGCTGAACAGTTCGCGTACGGTCACGGCAGTTGCCGCCACCAGCACGACGCCGAACAGCATCGCCATGATTCGGATCGATGACGTGCTGCCGCCGGACAACCAGTCCCACGTGCGGAACAGCACGAGTAGCCCTTGCGGCCGGTCGACCCACACATCGCGGTACAGCACCTTGCCATGGGCCCAGGCGCGAGCGATCGCCAAGTAGCCGCCTTCGTCGACCGTGACCGGACTCCAGAACATCCGCAACCGCATCAACACCGACAACAACGCGCCGACGCCGATCCACTTCCACGTCCGACGATGCTCGACTGCGCGGCCGCCCACTGCGTCACGTCGTCGCCGGTGGGCTTTTACGACCGCGACTGCACCGTGTAGCCGCTGCCGCACGAGCGCCGGTGCTGATCCCATTTCGGCGTCACCATATGTCGACCGACGAACACCCATCAGTCGGCAACCGTTAAATCTTGGCAAAGTGGCGCAGCATGGATGAGCTGGTTGAGGACAGTCCTTCAGCCCTTCTCATGCGCTCTGGACGACGGTAGAACTAACGGCAAGAAGACGTCGCACACAAAGGAGTGGTCATGGGATTCCTGGACAAGGCCAAAGAGAAGGCGAGCCATCTGGCGGGAGAGGCCAAGGGCAAGATCGACGAAGTCAAGGACAAGCGCAAGGCCGACGATCTGCTCGATGATCTCGGTCGCATCGTGTTCCGGCAGCGCACCGAACGCGCCGAAGCAGGTGACGAAGCCGAGATCGTCCGCTTGGTCGATGAGCTCCGCGCCCTCGAGGCGGAAGGCACCGAGGTCGTCGCGCCGGCAACACCGGCAACACCGGCAGCTGACGACACAACGCCACCGCCGCCCCCGCCACCACCACCCCCGGCGGGAGCACCGACCGTAAGCTGACTGGATGCGCCTCGTCGAGCATCGTCGTCATATCTCGATGCACGTCGGAGTCGCGTTGATCATGGCGATCATCAGCGTCGCCGCATACGCCTCGAGCCCAGCGGTAACCGTGTCGGCGGCCAGCGTGTCGTATCAGGCGATAACGCCGCAACGCGTGCTCGACACCAGGTTCGCCATTGGCATCTCGGGCACGGCGAAGACCGCGCCCGACGTGGCGACACCGATCGTCCTTCCCGTTGAGGCGACCGGTGCGGCGGCCGTCGCACTCAACCTCACCGTCACCGAACCTGACGCAGACGGTTTCGCGACTGCGTACCCGTGTGGCCAGGATCCGCCGGAGACCTCGAACGTCAACTTCCGGGCAGGACAGTCGGTTCCCAACCTGGTGATCGCCAAGCCGGGCACCGACGGCCAGGTGTGTGTCGTCACGAACGTGGCCGCAGATCTCGTCGCCGACGTGCAGGGTTGGTTCCCGCCCGGCTCCTACGATCCGCTGCCGGTCCCCGAGCGCGTGCTCGACACGCGCAAGGGCGCCGGCAAGCTCGTCGCCGATGTCGAGACGGTCCTCATCAATGATCAGTCCGACGGTGCCGTCGTTGCCAACGTCACGGTCGACGATCCCGACGGTCCCGGCTTCCTCACGGTGTATCCCTGCGGCACCACGCCCCCGATCACGTCGAACATCAACTTCTTCAAGGGCGAGACGATCGCCAATCTCACGGTCGCACACGCCGGCGCGAACGGGGTGTGCGCGGTGGCAAGCGCCCCGACTCAGGTCGTGGTCGACGTGCAGGGGCACATCTCCCCCGACGCCGGATACACGGCAATCACTCCGGTACGCATGACCGACACTCGCTCGCCGATCGGGGTGCCGGTCGCCGCTCGCGTGCAACCGAGTCAGATCATCGAGCTGTCCTTTCCGGTCACGAGTGGCATTCCGGTGGTCGCCGACACCGCGATCCTCAATGTGACGGCGACCGATTCGGTCGCAAGCGGCTACCTCGCGGTGTTTCCGTGTGACGTGCCGGCACCGTTCGTCTCCAACCTCAACATCGTGCGCGGCGACATCCGTCCGAACCTGGTCATCAGTCGACTCGGTGCTGGCGGCACCGTCTGCATCATCGCCAGCGTCGCCATGCATGTCGTAGTCGATCTGCAGGGGTGGTTCGCCGGCTCGACGCCACCTCCCCCGGTTTCGCCGCCCGAGCGCCAGCACGTCGACCGCACAACCGGGCTGGTGATGGGGTACCTCGCCTACCTGCCCGCCGGGTATTCGTCGAGCAAAGGCCGAACGTGGCCGACCATCGTGTTCGTGCACGGCTCCGGTGAAGTGGGCCCGGGCACGGGCGCGGAGCTCGACAGTGTGGCCGTCAACGGATTACCGCTCCTCTACGAGAGTGGCGCGGAGCCGGCCGTGGCAGCCGGATTCATCGTGCTCGTACCGCAACTACCCGACAACACGAGCTCGCCGCCGCGGCTGCGTCTGTGGATGGACGAGGTCTTGCCACGATACGGAGTCGATCGCGATCGCCTCTATCTCACCGGCCTCTCGCAGGGCGGGATCGGCGTGTTCGACTACCTCGAGGATTACGGCGACACCAACGAGTTCGCCGCGATGGTGCCGATCGCGGGTGGATTCAACCGCCTGATCCGCTGCTCGGACTGGCGGCATACGCCGCTCTGGGCGTTCCACGGCGAGGAAGACCTCAGCGTCGACGTTGCGGGCTCGATCAACACGGTTCAATCGGTCAACGCCAACTGCGCGCCGACCGAACGCATGCGACTGACCACCTACCCGGGCGTGGGCCACGACTCGTGGGACCTCACCTACACCTTGTCGGGGATGGCGCCAGGGCTCACGGATCCCGCCTTCGACCCGTACGACATCGACGTCTACACGTGGATGCTCTGTCATGTACGCAGCCGCACGAGATGACCTCGTTGGTCTGCGCCCCAGCGCTCTTTACCTGATTCTTACCGAAGACTGCTCACGCCGAAGGTCGTCAGTCATTACAGTTCAAGGCGCGACGCTGTGCAGAACGGGCGCGGCGCCGTGCACTCGAAGAGAAATCTCGACAACCTCGAAGTCTCTCGTCTCCCCGGAGTAGATGAACTACATGAGCGCCATGATCGATCCGTTACTCGAGCGTCAACGCAAACGCGTGCCAAGGGCTCGATCGAGCAACGCGAACCATCAGACCGATCTCCGGGGTTCCGACTCCGTGGCGACGCAGCGCTCTGACGGCGGAGGCAATGGGGATGACCTCGCCGACGAACCCCGATCCGGGTCGAGACAACCGTGGCGGCGACGGTATCGCCGGGCAATCGGTCGGGCAATCCTCGTCGTCACCGTGCTGCTGATTCCAGCGATGTACTCCTACGCCATCGCCCTGACCGGGCCGGGAAGTGACAGTGCGCAGGCGCGCAGCGTGGAGTGGGCACGCGACCATCACCTCGGCCCCGTGATCGACCGCTTCGAGAAGTGGTACTACGCCAAGCACCAAGCCGCCGTGGGCGGCACTCCGAACCCGAATGGACTACCCGCAGTCGCGGTGGCAGTCACACCAGCGGTCACACCAGTCACACCGGCGGCCCAAACCGCCGGCACGGCTCCGACCGGAACGAACCCATCTAGCGCCACGGTTCCCATCGGCGCCACGACGGCGGTTCAGCCAACGGTGGCTGTCTCCGTACCCGAGTCGAATTCAGCCGGAGCCCCGGCTCCACTCACGACACCGGCCGCGGTGCCGGTCCCGGGTGAGGGTAAGTGGAGCCCACTCGGTCCGCTGGTCAACGGACACGCCGGCGCATACGTCTCGGCCATCCGACCCGACAACGTCTATACCTCGTCGATGGACGCCGTCGTCAACTTCAATCCGAAGTACTTCAGCTTCCGGGCTTACCCCGGCACCAAGATCCCGAAGCCATGGGATCGTCCTGACTACGTCGAACCGGCACAACAGTCAGCACTTGTCGCCGCGTTCTCCGGTGGCTTCCGTCTCAAGGATTCCGGTGGCGGGATGATCCTCGGTGGCGCGGAGATCCAGCAGATGAGGAACGGCATCGCGACGATGTCGATCGACAAGAACGGCGTACCGAACGTCGGCATGTGGGGTCGCGACATGTCCGCTTCCTCCGGCATCGACTCGGCGCGACAGAACCTCCCGCTCATCGTCGACAACAGCGTGGAAAACCCGGATCTGGCGACCGACGCAAACCGCAAGTGGGGCTTCACCGGACCGAAGAACAAGAGTGCCGTCTGGCGGTCGGGTGCCGGCATCACCGCTGACGGCCACCTGGTTTGGGTCGGCGGCCCGGGCTTGACCATCGATTCGTTGGCCCAGACCCTGATACGCGCCGGGGCAATTCGAGGGATGCAACTCGAGATCAACCAGGAGTGGGTGCAACTCAACACGTACAGCACCAACTCTGTTGGACAGACCAACGGCAAGCGGCTGCTGCCCGGCATGCAGCACACCGGCAACCGGTGGCTCACCGAGGACACGCGCGACTTCGTGGCCGCGTTCGTGCGTAGCGCATGAGCGACGATATGCGACCCGTGGATATCGAGACCTACCGACGGCGACGCGCCCTGTTCGTTGCGGCCTCACTGTCGTCACTCGGCGTCCTTGCACTCAGCGTGCGAGAGTCCGTCGCCCATCCGGGTCGAACCAGTTCGCTGGCACTGCTGGCGATCGGGATCCTCGTGTACGTCGCGCCGTTCGCGTTCATCGTCGATCGGGCGATGCGTCGAGGAACAACCAGGATGGCAGCCGTCGCTGTCGTCGGCGCCGGCGGCGGACTCTTCATGGCAACGCGCTCCGTCGGCAGTTTCAGCCAGGTGTGGCCCGTGTTCACCATGATCGTGACGGTCGTCGCGCTGCAGGTGATCAGTCAGTTCATCCGCGCCGGGCTGATACCCGCCGTCGCCACTGGTGACCGCCGATAGAGCCGGTATTCTTCTTGAGTGCAGTCGTCTCCCGGTCTCAGAGATGTTGCACGCACCGCCGGCGTCCACGTTTCCACCGCGTCTCGTGCATTGAATCCTTCGGTCCGCGGCCGTGTCAGCCCCGAGACGGCAATGCGAGTGCAGAAGGCGGCCAAGAAGCTCGGCTATGTCCCCAACCTGTTGGCGAGGGGGCTGAAGACCAATCGTTCGGCGACGATCGGCGTACTGATCTCCGACCTCACCAACCCGCTGTTCCCACCCATCGTGCGCGGAATCGAAGACGTTCTGGACGGGGTCGGGTTCACCACGCTGCTCGCCAACACCGACAACGATGATTCGCTGGAGCAGCGGCGCTACGAGGCGCTGCTGCGTCGTGGTGTCGACGGCTTCATCGTCACGACGGCTCATCGGCAGCATCCACTCTTCGAGCAGGCGGCCAAGGCCGGGGTGGCGATGGTGCTGGCCAACCGGCGCACCGACTCGGTTGCAATTCCATCGGTGACCAGCGACGACGAGGCAGGCACCAGGTCACTCGTCGAGCACCTCGTCGGCCTCGGTCATTGCCGCATCGCCTACGTCGCCGGGCCGCAGTTCCTGTCGACCGGCTACTACCGACTGCAGGCGTTTCTCGCAGCAACGATCGCGTCGGGGATGAAGATCGATGACGACTTGATCGTGCTCTGCGACTCGTTCCGCGAAGTCGAGGGCGAACGAGCATTGCATCGCCTGTTCGCGACCGGAAAGGGGTTCACCGCGGTCATCGCCGCGAACGACCTCCTCGCCCTTGGTTGTTACGACGCCTGTCGCTCGGCGGGCGTCGTCTGCCCCGACGACCTGTCCATCGTCGGCTACAACGACATGCCATTTCTCGACAAGCTCCAGCCGGCGCTCACCACGGTGCGAATCCCTCACTACGACATCGGTGCCGAGTCCGCCCGGCTGCTGCTCGAACGGCTCACCTCGCCCGAGGCGCCGCCCAAGTCGCTGCTGCTCAACCCGACGCTGGTCGTTCGCGGTTCCACCTGCGCCCCATCATCGAGCCGCCTGCTGCACTGATCCGGTCAGGCGTCGAGCGACTTTGCCACGACGTTGACGATCCGCTCGACGCTGGGAATGACGGCGTCCTCCAGCACGTCGGCCGACGGGAGCGGCACGTGTGGGGTGGTGATCCGGATCGACGGTCCGTCGAGGGCCCAGAAGCATTCCTCGGCGACAATCGACACGACCTCAGCTCCCCATCCGCACAGCCGCGGGTTCTCCTCGACCGTGAACAGATGGCCCGTCTCGCTGACAGACGACAGGATGGTCTGGGTGTCGAGCGGCACGAGGCATCGCAGATCGATGACCGTGGCCTCGATGCCGCGGCCGGCGAGCACTTCCGCGGCAGCGATCGCACGCGGAACCATCAGCGCCAGCGCCACGATGGTGCAGTCCTTGCCGTGACGCACGACCTTCGCCGTTCCGAGCGTGTCGACCAGTTCACCGCTGGGTACTTCGCCCTTCGTCGCGAAGAGAGACTTGTGTTCGAAGAACAACACCGGGTTGTCATCGCGAACCGACGCAGCAAGCAACCCGACAACGTCTGCGGGAGTCGACGGCGCCACCACCTTCAGACCGGGCACGGCCATGGCCCAGTTCTCGACGCTCTGCGAATGCTGGGCGCCGAATCGCGAACCTCCGCCGTTGCCCGTACGAATGACCAGTGGCACCGACACCTGACCGTTGGTCATGTAACGGATTTTGGCGATCTCGTTGACGACCATGTCCCAACACACCGCCAAGAAGTCGGAGAACATGATCTCGGCGATCGGTCGCAGCCCGGTCATGGCTGCGCCCATCGCGGCACCGAGGATCGCCTGCTCGGAGATCGGAGTATCGATCACCCGTTTCGGTCCGAACTCTTCGAGCAACCCGACGGTACTCTTGAACACTCCGCCGGCGCCGGCGATGTCTTCGCCGAAGATGAACACCGTCGGGTCGCGGCGCAGCTCTTGGGCGATCCCATAGGCGATTGCCTCTCGGTACGTCAGTTCCGCCATGATGATCCTCCGTCGGCCCATACGTCGGTCAGCGCGGTGTCGGCCTGCGGGGGCGCTCCCCCTTTGGCGAACACGGTGGCTGCCTCGACCTCGTCGGCGACGTCGCGTTGCACTTGGTCGAGGTCGGCCTCGGAGACCCCGAGGGTCAACAGCCGCTGGTGATACATCGGGATCGGGTCGCGATCCAGCCACGCGGCGACCTCGCCGTCAGGGCGGTACTTGCCCGGGTCGGCGCGCGAGTGACCGCCATGCCGATACGTCGTCGCCTCGATCAGCGATGGACCGCCACCCTGGCGAGCTTTGGAGATGGCCGACGATGCAGCCATGTAGACGGCGTCGGCATCGTTGCCATCCACCACGATCCGATCGAGACCGTAGGCGGATGCACGATCGGCAGCGGGATGTTCGACTGCGGTCACGTCGAAGATCGACGTGTATTCCATGTAGAGGTTGTTCTCGCAGACGAACACGACGGGCAGGCGGAAGACGGCGGCGAAGTTCAGCGCTTCGTGAAATGCGCCGATGTTGGTGGCACCGTCACCCATGAACGCCACGGTGATCTGATCCGTGCCTCGAAACTGTGCAGACCAGGCCGACCCGCAAGCGATGCAGAGCTGAGCGCCGATGATGGCGTAGGAGCCCATCACGCCGCGCTCGACGCTGGTGAGATGCATCGATCCGCCCTTGCCGGCGAGCAGCCCATTGCTGCGGCCGAGCAGCTCGGCGAGCACCGGCCCCATCGGCACCCCTCTGGCGAGAGTGTGAGCGTGGCCTCGGTATGTTGCGAAGGTGTAGTCATCGGCGCGCATCGCCTGACCGACGCCTGCCGCGATCGCTTCCATCCCGATCGAGAGATGGCTCGTCCCCTTGACGAGGTTC
Source organism: Ilumatobacteraceae bacterium (assembly GCA_025358075.1). GTDB lineage: Bacteria > Actinomycetota > Acidimicrobiia > Acidimicrobiales > Ilumatobacteraceae > JAENVT01. The sequence continues at coordinate 14,852 of JANYKU010000122.1, forward strand.
TGCAGGAAGAGGTCGTAGGCGCGCTTTTCGAACTGACGCATCTGTTGCTGCAGCCGATAGAGATCGAGCCGCGTGCCGAGCGGGATCGGTGCGTTGATCATGTTGGGATCAACCGGCTCGGGCAGCCTAGCTTCGTGCGCGCCGTACTCGTGTGGAATCTGCATGGTCACGGCGGTCAGTACTTGTTGGCGATGAAGAGTTCCTCCGCCGGGAACAACGTGATGATCTTGGGTCCGCTCTCCGTCACGACGACTTCCTCCTCGATGCGCGCGGCCGAGACGCCGTCGGACGCTGGACAATAGGTTTCGACGGCGAAGACCATCCCGACTTTGATTTCCATCGGATGCGACAACGAGTTCAAGCGGCTGATGATCGGACGCTCGTGCAGCCCGAGTCCGAGACCGTGGCAGAACTGCAAACCGAATGCTTCCAGCTCGGAAGAGAACCCGAATTCCTCGGCCTTGGGGAACGCCAGCGCGATGTCGTTGCTACTCGCTCCCGGGTGAATCTGGGCGATGACCGTGTCGATCCACTCACGCGCCTGCGTGTACGCATCGTGCTGCGACGGCGTTGCCCTGCCGACGTTCATGGTTCGGTAGTAGCACGTGCGATAGCCGTTGAACGACTGGATGATGTCGAAGAAGGCTTGGTCGCCCGGTCTGATGATCCGGTCGGTGAAGTTGTGAGGGTGCGGGTTGCAACGCTCGCCCGAGATGGCATTCACGGCCTCGACATCGTCGGATCCGAGATCGTAGAGACGCTTTGACACGAGACCGACCAGTTGATTCTCCTTGATGCCCGGCTTGAGCTCTTCGGAGATCAGTTGAAAGGCCCCGTCGACCATGGCGCAGGCCATCGACAGCAGCGAGATCTCGTCGGGCGACTTGATCTCGCGAGCCGACAGCATCACCTGCTGACAATCCTCGACCTTCAGGCCCTCTGCCTGCAGCGCGGCCAACAGGGGAAGCTCGATGACATCGACACCAAGGGGAAGGTCGGCCACGCCTTCGTCGACGAGGATGCCCTTGATCTCTTTGGCGCATCGTTCGAACAGACCGACGTCGGGAGGGATCCCGCCACGGAGGCCGTTCATGCCTGGCAGGTTGTGATCCGCAGCCAACCACGGCGCATACATTCGATGGTGTCGAACCGCCGAACCGAAGTCCCACACCCATGGTTCGCCAGTTCGAGTGAGCATGCTGTAACGCGTGAACTTGTCTCGTGCCCACTCGCCGATCGCCGTCGCGGTCGTGTAGCGGATGTTGTTGACGTCGAAGCACAACATCGCGCCGAGCGACGACGAGTCCAACGCCGCCTTGGTGCGCTGCAGCCGGTAGCTGCGCAGCCGCTCGAAGTTGACACGCTCCTCGAAATCTACGGCCATTGCGCCGGGAGTCGGGATCTTGGAGATCGAGAACTCAGTCATGATTCCTCCCTACACGTTGTGCGCTCTGTGAGATCACGATTTGGCACTCAGGCCGTCGTCGACCTCGATGTTTTCGGCGACGAGCTCGTGCGCCGATGCTCTTGCCTGTTCGGTGAGCATGACGGCGAAGTCACATTCGGTGTATCCGGCGCCGACCAGATTCTGCACCAACTGATGCACCAAAGCGATGACCGGCATGCTGACCGCGAGCTCTCGCGCCGCGTCGAGGCCGAGCTCGAGGTCTTTGCGCAACAACGGCGGCGTGAAGGTGGCCGAGTAGTCGAGGTTCACGAACGCCGGCGTCTTGTAGCGCGTGAACTGCGAACCGAGCACGCTGTTGTTGAGGAACCCCAGGAATGCCGATCGCGGAATGCCCCCTTTTTCGGCGAGCACCGTGATCTCGGCCATCGCTTGGGCGACGACGCCAAGGAACAGGTTGTGGCAGATCTTGACGAGGCGGGCCTGCTCGGTGGATCCGACATACGTGACACCTGCTCCGAGCTGGCGCAGGTACGGCAGTGCGAGCTCGTAGGCGTCGAGCGGACCCGAGGCCGCAATGGTGAGTTTGCCCGCCTTGGCGACCTTCGGGTTTCCCGACACCGGTGCGGCCAACAGGTCGGCCCCTACCGCCGCGGCCGCCGCCCGAACTTGTTCGGACATGTCGGCAGAGACGGTCGAGCAATCGACAATGACTTGTGGAGCACGGGAGCCCGAAAGCAGTCCGTCGGCAGAGAACATGACGTCGGCGAGCGCTTCGGGGTTGGCAACCATCGTGAAGACGATGTCGCGATCCGACAGCTCTGCGACGGTGTCGACGATCTTCGCGCCGAGCTCGGCCAGGGGCTCGGCCTTGGCACGGGTGCGATTGAACACCGCGACATCGGAGCCCGCGGCGAGCAGTCGACGCACCATCGCATCGCCCATGCGGCCGACACCGACCCAACCAAGTCGAAGGGGGGAGGTCGTGGTCATTGTGGCTCCTTCAGAGCTGAGATCGAATTGGGAGAAGGGAGAACGCCCGTCGCCCGGGAGGCGACGCTGGTGGTCGGTGCCACTGCGCCGAGGTACAACTGGGCGACCAGCGGATCGTCGAGCAGGCTCAGGCCCGTACCCTCGAGCTTCACCACGCCACCTTCCAAGATGGCACCGTGCTGCGCAACAGCCAGGCCCGACCGCGCGTTCTGCTCGACCAGGAGAACCGTTCGGCCGGCCTTGGTGAGCTCACGGATCGTGTCGAAGACGAGTCGCCGCGATCGCGGATCCAGCCCGATCGATGGCTCGTCGAGCAGGATCAGCTTCGGGTCGAGCATCATCGTCCTGGCGATCTCGACGATCTTCTGCTCGCCTCCCGACAGCGAACCGGCGTGGGCCTGTCTGCGCCGTTCGACGATCGGGAACATCTCGACGACCGTTGCCAATCGAGACCGGATCGCCGCGTGGTCGCGGACGATGTGGGCACCCATCAACACGTTGTCCCACACCGTCATCGCCGGGAACAGGCTTCGATCTTGGGGTACGTGGACGATGCCGCGGCGCAGGCGCTCGTGGGTCGACAACGAAGTGATGTCTTCGCTGTCGAAGCAGACCGTGCCAGAAATTGGTTTCAGCAGACCGCTGACGGTCTTCAGAACAGTCGACTTGCCGGCGCCATTCGGGCCGATCAGACAGGTGACCTCACTGGCGTCGACACTGAGGTTGACGCCTTTGAGAACAAGTCCTTGGTTGTATCCGGCCACCACGCCGTCGAGGCTGAGCAACGCACCCATCACGCCCCCAAGTACGCGTCGAGGACTGCACTGTTCATCTGAATCTCGCTGGGCGTTCCCGTGGCGATCGGCGAGCCCTGGTCGAGGACGATGATGGGGTCGCAGAGCCGCATCACCAGGTTCATGTCGTGCTCGACGATCAAGAAGGTCGCCCCGGCAGCGTGACGCGACCGGACGTGTCGCTCCATCGTCTCGATCATCACCGGGTTCACTCCGGCGCTCGGCTCGTCGAGCAGGATCAGTCGGGGACTGCCGACGAGCGCGGCGGCGAACTCGAGCAGTTTGCGTTGTCCGTACGACAGTTCACGAGCAAGCTTGTCGGCTTGATCGGAAAGATTGAAGTCGGCGAGCAGCTCGTCGGCCTGCTCGCGGTCGGCGGCAGTTGACCTGGCTCCGAACAGTTGTCGCCACGACGGTTGCGACGCCGCGACCAGGTTCTCGCGGGTGCTGAGCTGATTGAACACACGGGCCTGTTGGAAGGTGCGGCACAGCCCGAGTCGAGCGAGTTGGGCAGGACGCGGTCGACTCATCTTCGCGCCGCCAAAGACGATGTGGCCACTGTCGGCCGGCAGGTAGCCGGTGATCATGTTGAAGGCAGTCGTCTTGCCGGAACCGTTCGGCCCGATCAGCGCGGTGATCGAATGCTCCTCTACTCCGAACGAGCAGTCGTCAACGGCAGTGACACCACCGAAACGCTTGGTCAGGTTGGCAACATCCAAGAGGTTGCTCATGGCAGCAACTCGTGCAGGGGAGGCGAGACCAGCTGCCCGCCCGACAGGGTTCGGGCCCGCCGGTGCCGGTTGCGATCGGCCCACGACGCGAGCGAGGGGATGATGCCTTGGGGCAGGAAGAGCATGATCACCAGGAAGAGCCCGGCGTAGGCGATGAGGTAGAGCTTGCTCGCGCCGAGTTCGTAGGCGAAGTACTGCTGTGCAGGTACCACGATCAGGGCGCCGAGCGCGGGGCCCCACAGCGTGCCCTTGCCGCCGAGGAACACCATCAACACGATCCCGATGGAGATCAACGGATCGACGGCGAACTGCGGGTAGATGAAGAGGACGTAGTACGCCCACACGGCACCGATCATCGAGGCAATGGCGACACTGGTCGAGAAGGCGATGAGCTTCACCGCCGTCACATGTACACCGACACCGTGGGCTTTGTCTTCGTCGTCGCGAATGGCGGCCAGCGCAAGGCCGAGCTTCGAGCGCTGGACGTACCAGGTGATGAGCAAGGCGAGCACGAGCATCGCCAGCATCGCGACGTAGAAGGGCCGTTCGTAGGTGTGCAGCGCAAACGGCGGCGGCGTGATCCCCATCCCCTGCGACCCGTGAGTGATCGACTTGAGGTTGAAGGCCAAGGTCTGCACGACGAACAGCAAGGTGATGGTGACGATCGCGAACGTCGCGGCGCGCGTCCTCATCGCAATCCAGCCGAGTGGGATGCTGAGGGCTGCGACTCCGATTCCGATGAACGGGAGGATGGCGAACGGCACGTACCCCGCGCCGATGCTGTGATGCTCGAACGTGACGTCCATCGCATACGCGCCGATTCCGAAGAACGCGGCGTGACCGAGGCTGGTGTACCCGGCGAACCCGCCGACGAGGTTCCACCCGGTTGCCAACCCGGCATACATCACCGTGAAGATGAAGATGTTCATGATCCAGTGGGTCACCCCCACGAATCCCACGAGTACCGCTGCCGTCAACAGCAGCGCCAGTCCGGCACGACGCACCACCGTCACAGTGCGCCTCGTTGAGCGACTCCGAAGAGCCCGCGCGGGCGGAACACGAGTACGGCCAGGAGCACCGCGAAGAACGTGAAGCTCGACCAGATCGGCGAGACGTTCGCGGCGACCACCGATTCGGCGACCCCCATGACCAGCGCAGCGATGACCGAGCCGCCCAGGCTGCCGAGGCCGCCGAGCATCACGATCGAGAGCAACCGGGAGATCAGGTCATAGTGGCTTCCGCCGTTGAACGGATACACCAGTCCGTAGACGGCCCCGGCCGCCGCGGCGGTCGCCGCGCCGAGCCCGAAGCCGATCGCCGCCACCCTGGTCGGCTCGACACCGAGAAGACGTGCAGACGTAGGGTTCTGGACCGTCGCCCGCACTGATCGACCGAACCTGCTGCGGTTGAGCAACAGAAAAAGCCCGACCAGGATCACGGCCGACAACCCGAACGCCAACAGACGCACGAGGGCGACGTGATAGCCGGCGACCGTGAAACTTCGGTTGACGTAGCCCGTTTGAATCGATCGGTACGTCGTCGAATACGCCAGTCCGAGCACCCCCTCGATGCCGAGAGCGACGGCAAACATGATCAGCAGCGAGAGCTCGTTCTGCTCCGGCCGCAGCCGGCGCAGGAACGTGGCATGAATGGTGAAGCCCAGCACGAACAGGATGGGCGCGGTGATCAGGATCGATAGAAATGGATCGATGCCGAACGAGCTGAACAGCGACGAGCTGAGGTAGGCAGCCAGGATCACCATTGCGCCCTGAGCAACATTGATGACCCGCATCACGCCGAAGATCAGCGTCTGGCCGGTCGCCATCAGGGCGTAGACACCTCCAGTCAACACGCCCACGATGATCGACTGAACCAGCAAGTGCACTGGGCCTAGCCTCCCCAGGCCGGCTTGGTCACCGTTGCCTGATGCTTGGCCTGGTCGGTTGGGAACACCACCTGGAGCGAACCATCGATCCACTGCACCAGATCGGTCGACCCCTGCGGCTGGCCGATGGCGTCCCAGCTGATCTGGCCCATCAGCGTCGGCCACGCGCCCTGGTGCAGCGACGAGATGATCGTGGCGTTGTCGACCTTGCTGGTCTTGGCGGCGACGGCCTCGAGCAACTGCCCGCAGGCGTACGCCTGGGCAGATGTCTCGTCGATGTCGGAGCCTGCGCCACCGAACTTCTTGATGTACGCAGCGACGAAGTCCTTGTTGCCAGGCTCATCCGACCTGTAGAGCCATGCACTGGTGCTGAAGATGCCAGCCACGTTGCCCTTGCCGACCTTGTCGGGAAACTCGACCGGGCTGTTTGCGCCGTTCGACATGTACAGCATCTTCGGGCTGAACTTCTGCTCGACCATCGCCTTGACTTGGGCGTAGGCGTCAACCGACTGAGTGCCGGCAACGACGACATCGGGATTTGCAGCAGCAACCTTGGCGATGACCGGCGACAAGTCCGTTGTCTCGGCCGAGTAGGTCTCGTTGTACACCGTCTTGATTCCAGCAGCTTCGAACAGCTGCCGAATTCGGTCGGCGATCGGCGAGGCGAACGGGTCGTCCAACGACGGGTAGGCAGCGGTCTTCGGACGTTGATCGGCCGGCAATGACAGCACCCATTTGGCGAACACCTCGCCACCGGCGACGACCGTGGCCGGCTGAACGAAGAACAGGTTGTCGAGCTTCTGGTCGAAGACCGCGGGTCCGCCGCCGGCAGGCTCGATGAACGAGTAGCCGAAGCGCTTGGCGACCGCCGAAGACGGCACGGTCAAGAGGCTCGAGAACGGTCCGAAGACCAGGTCGACCTTGTCCTTGTCGATGAGGTTCGTGTAGTTCGTCACCACCTGGTCAGGAGACGAGGCGTCGTCGACGATCTTCAACTCGACCTGACGGCCGAGTATGCCGCCCTTGGCGTTCACGGTGTCGCGCCACAACTCGTACCCCTTCTGGGCTGCCTTGCCCGGATCGGCGAAGTCGCCGGTCAGCGACAGCGAGATCCCGATTCGCAGCGGCCCCGTCACCTTTGGCGTCGCCGTCCCCGAACTCGAACACGACGCCACCACCAATGCCATCGCGAGCAGTCCGGCAGCCCCCCGCCGGTTTGACAAACGTTTGCGCATCAACACCCGATTCCCCTCTCATAGGCTCCGCCAATTCGCCTCTTCCTACAGGTAGAGGCGTGTTTGCGGATGTGCGAACGTTTGCACGGTAGGCACTCAACGAGGCAATGTCAAGCTGCGATCGGGCCGTCCTTGCCGAGGAACTTGGTGAGTTGCGTGGCGAACTCGGGAACGTTGCGCCTCAGCCATTCGACGATCATCACTGCGTGCTCCATCTCGTCGTTCATGTTGTGGATGAGCACCGCTTTGAGCTGATCGTCGTCGCAGTCGTCGGCACGTTGGCGATACCAGTCCATCGCCTGGAGCTCCTCCATCAACGACACGATGGCGTGGTGCGCAGCAAGTGTCTCGCCGCTCAGACGCTCTCGCGGGGCGTGTAGCTCTTCACTCGACATGATGGCCTCCCAGGGCGCCAGTGGCGCCGGGTACGGAGTGTATGTACCCACCTCAACCGGGCGGCTCTTTGGCAGCGGCAACGATGCAGCCACCGACGAGCTCACCTCGGGAGATGTGCCGATCAAGATGCAATCGGTCGCTACACCACGCGTCGTAGCCCACTCGGTCACGGCACTCTCGGGTGATCCATTCATCGATCAGCGCGGCAATGGATGACCACCGACGATCTGGTGTTGGAGCACCGCAACCGACGGTGACCACCGCGAGGCCATGACCCGCGCACAGGTCGATGACCGTTTCGGGTGTGCGGAACACGTTCGGTCCGCTCCAGCGATCGGAGTCGCCCGCCTCGAAGAGGTCGGCGATCGCCAGTAGGCCGGTGGGCGAGAGCAGCCGAGCTGCTTCGTCCAACACGGCGTGGGGTTCGGGGATCAGCGACAGCACCCCACACAGCACGACAGCGTCAGCGATGCCGGTCGGTAGTCCCGTCTGCGTCGCCTCGCCGGGCACTTGGCGCAGCAGCGGGAAGCAACGTCGCGCAGTGGTCTGCGCCAGCCGTGAGGGTTCGACGGCGTAGACCGTTGCCCCCGTCTCACGGCGGAGGTACTCGCTCGCACCGCCGACCCCAGAACCGACGTCGACGATGGTTCGAAGCGACGGCGGCATCGCCGCCAACATGCATCTGAGCGCGGCAGGGAACGCCGCGCCGGGGCTGATCGCCGCCGGAAGGTCCGCGTCGGCGAGGCCCAGCGCCTCGGCCGCCTCCGCTCGCCAGGTGACCGGTCCCCCGAAGAACGTCTCCATCGCCGGGTCGGCGAAACTGGTGCTGACGGGCGTTGCCACGACCATGTACATGCCCCTCGACGTCGAGTTTGAAACCCCGACCTCAGTCGGCAGCGACCGCCCGGCGCAACCGCACGCGGCGAACGATCGCCGGGATGGTGAACCCGAGCGCGAACACCAGCATCGTCGCCAGCAACATCAACGATGCCAGCGCGTTGACTTCCGGCGTGATCCCGAACTTGATCTGGTTGTACACGTAGATCGGCAACGTTTGCCCGGAGCCGATGAGGAAGTTGGTCACGATGAACTCGTCGATCGACAGCGTGAGCGCGATCAGCGCGGCGGCGACGATGCCCGGGGCGATGAGAGGCAGGACCACATACCGCATGCGCTGCACCAGATTGGCTCCGAGGTCGGACGCGGCGCGTTCGAGGTTCTGATCGAAGCCCTGAAGTCGAGCGGCGACGATCAGGATCACGAATGGCGTGACCAGTACCGACTGGCCGACGATCGCGGTCGAAGAACCCGGCTGCACCTTCAACACGTCGGTGAACAGCACGAGCAACGACACACCGATGAGCAACCCGGGGATCATGATCGGCAAGGTGATCAGGACCCGCACCACGCCGCGGGAACGCATCTTGGCGCGCACGAGCGGGAATGCCGCAGCGGTACCGATCACCGTCGAGATGGCCGTGACCCAGAGCCCGATCCTGATGCTCGACGACAACGCATCCTGGATCAGAAGGTCGTCCGGCAGCAGCCGATACCAGGCCAGCGTGAGGTGCTTCAGCGGGAACCCGACAGTGCGCGAGGTGTTGAACGACAACAGCACCAACACGACGATCGGCACGAACAGGAACAGGTACATCGCCGCGCCGTACACCGTGAGGAGGCGGCGGACGAGACGCCCGTGGGGCGCCACCATGTCGGCGTCACGCTGCATAGACGTCACCCGTATCGAGGCTGCGCCGGAAGATCACGAGCAGGACCACGATCACCATTGCCACCAACACGCTGGCAGCGGAACCGAGCGGCAGCAAGAAGCCGGCGAAGAAGTTGGCGATGAGGTTGCCGATCATCACAC
>JANYKU010000181.1 GCA_025358075.1 Ilumatobacteraceae bacterium
CAGCACGACCGCCAACCTCACCGCCAAGGTGGTCGACGCGACCACGTTGGAGATCAAGACCTCGGTGCCCGACCCGCGCCTGCCCGCGCTCGGTGTGTACATCATCCCGAAGCACACCTATGAGAAGGTCTCCAAGGATGACCTCCCCAACTACACCGCCGACGACAAGATCGGTGGAGGGCCATTCATGCTCGGCGAGCAGCAGAAAGAGTTCACCACTCTGGAGCGCAACCCGAACTGGTTCGGCAAGAAGCCGGCGATCGACGAGGTCATCTTCCGCTTCTACGCCGACGCCAACGCCCAGTATCAGGCGCTGAAGAGCGGCGAGATCGATGCGCTCGACGGCGTGCCCGAACAGACCTACGCGAGCATCAAGTCCAGCGACAACATCGTCGGCATTGCCGGCAACCAAGGAGGGTTCAGCGAGCTGTCGATGAACTCCGGGTGCTCGTCCAAGCCGGGTGACGGCAACCCGGCACTGAAGGACAAGAAGGTCCGTCAAGCGATCAACTCCGCGATCGACCGGGATCTGCTCGTCACCAAAACGTTGAACGGCTATGGCAAACCCGGAACCGCGATCGTCCCGTCCGCCGACCCGTCGTGGGACCTCCAGGTCAGCGCCGACAAGATGTACAAGTACGACCCGGCGAAGGCCAAGGCGTTGCTCGACGAGGCCGGCTGGAAAGACACCAATGGTGACGGCGTCCGTGACAAGGACGGCAAGGAACTGAAGCTGCGCTACTTCGATCGCAGCGAGGGTGACGGGGGCAAGAACACCGGCTTCATCACTGGTTGGTTGAAGGATGTCGGCATCGCCACCGACGTGAAGACGATGGCCGACGACGCCCTCACGGCGGTGATCGGCCAGAACCAGTTCGACCTGTTCACCTGGGGATGGGTGCCGTTCGTCGACCCCGATCCGGAGCTCAGCTACTTCACCAAGGAGCAGGCAACCACCAATCCCGAGGCGGTGGGCTACAACGACGCCAACTGGTGCAACGACCAGTACGACGCCCTGTACCAGCAGCAGCACACCGAGCTCGATCCCGTGAAGCGACACGCCATCGTCCAGCAGATGCTCAGCATCTTCTACGACGAAGTTCCGTATGCGGTGCTGTACAAGTACGACGACCTCCAGGCGTTCCGCTCGGATCGGTGGGAGAACTTCGTACGGCAGCCCGAGAAGACCGGCCCGGTGTTGTTCACCAACACCTCCCCGGCGTACCTCGAACTTCGCCCGAAGGGCAGCGGTTCCAGTGGCGGCACCTCTGCTGCCCTGTGGGCCGGAATCGGTGTGGCCGTCGTCGCCATCGGCGGCGGAGGTTTCTGGCTGCGCTCACGACGTAAGGGCAGCGCCGACGAACGCGAATGAGCCGTGACCACTCGCCTGGTATTGAAGAAGCTCATCGATGCCGTCGTACTGCTGGCGATGGTGTTGGTGTTCAACTTCTTCCTGTTCCGCGTCGTCGATCATGATCCACTGGCGAAGTACCGGGGCCACAGCAAGCTGAGCCAGGCGCAGCGGACCGCGATCATCAAGCGGTTCGGGCTCGACGGCAGCAAGTGGGAGCAGTTCGTTCGCTTCGTCGATCGCACGCTGCACGGTGACTTCGGACGCAGCTTCAACTCGACTCGCCCCGTCGTCAGTGAGATCCTCGATCGTCTCCCCAACACGTTGCTGCTCGTCGGGATCTCGACCGTGCTGACGATCGCAATAGGGATCCGGATCGGCATCCGAGCCGGTTGGCAGCGCGGTGGGCGGTTCGACCGCATCTCCACGCCGTTCTCGATGGCGCTGTACGGCACCCCCGAGTTCTTCCTCGGCATGCTGTTCCTCGCGTTCCTCGGCGCCAAACTCGGCTGGTTCCCAACGGGCGGCGTCACCAATCCCGCGGCCCACTACACCGGCTTCAGCGCGATCGTCGACCGCGCCCGTCACCTGGTGCTGCCCGTCGCCACGCTGACCCTCGGCTACCTCGGGTCGTATTCGTTGGTGATGCGCACCTCGATGCTCGACACGTTGCGCGAGGACTACTTGACCACCGCCCGTGCCAAGGGGCTGCGCGATCGCGATGTGATGCGCCGCCACGCAGTGCCGAACGCGCTGCTGCCATCGGTCTCGCTGATCGCCATCGGTTTCGGGTTCATCATCGGTGGCGCGATCACGACCGAGACGGTGTTCTCGTACCCCGGGCTCGGATTGGCGACGTACCAGGCCATCGGCAACACCGACCTGCCGATGATGCAGGCCCTGTTCATGTTCTCCAGCGTCGCCGTGATCGTGTTCAACATCTTCGCCGATGTGGTGCTGACCTTCCTCGACCCGCGAATCAGGGTTGGCGCGTGAGCTCGGCGACGACCTGGAAACGACGCAGGCAATCTGCCCGGCGGGTGTGGTCGCAGCTGCGCAGTGATCGAACGGCGATGGTCGGGCTGGCCCTGATGACCCTGTTCGTGGCGATGGCGCTGCTTGCCCCCGTGTTCGCCAACCGCAGCGAGCTACAGGCGGCCGCCGGGCGCAACAACCCCAACCTGCACGCCCCCAACGGCAAGTTCTGGCTGGGCACCGACGAGATCGGCCGCAACGTCTTCGCCCTCGTGATGTGGGGTGCCCGCGTCTCGCTGTACATCGGCCTGCTGGCAACGGTCGTGGCCGTCGTCATCGGCTCCGTGCTCGGCTTGATCGCCGGCTACGCCAGGGGCTGGGTCAGTCGGGTGATGCTGGCGATCGACGACTTCTTCCTGGTGTTGCCGTTCATCCCGCTGGCGATCGTGCTGGCCCTGCTGCTCGGCCGTTCGCCGACGATCATGGCACTCGTCATCGGTGGCACGTTCTGGGCGGGTGGCTCGCGGTTGATCCGCGCCCAGGTCCTGTCGTTGCGTGAACGCGGCTATGTCGAGCGGGCGACCGCCCTCGGTGCCTCGAGCCGGCACATCATCATGCGTCACGTGCTGCCCGGCGTTGCCCCGTTGATCATCGCCAACGCCTCGCTGATCGTGCCCGGGGCGATCCTCGCCGAGAGCACGTTGGCGTTCCTCGGTCTCGGCGACCGCTTCTCACCGAGTTGGGGCAAGGTGCTGGAAGGCGCGCAGGCCAGCGGCGCGCTGACGCTGAATGCGTGGTGGTACTACCTGCCTCCGGGTCTGTGCATCATCGGCATCGTTCTCGCATTCACGTTGGTCGGCAATGCGCTGGAGCGGATCTTCGACCCGCGACTCGGGGATCGATGAGCGATCCACTCCTCGTTGTTCGCGACCTACATGTGACCTACCGCAGCAGCCGCGGTCCGGTACCCGCGGTGCGCGGCGTGTCGTTGCATCTCGACCGAGGCGAGACGCTCGGCCTCGCGGGTGAGAGCGGCAGCGGCAAGTCGTCGATGGCAATGGCGTTGCTGCGGCTCGTGCCCGTCGGCACGACCATCACCGGCTCGGTGACGCTGGCGGGGGAGGACGTGTTGGCGATGAAGCCCGGCCGGCTGCGTGCCGTGCGTTGGGCCGAGGCTGCCGTCGTCTTCCAGGGCGCGCAACACGTGTTGAACCCGGTGCATCGCATCAGGCGCCAGATCCAGGAAGCGATCGATACGCATCGTGGCAACGGCAAGGTTGCGGATCTGTTGGAGCAGGTGGGAATCCCCAGGTGGCGCAGCGATGCCTACCCGCACGAGCTGTCAGGCGGACAGAAGCAGCGGGTGATGATCGCGATGGCCCTGGCGTGTGATCCCGAGCTGCTCATCGCCGACGAGCCGACCACCGCCCTCGACGTGATGGTGCAGGCCCAGGTGTTGCAGCTGTTGGCGGATCTGCAACGTGACCGCGGTTTGGCGATGATCTTCATCACCCACGATCTGTCGGTGTTGTCGACGGTCGCCGACCGACTTGCGGTGATGTACGCGGGCCGGCTGGTCGAGACCGGGCCGGCGAAGGAGATGCTGCGCGGCGCCAGGCATCCGTACACCAAGGCATTGGCTGCCGCATTTCCGACGATCGGCGATCAGTCGTCGCGGCTGGCGCCCTCCGGCCTCGCCGGTGATCCGCCCGACCCGATGGCCGTGCCGAGCGGCTGTCCGTTCCACCCTCGTTGTCCGATCGCGACAGAGGAGTGCGCCGCGACGATGGTCGAGCTCCACGAGATCTCTCCCGGATGGGAGGCGGCGTGTCTGAAGTTGTGAGCCCGCCGCTGCTGGAGGTCGCAGGAGCGAAGGTCACCTACGAGGCCAGGCGGCGTGGCGGGTTGCCGGTGCGGGCTGTCGACGGAGTCGACCTCACCGTGCAACGTGGTGAGGTGCTCGCCCTGGTCGGCGAGAGCGGTTGCGGCAAGACGACCCTCGCCCGCGCCGTGTTGGGGCTGCAACCGCTGAGCGGCGGTTCGATCAACTTCGCCGGCTCGTCGCTGCCGAGATCGAAGTCGGGGCTCCGTGCCTATCGGCGCAAGGCGCAGCTGGTCTTCCAAGACCCGACGGGCAGCATCAATCCGCGGCAGTCGATCTACGAGATCGTGGCCGAAGGGTTGCGCATCCACCGCGAGCGAGCCGACGAAGAGGCCCGGGTCGCGGCTGCGCTGTCGATCTGCGGGCTGCGGCCCCCGGAGCAGTTCTTCCTGCGCTTCCCGCACGAGCTGTCAGGAGGGCAGCGCCAGCGAGTCGTGATCGCCGGGGCGATGGTGTTGGAGCCGAGCCTGCTCGTGGCCGACGAGCCGGTCTCGTCACTCGATGCCTCGGTGCGCGGCGAGATCCTGCAGCTGTTGCTCGGCCTGTCGCGTGACCGCGGCATGACGATCCTCGTCGTCACCCACGACCTGGGCCTGGCGTGGAACATCGCCGATCGCGTCGCGGTGATGTACCTCGGACGGATCGTCGAAGTCGGCACGACCGAACAGATCCTCGCCGCGCCCCAGCACCCGTACACGAAGGCGCTGCTCTCGGTGGTGCCGGAGCACGACAAGATGGAGCAGCAGATCCTCACCGGCGAGGCTCCCGATCCGACGCACATCCCCACCGGTTGCCGGTTCCACCCGCGATGCCCGGTGTACCAGAGTGGCGAGGCCGAGCGCCTCGGCATCGCCCACGCCTGCACGGGTGTCGACCCGGTGCTGACCAACAGCGTCGCCTGCCACCTCGCCAACCGCTGACCCTCGAGTCGCGGAAAGGTCAGGCAAGGCGGCGGGGAAACGTGCGGGTCCAGCTGCGCTCGGCCACCAACGCCCCGGATTCGGAAGCCTCGAGGTCGAGCAGCACGCGGAACTCATCGACGTTGCTGCCCACGTGTAGCCGGGATTTGACGACGACCGATGCCTCTGGCCAATCGATCGAGAATCGCACCGTTCCCCCGGCCCACGCCGACGACGGATCGGCGATGGGCACGGCGACCTCGCCCTCGTACGAGTCGGTCACCCGCCCGCCGTGCCGTACGTCGTAGGTGCTTCCGTACCTCGTCCTCGCCGTCGTCGCGCGAGTGAGCACGTCGTGCTCCACGCTCCACCTGGTGCCGTCGGGCCGAGATCGGTCGGGCGCGTCGACAGGCGCAAACTCCGGCACGCCCGCGCCGCCGGGCGGTAGCACGGGTAGTTGCAGCTGCAACGACCCGATGGTCAACGTCACCGGTAGCGGTGGCACCCACGTGTTCGGCCAGTCATTGCCGGCCACGCTGAGGCGAATCGAATGACCCGGAGGGAACACCCACGAGGTGGCTTCCATCTCGATCTCGATCTCGTACGACTGACCAGGGACGAGCACAGCCGGAGGATCCACACGATGGGTGAGGTTGAGCAATCCGCGGGTGACGAGTGCGGAGGTGCCGTCCGGCCACACGTGGTTGAGCTTCACCGACAGGTACGCCACCGGCTGATCGGCCGTGACCGTGGCGTGAACGATTGCGTGGCCGAGGATCTCGGTGGGGGAGTCGACGGACCAGTCGGTGGTCAGGGACCACGCGTCGTCGAGACGTTGATCGAGCGGCTGGCCCCACGGCAGTCCACCGGCGCACGAGTTCCATGCCGCCGTGCCGGTGTCGGGGCGTGTCCGCAACGATCGCCGCCGGCTGTCGTAGAGCGTCGTGGTCGCCAGACGTTGCGGCGGCCAGGCATCTTCGTAGCGCCACTCGCCCTTGTGAATGGCGAGGTCGGGCTCGGGTTTGGTCGCGTGACGGATGAAGACCCGGATCGGCGGGCGCAGATCGTGTGGGTCGTCGCGCAACCACTTGCCGAAGAAGGTGATCATCTCCGGCACCAGGTCGATGTGCGGCCCCGGCAGCGACGAGGACGGAGACATGTGGCTCCACGGGCCGATGAGCAGCTCCTTCTCGCAGCGCAGGTGCTCGAACGTGCGGAACGTGTTGTTGCGGTAGCCGTCGGCCCAACCGGCAACGATCATGGTCGGGCAGGCAACCCGTGCGTAGTCGGGACGCACCGAACCGTGCCGCCAGTACGGCCCATCGAGCTGCTCCTCCAGCCAGCGCATGAGCCACGGCTCGTGATCTGCAATCCGGGCCAACCATTCATCGCGCCATCCATCGCCCCAGATCGCCGGCACGGGTGGCAAGGCGTTCATGGGGACCATGTAATGGCAGTAGTCGACGAGATCGATCGCCCGCAGGGAGCCGCCCATGTAGTGGACATCGTCGGTGTACCGGTCGTCGGTCGCGTAGATCGCGCAGATGGCCCCGAGTGCGGGTGGGCGTTCGCACGCCAGCTGCAACGAGTTGAAGCCTGAATAGCTGTAGCCGAACATGCCGACGCGCCCGTTGCTCCAACCCTGCGCGGCAAGCCAGGCGATCACATCGGCGAGATCGTCGAGCTCGGAAACGGGATACTCGTCGGTGGCTCGTCCGGCCGACGAACCGGTGCCGCGCAGATCGAGGCGGCACACGACGAAGCCGCCTTCGCCGCACAGCCGTCGGTAGTCGTCTGAATGTGACTCGGCGGTGAGGTCGTCCTTGCGGTACGGCAACGCCTCGAGCAGCACGGGTGCTTGCCCACCGTCGCCCGGCAGGTACAAGTCGGCCGCCAGCCGGGTGCCGTCGCGGACCGTGATCCACAGCTGCTCGCAATGCACGGCGGGGAGAATACCCGTTGGTCGTCGCGCGTCAGCGCGGCAGCAACGTGTAACCGGGGTTGGTGAACTCGAGATGGTCGGCGCGCCTCACCGGAACACCATCGATGGCAACGCGGCGGCCGAGGGTGATGCCGCCGATCTCTCGACGACCCGTCCACACAGCTGTGACGGTGCCGGTGTCATCGGAGATCGAGACGGCCAGGGCGGGCTGGCCCGAGGTGGGCCGAGCAGTCATCCGCGTGACCTTGCCGATCACGCACACGCGCTGACGCGGCTGGGCGTCGGAGATCGGAGTACCCACGACCTCTTGGCTCGGCGCCTGCCGGCTCTCGCGGTGCTTGCGGCGAAGCAAGGATCAGCCCACCAACGCCCGGCGAACATCGTCCTCGACGCCCCCGGTGACCAGGACCAGCACCTCGTCGCCCTCGTGTAGCACCGTGTCGCCTCGCGGCACCACGACGTGACCCTCGCGGAGCACTGCTACGACCGTGGATTCGCGGGGCAGGCCGAGGTCGGTGATCTCCTTGGCGATGGCGGGCGAGCCGGCGGCGAGTGTGACCTCGGCGAGGCGCGCCTTGCCGCCCTCCAGGCTGAGCAGTCGCACGAACGAACCCACCGTGACGGCCTCTTCGACCAGTGCGGTCAGCAGATGAGGTGTGGAGACCGACACGTCGACGCCCCACATGTCGGTGAACATCCACTCGTTCTTCGGGTTGTTGACGCGGGCCACGACGCGCGGCACGGCGAACTCCTGCTTGGCGAGCAACGAGACCACCAGATTGTCTTCGTCGTCGCCGGTGACTGCGGCCATGACATCGGCTTCGGCAGCACCGACGGCCGACAGCGTGGCGACCTCGCAGGCGTCGCCGAGGTACCAGGTGACCCCGACCGGAAGGCGGGTCGCCCGCCCGTGGGTCACCACCGTCGCATCGCTGTCGATCAAGGTGACCTGGTGGCCAGAATCCTGCAGCTGACCGGCCATGTAGCGGCCGACACTGCCTGCTCCGGCAATGATCACCCTCATCGTTGCGACCCCTCCGTGAGATGCAGCGCAGTATCGAGCATGGCAATGTGTTCTGCCGCGACGACGACCTGCAGGACGTCGTCTTCTTGTAGCAGTGTGCCCGGTGTGGGGATCGTGGCCTTGCCGAAGCGGCTGAGCACGGCGACTCGCCCTCCCACCGCGCCATCGAGGTCGGCGACCGACATGCCGGCTGCGCCAGTGGGAACGCGCCGTTCGACGAGCGTGTACTTGGCGGTCGAGTCGATCCAGTCCGGTGTGGTGTCGGTGGTCAGCAGGTGTCGCAACACCCGCGCGCTGGTCCAAGCCACCGTGGCGACCGTGGCGATGCCAAGTCGTTCGTAGATCGAAGCTCGTCGCGGGTCGTAGATGCGCGCCACGACGTGTTTGACGCCGAACGTCTCGCGGGCGACGCGGGCGATGAGGATGTTGGAGTTGTCGCCACTGGTGACGGCGGCAACGGCGCAATCGGGCGTGATGCCCGCCTCGGTGAGCACGTCGCGATCGAAGCCGACACCGACCATCGTGGTTCCCTTGAAGTCTTCGCCGAGACGTCGGAAGGCCTCGAGCCGGCGGTCGATCACGATGACGTCGTGCTCGGTGGAGGCTGACAGGTTGAGCGCGACCTCGGAGCCGACCCGCCCGCAACCGACAACAATGACGTGCATACCCCGACTCCTACAGTTCTTCCGTGTGGTCGCCATGGGTGTGGATCGGTACCGAGACGACTGCCGTGTGCGGACGGTAGAGCAGTTTTGCCTTCAGGGCAAAGGCGCTGCCGTTGTGCAGCCATTGCGTTTTCCACGACGTGACGAATTCGGGGATCACGACGGTGATGATGTCGCCCTCGTGTTGCTCGTCGAGCTCGTCGATGAACTGCAGGATCGGTCGGGTCAGTTCTCGATAGGGCGAGTACACGGTGTGCAGTTCGATCGGCACTTCGAACGCCTTCCACTGGTCTTCGATCGCCTTGCGCTCTTCGTCGTTGCTGGCCACCGTGACGGCCAGGATCCGGTCGGGGTTCAGCGATCGCGCGTACTGCACGCCGCGCAGCACACCCTTGTTGACTCCACCGACGAGCACGACCATCGTGTGGGTCTCGCGTGGGGCGCGATACCCGGGAGGGGCGACCACGGCACCGCGGCTCTTCTTGTAGTGCTTGCCGATGCTGCGGAACATGATCACCATGATCGGGATCAGTGCCGCCGGGATCCACGCCCCCTCGGTGAACTTGGAGACGACCACGATGACGGCAATCAATCCAGTCGACGCTGAGCCGACCGCATTGATCACCAGGTGCAGCCGCCACCTGGGCTCGCGCTCTTTCAGGTGGTGCAGGACCATGCCCGCCTGGCTGAGGGTGAATCCGGTGAACACGCCGAACGCGTACAGGGGGATCAGCTTGGAGATGTCGCCGTTGAACACGACGATCAGCACGCAAGCGATCGAGGCCAGGAAGATCACGCCGTTGGAGAACACCAGGCGGGCGCCGCGGTTGAAGAACTGGCGCGGCAAGAAGCCGTCTCTGGCGATGATCGAGGCCAGACGAGGGAAGTCGGCGTAGGCGGTGTTGGCGGCGAGGATCAGGATCATGAACGTGCCGACCATCAGCATCCAGAACAGCGTTCCCTTGCCGCCGAAGATGTGGGCGGCCATCAGACCGAGCCCGTTTCCGTCGTTGGGACCGCGGTATGGCTTCAGCTTTTGAGCGAGCACCGACACACCCAAGAAGCACGATCCGAGGATGGCGCCCATCCACACGAGCGTGTTCGCCGCGTTCTTGCTCTCCGGGACCTTGAACGCCGGCACGCCGTTCGAAACCGCTTCGACGCCCGACAGTGCCACAGCGCCGGAGGAGAACGCTCTGGCGAGCATGTACAAGCTGAGGCCTCCAGTGAGCTTGGACTGGGTGATGGCGTCTTTCGACAGCAGCTTTTCGGGGATCGGCCCGAGGTGTTGAACGAAGACCCGGTAGAAGCCGGTACCTAACAGGATCAGCAGCATGAGGACGTAGAAGTACGTCGGTCCGGCGAAGGCCGCACCACTCTCTTTGACCCCGCGCAGGTTGACCACGGTCATCAGCAGGATGCAGGCCAGACAGACCGGGACGGTCCACTTGTTGTCGAATCCCGTCGCAGTGCGCATGGCGAGCACGCCGCCGGCGACACTGACCGAGACGGTGAGGATGTAGTCGACCAGGAGGGAGGCCCCGGCGACCAGTGATGGAATCTCTCCCAGGTTCTCGCGGCTGACGATGTAGGCCCCGCCCCCTGAGGGGTAGGCGTGGATCGTCTGCCGGTAGCTCATCACCACGATCACGAGCAGGACGCAGACGACGATGGCGATCGGCGTGAGGTATTTGAATGCCATCGGACCGATGCCTGCCTGGAGCAGCAGGACGACCAGGATCTCGTCGGTGGCGTAGGCCGTGGACGAGATAGCGTCGGACGCAAACACCGGCAGGGCGACGATCTTGCGGAGTCTCTGGTGGGCCTCGTCTTCCGACGAGATCGGTTTGCCGATGAGGATGCGCTTCAGGGCCGGCACGTCGTGCACCCGTCATCGATCGCCGCGCCGGCGCACAAGTTGAACATCGAGTGGCGAACCTTAGCGGCTTCTTAGCGCGGGAGTGCAGTGTGTCAGGGCTCCGAAGGTGGGCGCGAACAGAGCGATGCCCGGGTTGGCAGGCGCTGCCAGGTCCGATAGAGTCAGATCCTCGTGTACGCCAACCGGCGTGCCTTCAACAGAAGTCTGTGTGCGCCCCAGAAGTATGGCCGGGGGACCTCGCAGCAAGAACTGAATCCGGTGCTCCGCCGGCCATGCGGCCTGCGGAGCATTTGCGTGTACGACCGATGCCCGGGGAACCGGGTCTGACCCGAAAAGGCTGCCGATATGGCACTGCAAGCGATCGTTGGCGAGAAAGTCGCCATGAGCCAGGTGTGGGTGAACGACAAAGTCGTTCCCGTCACCGTGCTCCGCGTCGAGCCGGCCCGCATCGTCCAGGTGAAGACCACCGAGCGCGACGGTTACTCAGCGCTCCAGGTCACGTTTGGCCACAAAGATGCGAAGAAGCTCAACAAGCCCGAGGCCGGCCACTTTGCCAAGGCGGGCGTGCTGCCCGGCCGACGCGTCGTCGAACTGCGGCTCGACTCGGTCGACGGGTTCGAGGTCGGCCAAGAGATCACGGTCGACACCATGGTCGAAGGCCAGCGGGTCGACGTCACTGCGGTCAGTCGTGGCAAGGGTTTCGCCGGTGGCATGAAGCGCCACAACTTCAAGGGCCAAGGCGCCAGCCACGGTAACCACAAGCACCACCGTGCCCCAGGCTCGATCGGCTCGGCGAGCTATCCCGGTCGAGTTTTCAAAGGCCTGAAGATGGCCGGGCACATGGGCCACGAGCAAGTCACCACGCTCAACCTCGAAGTCGTCCAGGCCGACATGGAGCGCAACCTGCTGCTCATCAGGGGCTCGGTACCGGGTCCCAACGGCGGCGTGGTCATCGTCCGCAATGCAGTGAAGGGGAAGTGAGCGAGATGGCCTCGATCACCGTCAAGAACTCAGCCGGCGACGACGCCGGCACCCTCGACCTCGACACCACGGTGTTCGGCATGCAACCCAACGTGCCGCTGATGCACCAGGTCGTTACCGCCCAATTGGCCGCACGACGCAGTGGCACGCAGAGCACCAAGACTCGCGCCGAAGTGCGCGGCGGGGGCAGAAAGCCGTTCAAGCAGAAGGGCACCGGCAACGCTCGCCAGGGCTCCAGCCGTTCGCCGCACATGAGCGGTGGTGGCGTGGCTCATGGTCCGAAGCCGCGCAAGTACGACCAGAAGACCCCGAAGAAGATGATCAAGTTGGCCCTGCACTCGGCGCTCAGCGACCGGGCCGCCGACGGCAAGGTCGTCGTCGTCGATTCCTGGGGCTTCGACGCACCGAAGACCAAGGGTGCCAAGAAGTTGCTCACCGCCCTCGGTGTCGACGGCAAGGCGTTGGTCGTGGTCGACATCGACGACACCAACACCATCAAGAGCTTCCTCAACCTGCCCGACGTGCAGCTCATCGAGCGCCGCGAGCTCAACGCCTACGACGTGCTGTGCAGCGACTATGTGGTGTTCTCCCACGCGACGCTGCCGGGTGGCGGCGATGTCGTCGCCAGTGCTCCGGCCAAGAAGGCTGCACCCGCCAAGAAGGCGGAAGCCGCTCCGGTCGTCGACGAGCCCGTCGTGAAGATCGATGAAGTCACCTTCCCAGGCAGTGTCAAAGCCGACGCCGACGCCGACGAAGCACCGGACGGTTACGAGATCAAGGGCAACGCCTCCTCGATGCTCTACCACGTGCCGGGCTCGGCGTTCTACAACCGAACCGTGCCGGAGTACTGGTTTGCATCGGCCGAAGCTGCCGAAGCTGCCGGCTTCCAGCTGCCCCCCAGCCAGCGTGACAAGGAAGAGGAGTCATGAAAGACCCCCGCGACATCATTCTGGCGCCAGTGGTGTCAGAGAAGAGCTACGCCCTCATCGAGCAGGGCGTGTACACGTTCAAGGTCCACCCGAGCGCCAGCAAGCCGGAGATCTCCGACGCCGTCAAGGCGATTTGGGGCGTCGACGTCGTGCAGGTCAACACCCTCAATCGGAAGGGCAAGGTGATGCGCGGCCGCAAGAGCAACCGCACCGGCTCCAAGCCCGATTCGAAGCGGGCACTCGTCAAGCTGGCTGCGGGCCACGAGATCCCGCTGTTCGAGAACTGAGCTGAACCATGGCCATTCGTTCACGTAAACCAACCAGCGCCGGTCGCCGTTTCCAGACGACGTCCGATTTCTCCGAGGTCACCAAGACCGCGCCGGAGAAGGCGCTGATCTCCTCGCTTTCGAAGAGCGGCGGTCGCAATGTGTACGGACGCAAGACGTCGCGTCACCGCGGCGGCGGTCACAAGCGGGCCTACCGCATGGTCGACTTCAAGCGCATCAAAGACGGCGTCACCGCCAAGGTTGCAGCGATCGAGTACGACCCCAACCGCACCTGCCGCATCGCCCTGCTGCACTACGCCGACGGCGAGAAGGCCTACATCCTGGCCCCCAAGGGCCTGACGGTGGGCGATCATGTCAACAGCGGGCACGGCGCCGACATCAAGCCGGGCAATGCCCTGCCGTTGCGCTACATCCCGGTCGGCACCACGGTGCACAACGTCGAGCTGCGCCCCGGTGGCGGCGGCAAGATGGCCCGCTCGGCCGGTGTGGCAGTGCAGTTGGTCGCCAAGGAAGGCGAGTTTGCCACGCTTCGTCTGCCGTCCACCGAGATGCGTCGCGTGCTGATCGACTGTCGGGCAACCGTCGGTGAGGTCGGCAACAGCGAGCACGAGCTCATCACCATCGGCAAGGCCGGTCGCAACCGCTGGAAGGGCGTTCGCCCGCAGACCCGCGGCGTGGCCATGAACCCGGTCGACCATCCTCTCGGTGGCGGTGAGGGCCGCACTTCGGGTGGCCGTCCGCCGGTATCGCCGTGGGGCAAGCCCGAGGGTGTTCGCACCCGCAACGTCAACAAGCCATCGCAGCAGCTGATCGTGCGTCGTCGCCGCACATCGAAGGGACGCCGCTAATCATGAGGGGTAATTCGTAATGTCACGCAGCCTGAAGAAGGGCCCGTTCGTCGACGACCATCTGTTGAAGAAGGTCGATGCCCAGAACAGCGCCGGCGAGCGCAAGGTCATCAAGACCTGGAGCCGACGCAGCACGATCATCCCCGACATGGTCGGCCACACCATCGCGGTCCACGACGGCCGCAAGCATGTGCCGGTCTACGTCACCGAGTCGATGGTCGGCCACAAGCTGGGCGAGTTCAGCCCCACACGTACCTTCCGCTATCACGCTGGTCAAGAGAAGAACACGAAGGGTCGCGTCCGATGACCGGTCCAAAGTTGAACGAAGCCAGCATGGTCGCTGGCGAGCGCAGCGGCACCAAGGCCAGCGCCAAGTACCTCCGCGTGTCGGCCTACAAGGCCCGCGTCGTACTCAACCTCATTCGTGGCCTGCCGGTGAAGCGTGCCGACGAGGTCTTGCAGTTCAGCGACCGTGAGGTCTCGAACGACATCCGCAAGGTCTTGGCGTCTGCCGTCGCCAACGCCCAGCACAACGACGAACAAGATCCCGACGAGTT
Source organism: Ilumatobacteraceae bacterium (assembly GCA_025358075.1). GTDB lineage: Bacteria > Actinomycetota > Acidimicrobiia > Acidimicrobiales > Ilumatobacteraceae > JAENVT01. Next base: position 14,220 of record JANYKU010000181.1, read on the forward strand.
GTTCGTCAAGGCCTGCTTCGCCGACGAGGGCCCGACGCTGAAGCGGTTCACGCCTCGCGCTCGTGGCCGCGGCAACCGCATCAACAAGCGCACGTGCCACATCACGATCGTGCTGGCTCGTCTCGACGACGCCCGCCTCGAGGTCGTTCAGGCTCGCGAGGCCAAGCGCACCGCAGCCGGCCGACGTCGCCCCGCCGCCGGTGGCACCACCGCCAGCCGCCGGGCTCGTGTCGAGCGCAGCCGCCAGCGAGCCGCCGCCGCAGCCAAGGGTGGTACGCCCGAGGCCCATGATCACGATCATGATCACGGCGACGATCACGATCATGAACATGAACACGAGAGTGTCGATCACGACTTGATCGACACGTCAGCGTTCGATGCCGACGACGTCGACACCGCAGATGTTGAGGAGACAACCGTGACCGAAGGCGGCGAGGCAAGCGCCAGCGACGAGCCCGCTGCTGGTAACGACGAGGGAGCCGTCTGATGGGCCAGAAGATCAACCCCTATGGCTTCCGCCTTGGCATCACCACCGACTGGAAGAGTCGTTGGTTCTCAGAGCGCGACTACAAGGAATATCTCACCGAAGATTGGAAGATCCGCAAAGCGCTGATGACCAAGCTGGAAAGCGCAGCCGTCAGCCGCATCGAGATCGAGCGCACCCGCGACAAGGTCCGCGTCGACATCCACACCGCCCGCCCGGGCATTGTGATCGGTCGCCGTGGTGCTCAGGCCGACGAGTTGCGTGCCCTGCTCACCGAGATCACCGGCAACCCGAAGGTGCAGCTCAACATCGTCGAGATCAAGAGTCCCGAGCTCGACGCGGCACTCATCGCTCAAGGCGTCGCCGACCAGTTGGTCAACCGCATCGCCTTCCGCCGGGCCATGAAGCGCGCCGTGCAGAACGCTCAAAAGGCTGGTGCGTTGGGCATTCGTGTCCAGTGCTCCGGGCGCCTCGGCGGTGCCGAGATGAGCCGCACCGAGTGGTATCGCGAAGGCCGCGTTCCGTTGCACACGCTGCGCGCCGACATCGACTTCGGTGTGCGCGAGGCCCGCACCTCCAGCGGCCGCGTTGGCGTCAAGGTGTGGATCTACAAGGGCGACATCGTTCCGTACAAGAGCATCAACGAAGACAAGATCACTCGCGAGGCAGCCATGGCGGTCGGCGACCCGTCGGGCGCCGGCCAGCCGCGCCGTGTCGTCTCATCCGCTGGGCGTCGCCCGGCAGATGGCGATGTCGAGGCCACACCACTGATCAAGGAAGCCGATCCTGAGCTGGAGAAGTTGCTCGACGAAGAAGAAGAGATCGCTCGCCGTACACACGGCGGCTCGGAAGCCCCGCATTTCCGTGGGGAGGACTGATTCATCATGTTGATGCCTCGCAAAGTTGCACACCGTAAGCACCACCGTGGTCGCATGTCGGGTCTCGCCAAGGGTGGCGACCACTTGGCGTTCGGCGAGTACGGCATCCAGGCGCTCGAGCCTGGCTGGCTGAGCGCCCGCCAGATCGAGGCCGCCCGTATTGCCATGACCCGCGCCATCAAGCGTGGTGGCAAGGTCTGGATCAACATCTTCCCCGACAAGCCCGTCACCAAGAAGCCTGCCGAGACCCGCATGGGTTCGGGCAAGGGCAACCCCGAGTTCTGGGTCGCTGTCGTGCGTCCGGGCCGCGTGCTGTTCGAGCTGTCGTACCCAAATGAAGAGATCGCCAGGAGCGCGCTTGCGAAGGCGATCCAGAAGCTGCCGATCAAGGCTCGCATCATCTCTCGCGAGGAGGTCTACTGATGGCCAAGTCAACGACAGAACTGAAAGAGCTCGATCTCGGCGCGTTGGTCGACGAGCTCCGGGCCACGAAGCAAGAGGCGCTCAACCTGCGCTTCCGCAACGCCACTGGTCAGCTCGACAACAACGCCGAGATCCAAACGGTGCGCCGGCAGATCGCCCGCATCAACACGTTCATCCGTCAGCGCGAAATCGCGCTGGCCGAGGCTGGGAAGTAAGCAATGCCTGAAAAATCCGAACAGACCGAGGCAGCTGCCGCGGAGCACCGCAACAACCGCAAGACCCGCGAGGGTCTGGTCGTTTCCGACAAGATGGACAAGACCGCTGTCGTTGCCGTCATCGAGCGCGTCCGCCACGCCAAGTACGGCAAGTTCATGATGCGCACCAAGCGCCTCTACGCCCACGACGAGACCAACGACGCCCACATCGGCGACAAGGTTCGCGTCATGGAGACCCGCCCGCTCAGCAAGAACAAGCGCTGGCGTGTCGTCGAAGTTGTGGAGCGTGCCAAGTGATCGAGCGCAGCGAGAAGTTAGAGGTGACACAGTGATTCAGCAGGAATCGCGACTTCGGGTCGCCGACAACAGTGGCGCCAAAGAGGTGCTGTGCATCAAGGTGCTGGGTGGCACACGTCGTCGCTACGCGTCGATCGGTGACATCTTCGTTGCCACCGTCAAAGACGCCATTCCAGGCGCGGGTGTGAAGAAGGGCGACGTCGTCAAGTGCGTGGTCGTTCGCACCAAGAAAGAGAAGCGCCGCGCCGACGGCAGCTACATCCGATTCGATGAGAACGCCGCCGTGATCATCAAGGACGATCTGACCCCTCGCGGCACCCGCATCTTCGGGCCAGTGGGTCGTGAACTGCGCGACAAGAAGTTCATGCGCATCGTTTCGTTGGCACCGGAGGTGCTGTGACATGAAGCTGAGAAAAGGTGACACCGTCAAGGTGATCGCGGGCAAGGACCGTGGCCAGGAAGGCGAGGTCGTCCAGGTCTATCCATCCGACAACAAGGTGTTGGTCAACGGCATCAACACCGCCAAGAAGCACTCGAAGGCACGCCGCGCCACGCAGCAGGGCGGGATCATCGATCGCGACATGCCCGTCGACGCGAGCAACGTGATGCTGGTCCACAAGGGCAAGACGACGCGTGTCGGCTACAAGATCCAGAACGACGGCTCGAAGGTTCGAGTCGCCAAGCGCACCGGTGAGGTGATCGGATGAGCACTGCAACCGCAACAACAACCGGCCCGAGGCTGAAGCAGAAGTACCACGACGACGTCAAAGACGCGCTCCAGCGCGACCTTGGCCTGCCGAACGTGATGCAGGTGCCCAAGCTCGAGAAGATCGTCATCAACATGGGTGTCGGCCGGGCCACGCAGCAGCCATCGCTGCTCGAGGGCGCTGTCAAAGACCTCACACGCATCAGCGGTCAGAAGCCGATCGTCACCAAGTCACGCGACTCCATCGCCGGGTTCAAGCTCCGCGAGGGGCAGTCGATCGGCTGCAAGGTCACGCTGCGCGGCGACCGCATGTGGGAGTTCTTCGATCGGCTGGTCAGTGTGGCCATCCCGCGCATCCGTGACTTCCGCGGGCTCCCAGCGACCAGTTGGGATGGCCGTGGCAACTACACGTTCGGCCTGGCCGAGCAGATCGTGTTCCCGGAGATCGACTACGACAGGATCGACGCTCCGCGAGGCATGGACATCACGATCGTCACCTCCGCCGTCAGCAACGAGCAGGGCAAGGCGCTGCTCGATGCGTTCGGTTTCCCATTCAAGCGGGAGGCCGAGGTATCGGCACCCGAGAAGATCAAACGTCGCGGACCTGCGTTCCGCGGCAAAGGCGCAGCCGGCAAGCCCGCTGCGAAGAATTAAGGGAAGGGCATCGAAGTGGCAAAGAAGTCATTGATCAACAAGGCGAATGGCAAGCCCAAGTACAAGGTGCGCGGCTACAGCCGCTGCCGCAAGTGCGGTCGGGCGCGTTCGGTGTACCGCAAGTTCGGGTTGTGCCGCATCTGCCTTCGCAGCATGGCGCACGCCGGCGAGATCCCGGGCATGACCAAGGCGAGCTGGTGAGGAGCGCATCATGATGACCGACCCCATCGCCGACATGCTGACCCGCATCCGCAACGCCAACACGGCAATGCACGATGAGGTACGCATGCCATCGTCCAAGCAGAAGATCGCGCTGGCGACGATCCTCCACAAAGAGGGCTACATCCACGGCTTCAGCACCGCACCGTCGACCACCGGTCCCGGTGACGTGCTGACGATCTCGATGAAGTACTCCGCGGAGCGTCACCGCACCATCTCCGGCTTGCGCCGCATCTCCACCCCAGGCCTGCGGGTCTACCGCAAGGGCGACGCCGTTCCGCGCGTGCTCGGCGGCTTGGGTGTGGCCGTCCTGTCCACCAGCCAGGGGCTGATGACCGACCGCGAAGCGCGCAAGCGCAAAGTCGGCGGCGAAGTCCTCTGCTACGTGTGGTGAATCGGAGCTCCCATGTCACGAATCGGTAAATCCCCCATCACGGTCCCCGGCGGTGTCGATGTCACCATCGACGGCGGCATCGGTAACAGGGTCACGGTGAAGGGCCCGAAGGGCACCTTGAGCCGCGATCTGCCCGGCATCATCACGGTCCGCCGGGACGACGCCGAGTTGGTGGTCGAGCGCCCCGACGATCTGCGCGAGAGTCGCTCGCTGCACGGTCTGACGCGCACGCTCGTCAACAACATGGTCGTCGGCGTCACCGATGGGTTCAGCAAAGAGCTCGAGATCATCGGTGTCGGCTACCGCGCCGAGGCGGTCGCTCCGAACAAGCTGCGCATGGCGCTCGGATTCAGCCACCCGGTGATCGTCGATGCGCCGGAAGGCATCACCTTCGAGGTACCAGTCCAGACCAGAGTGATCGTCAGGGGCATCGACAAGGAGGTTGTCGGCCAGGTGGCTGCCAACATCCGATCGATTCGCAAGCCCGAGCCCTACAAGGGCAAGGGTGTGCGCTACCTCGGCGAGAAGGTCCTCCGCAAGGCCGGCAAGACCGGTAAGAAGTGAGCAAACGATGAGCAAGGTTGCACAACAACGTCGGCAAGGCCGAATCATCCGCCACCGGCGGGTACGCAAGAAGATCCACGGCACCGCGGCCCGTCCACGCCTCGCGGTCTTCCGTTCCAACAAGCACCTGTCCCTGCAGGTGATCGACGACGATACGGGGCGCACGCTCGCCGCGGCCTCGACGGCCGAAGCCGAGCTGCGCGCCGGAGGCAGTGGCGCAACCGTCGCTGCGGCAACTCGCCTGGGCGAGGTGCTGGCCGAGCGGGCCAAGGCCGCCGGCGTCAATCAAGTGGTGTTCGACCGTGGTGGGTTCCTCTACCACGGCCGTGTCGCAGCGGTCGCCGCTGCCGCGCGTGAAGCAGGTCTGGAGTTCTGATGGCAGCGCCAAGCAGTTATAGCAACACACCGTCGGGTCACAACTCCGTCGATTCCGGCGGCCTGCGCGAATCGCGTGTCATCCACATCAACCGCGTCGCCAAAGTGGTCAAGGGCGGTCGTCGGTTCTCGTTCACCGCACTCGTCGTGGTGGGCGACGGCAACGGCCGTGTCGGCCTCGGCTATGGCAAGGCCAAGGAAGTTCCGCTGGCAATCCAGAAGGGCACCGAAGAGGCCAAGAAGAACCTGTTCGATGTTCCGTTGGCCGGCAGCACGATCACTCACCCCGTCATCGGTGTCACCGGTGCGGGCCGCGTGCTGATGAAGCCTGCTGCCGCGGGTACCGGCGTCATCGCCGGGGGTGCGGCGCGGATCATCCTCGAAGAGGCGGGCGTGCACGACGTGTTGTGCAAGTCGCTCGGCTCATCGAATGCCATCAACGTCGCTCGGGCAACGATCCATGGCCTGCAGTCGCTGCAGCGCCCTGAGGAAGTTGCCAAGCGCCGTGGCCTCGCTGCCGACGAGTTCGTGCCGAAGGGCATGCTCAACGCCTACAACGAGCGTGCCAAGCAGATCGCAGCAGGAGACTCACACTGATGGCCCGCCCAACTCATTCATCTACCTCTGGTGACCCGACCGAGAAGACGCTCACGGTCAAGCAGATCCGCTCGACGATCGCCAACAAGCCCAAGACGCGCGGCACCATGCGCGCCCTCGGGCTGCGCAAGATCGGCGACAGCAACACGTTGCCCGATCGCAAGGAGATCCGCGGCATGATCGCTCGGGTCGGTCACCTCATCACCGTCACGGAGAACTGACATGCGTGTCGACCACCTCGCCCCATCACCTGGGTCAACCAAGTCAAAGAAGCGCGTCGGTCGCGGCATCGGTGGCAAGGGCGGCAAGACCGCCGGCGCCGGCACCAAAGGCCAGCAGTCCCGCGGCCGCGGCAAGGTCGCTCGTGGCTTCGAAGGCGGCCAGATGCCGCTCAAGCAGCGCGTCCCCAAGTTGAAGGGCTTCAACAACCCGTTCCGCGTCGAATACAGCCCGGTCAACCTCGACCAGCTCGCCGGTTGCGGCGAGTCCGTGGTCGATCCCGATGTGCTCGTCGCCAAGGGTCTGGTTCGCAAGGGCACGTTCGTGAAGGTGCTCGCCCGCGGCGAAATCACGACGAAGGTCGACGTGACCGCCCACGGAGTTTCGAAGGCCGCTGAGGCTGCCATTACGGCCGCAGGCGGTAGCGTCACGCTGTTGCCGCTGCCGTTCAAACAGGGTCGCCCGCCGGTCAAGGGCAACCAATTCACCAACCGCTGATCCCCCAACTACCCGACGAGCTGACAAGGGAGTCTCTGTGCTGTCGAACCTGAAGAACGTCTTCAAGGTCACCGATCTGCGGAACAAGATCCTTTTTGTCATGGTGCTGATCGCGCTGTACCGACTCGGCGTGGCAATTCGTGTACCGGGCATCGATCCCGATGCCATCAAGCAGTTCAAGAAGGGCGTCGAGTCGCAGGGTGCGCTCGGCTTCCTCGACCTGTTCTCCGGCGGGGCGTTCGGCAGCTTCTCGATCTTCGCGCTCGGGATCATGCCGTACATCACCGCCAGCATCATCATGCAGGTCCTCGGCGTCGTCATCCCCAAGCTCGAAAAGCTGCAGCAAGAGGGTGCGGTCGGTCAGCGCAAGATCACCCAGTACACCCGGTACCTGGCCATCGGCATCTCCCTCATGCAGGCCACCGCGCTCACTTTCATCTTCGGCAACGGCAACGGCAACGCCTTCTTCGGCGCCGCGCAGCGACTGCCCCAGAACGTGAAGTTGCTGACCAATGGCATGTGGCCTCGCGGCTACCTCGTGATCCTCACGCTCGTCGCCGGCACGGCCGTGTTGATGTGGATGGGCGAGCTGATCAGCCAGCGCGGCATCGGCAACGGCATGAGCATGGTCATCTTTGCCTCGGTGGTCAGCCGGCTTCCGTTCGGCTACTACTCGATCCTGCAAGAGCAGAAGTGGTTCGCGTTCGCGTTGCTGGTGGTCGTCAGCCTTCTCATCGTCGTGGCGATCGTGCGCGTCGAGCTGGCTCAACGTCGCATCCCTGTTCAATTCGCCAAGCGTGTCGTCGGCCGGCGGATGTACGGCGGCCAGAACACCTACATCCCGTTGAAGGTCAACCAGAGCGGTGTCATCCCGATCATCTTCGCCAGTTCGGTGTTGCTGCTGCCGGTGTTGATCACCAACTTCCTTGGCGGCAGCAATGGCACGGGCTGGAGGGCAAGCGTCCAGAAGTGGGTCGATGCCAACCTGGTCAACAGCCACGGGCTGATCTACATCGTCTTGTTCTCGGTGATGATCGTCGCCTTTGCCTACTTCTACAACTCCATTGCCTTCGACCCGATCCGCCAGGCCGACCAGATCCGGCGCCAAGGCGGTTTCATCCCCGGTGTGCGCCCCGGCCCACAGACCGAGCGCTACCTGTCCAAAGCAGTCAACCGCATCACGCTGCCCGGTGCCCTGTTCGTGGCCGTTGTCGCGATCACGCCGTACATCATCTTGTGGTTGTTCAACGTGCAGAACTTCCCCTTCGCGGGAACCACGGTGTTGATCGCTGTCGGCGTGGCACTCGAACTGATGCGACAGATCGACGCCCAATTGATGTTGCGTAACTACGAGGGCTTCCTGAAGTGACCTCGTCCCGTCTGCCGGAGGGCGGGTCGTCGGCGGCATGATCCCGGGTGCTCGGCTCATACTGCTCGGCCGGCAAGGTGCGGGTAAGGGAACGCAATGTGTGCGGTTGTCGCGCCATTTCGTGGTTCCTCACATCTCCACCGGAGACATGTTGCGGGCAGCAGTTCGTGAGGGCACCGATCTCGGTCGCATGGCCAAGAAGGTCATGGACGACGGTGGTCTGGTCGGCGACGACATCATGATCGGCCTGGTCCGCGAGCGGCTGAGCCATCACGACGCCAAGGGTCGCGGCTACATCCTCGACGGCTTTCCGAGAACGGTGTTGCAGGCCCAGGTGCTCGACGAGATCAGTGCCGAGCAGCGCATCGACTTGGTCCTCGATCTCGACGTGCCGCGCGAGCTCGTGCTCGCACGGCTCAGCGCCCGCCGTGTGTGTCGCGACTGCGGCACCAACTACGTGGCCAGTGGAGTCGAGAAGTTGCCGTGGATCTGCGAGGTCTGCGGAGGCGACGTGATGCATCGTGACGACGACACCCCTGAGGCGATCGAGCACCGACTCGACCTGTACGAGCAACAGACCGCGCCGCTGATCGAGTTCTACCAAAGTCAGAGTCGTCTTGCGGTCATCGACGGAGTCGGCTCGCCCGAGGCCGTGTTTCGGCTGTTGGCTGCAGCCGTCGACGCAGCTCGCTGAGGGTCGATGCGCCACTTGCCGCGCCGTTCCCCCGAGGAGTTGCGTCAGATGCGCGCCGCCGGCCGGGTGGTCGCCGAGATGCATCAAGCGATCCGCGCCGCGGCCGCTCCTGGTGTGACCACGCTGCAACTCGACCGGGTTGCCCGAGACGTGTTGAGCTCGCGTAGCGCGACGTCGAACTTCCTCGGCTATCACGGCTACCCGGCGGTGATCTGCGCGTCGGTCAACGACGAGGTCGTGCATGGCATCCCCAACGAACGCCCGCTGCAGATCGGTGACATCGTCTCGATCGACTGCGGTGCGATCGTCAACGGGTGGCACGGCGACGCCGCCTTCACGATGGGCATCGGCACGATCGAGGCGGACGCTCAACGGCTGATCGACACCGCCGATCGGGCCCTGGCTGCCGCTGTCGCGGCCATGAATTCCGGCGGCCATCTCGGTGACGTGGGGGCGGCGGTTGAATCGGTGGTGCAGATGGCGGGCTACGGCAGCCCGCGCGACTACTGCGGTCACGGCATCGGTCGGGCGATGCACGAAGATCCCGACGTCGAGAACCGGGGTCGGCGTGGCAAGGGCCCGCGGCTCGAGCCCGGGGTGGTGCTGGCCATCGAGCCGATGTTGATCGCCGGTGGCCGCGACGACGTGATGGTGCTCGACGACGACTGGACCGTCGTCACTGTCGACGGCTCGCTCGCAGCACACACCGAGCACACCGTCGTCGTCACCGACCGCGGCCCGGAGATCCTCACCCGCCTCTGAGCGATCCGGTCCCTGTGGAGTGTCCGGCGCCTACCTGGGTGCGTTGAAAGACTCCACACCGGCTCAGCGCTGGGCGGTGCCGTCGATGACGACGGGGTCCCCGCCGAGCAGGGTGTGGCGCACTTGGCCGCGCATCGCCCGCCCGGCGTAGGGCGTGTTGCGGCTCTTGCTGGCCAGCTTCGCCGGCACGACCGTCCACGTTGCGCTGGGATCGAACACGACCAGGTTGGCGGGCTCACCGGCGGCAACCGGCCGGCCGTGGAGGTCGCCGATGCGGGCGATCGCGGCAGGCTTCCAACTGAGCGCGGCGACGATGTCGGCCAGCGGCATGTCGAGCTCGCCGATCGCCAGGGCCAGTGCCGTCTCCAGGCCGAGCATGCCCGGTGGCGCCTGGTCGAGTGGGGCTTCCTTCGATTCCGGCGAGTGAGGTGCGTGATCGGTGGCGATGGCGTCGATCGTGCCGTCGGCAAGACCGGCCTTGATGGCCGCGAGGTCGGCAGCGGTGCGCAATGGCGGGTTGACCTTGTAGACGGCGTCGTAACCCGCAAGCAGTTCATCGGTGAGGGTGAAGTGGTGCGGCGTCGCCTCGGCGCTCACGGCCAGCCCATCGGCCTTTGCGGTGCGAACCAGCTCGACGCTGCGCGCTGTCGAGAGGTGCAGCAGGTGCACGCGGGCGCCGGTGAGGCGGGACAGTTCGATGTCGCGATGCACCATCAACTCTTCGGCGATGGCCGGCCAACCCGGTAGGCCGAGATGGCTGCAGCACGAGCCCTCGTGCATCACGGCACCCTTGGTCAGCGCCGTCACTTCGCAATGCTGAGCGAGCGTGATGTCAAGCACTCGGGCGTACTCGAGGGCATGCCGCATCAATTGCGGATCTTGCACTCCGTTGCCGTCGTCGGTGAACAGATGGACCCCTGCGGCGGCGAGCTCACCGAACGGCGCTAGCGCCTTGCCTTCGCGGTTCATCGTGATGCAGCCGGCCGGGTGAACGTCGCACAACCCGGCGCGCTTCGCTTGGGCGCGCACGAACTCGATCACCGCAAGGGAGTCCTGCGCGGGTTCGGTGTTGGGCATCGCCACGATTGCCGTGAACCCACCAAGTGCGGCCGCGCGACTGCCGGTCTCGATCGTTTCGGCATCCTCACGACCGGGCTCGCGCAGATGGACGTGGAGGTCGACCAAGCCGGGAGCGACGATGCACCCACCGGCGTCGAGGGTCTGATCGCCGCTGAGTGATGAACCGACTTCGGTCACCCGCCCGTCCTCGACAGCCACATCGGCGCGCCGCTCGCCCGACTGGTCGAGCACGGTGCCGCCGCGGATCACGAGACGAGTCATGACACGTCACCTTTCAGATCGCCGCCCGAACCGAGCAGCTGGAACAGCACGGCCATGCGAACGGCAACACCGTTGGTGACTTGATCGAGGATCACCGAACCGGCGAGGTCGGCGGGGTCGACGACGATCTCGACGCCGCGGTTCATCGGACCGGGATGCATCACCAGTGCGTGCGCCGGGAGGCGAGCCGCGCGGGCTGCGGTGAGGCCGTACATCGACGAGTACTCGCGGAGGCTCGGCAGCAAGGCATCGTCCATTCGTTCGCGTTGCACGCGCAGGAGGTAGAGCACGTCGAGGTCGGGAAGGATCGAGTCGAGCTCGTGCGAGATCTCGACGGGCCAACCATCGAGGGATGGCGGCAACAGCGTTGGTGGGGCAACGATGGTCACGTGAGCACCGAGCGCCGTGAAGGCTTGCACGTCGCTGCGGGCGACTCGGCTGTGCTTGATGTCGCCGACGATCGCGATGCGTAAACCTTCGAAGCTGTCGCGGCGGTTGAGGTTGGTGCGGATCGTGTAGCAGTCGAGCAGGGCTTGCGTCGGGTGCTGATGCCAACCGTCGCCGGCGTTGACGACACAGGCTGTCGTCCAACGGGTGATCATCTGCGGTGCACCACTCGACTTGTGCCTGATCACGAAGGCATCGACACCCATCGCCGAGATCGTCTCAATCGTGTCGCGAAGGCTCTCACCCTTGTTGACGCTGCTCGACGAGACGGCGAAGTTCATGGTGTCGGCGCTGAGCCGCTTTGCCGCGGCGTCGAAGCTGGTGCGAGTGCGAGTCGAATCCTCGAAGAACAAGCTGACGACGTTCTTGCCGCGCAGCGCGGGGACCTTCGGAATGGTGCGCTGCGAGATCTCGACCATGTGGTCGGTCAGCTCGAGCAAACCGTGGATGTCGGCGCCGGTGAGGTCGGCGATGGAGAGAAGGTGCTTCACGCGATCACCACACCATCGGGGCTGACCTGCACATCTTCGTCACCCGCAGTCGGCAGGTTCTTGCCGACGTAGTCGGGGCGAATCGGCAGTTGGCGATGGCCACGATCGACGATCACTGCGAGCTGCACTGCATGCGGGCGGCCGTACTCGTTCAGTGCTTCGAGGGCGGCACGGACGGTTCGTCCGGTGAACAGCACGTCGTCGACCAACACGACCGTGCGACCGTCGAGCGACACCGGAATCGCGGTGACGTGACCCGGAACGATCGGCCGCAAGCCGACATCGTCGCGATGGAAGCTGACGTCGAGCGACCCGACCGGCACCGGTTGCTCGATGCCGGCGAGTATTCCGGCCAGCTCGTCGGCGATCCAGACCCCGCCGCGCTGCAAGCCCACCAGCACGACGCCGTCGGTGCCGTGGTTGCGCTCGACGATCTCGTGGGCGATGCGGGTGAGCGCCCGGCGAATGTCGTCCGCACTCAACACCTCTCGAGGCCCCATGGTTGGAGGCATGACTTCCTTCCACGTATCGGCCTCACGGGACCGATTTCACGTTCGTCGTGATGTTACCGCTTGACCTCGGGGACCTTCGACCCTGGGCCGGTTGATCGGTGCGAGCCACACTGAATCCGGTGACCACGACCGAACGCCCGTCGGTCGCTGAGGCCGATGTGCTTCATCGACTGTCGCTGTTGAACCGGTTCCTTCCGGCGTGGATCGGCGCGGCGATGGTTCTCGGCGTCGTGCTCGGTCGGCTCATCCCCAGTTTGAACGACTGGCTCGACAAGGTGAAGATCGGAACGGTGTCGCTGCCGATCGCGATCGGGCTGCTGGTGATGATGTACCCGGTGCTCGCCAAGGTGAAGTACAGCCGCATCGGCGAGGCCTTGGCCGACCGGCGGGCGATGGGTTTCGCAATGGTCTTCAACTGGATCATCGGCCCGATCGTGATGTTCACGCTGGCGTGGCTGCTACTTCCCGACCTTCCCGAATACCGCACGGGGCTGATCATCGTCGGGCTGGCGCCGTGCATCGCGATGGTGCTGATCTGGAACGACCTCGCCGCCGGCGACAGTGAGCTCGCCGCGGTCTTGGTCGCCATCGATGCGATCATCCAGGTGTTGGCCTACGCATTGCTCGGCTGGTTCTATCTCCAGGTGCTCCCGGGATGGCTCGGGCTCGAGACGGCCCATCTGAACGTGACCATCTGGGAGATCGCCAAGGTCGTGCTGGTGTTCTTGGGCATCCCACTTGCCGCCGGGTTCCTGACCCGCACGTATGGCGAGCGAGCAAAGGGGACCGAATGGTACGAAGAGACCTTCCTGCCCCGCATCGGCCCGGTGGCCCTCTACGGATTGCTGTTCACCGTGGTCGTGCTCTTCGCGCTCCAAGGCCACACCATCTCCGAGCGCCCTTGGGATGTCGCCCGCATCGCACTGCCGCTGCTGGCGTTCTTCGCGATCATGTGGTTCGGCGCCTTCTTCATTGCCCGACGGATGGGGTTCAGCTACCAACGCACCACGACGATCGCGTTCACTGCGGCGAGCAACAACTTCGAGCTTGCCATCGCTGTGGCGATCGGAGTGTTCGGGGTTACCTCGGGTGAGGCGCTCGCCGGCGTCGTTGGCCCGCTGATCGAGGTACCTGTGCTCGTTGGGTTGGTGTATGTCGCCCTGTGGGCCCGTCGTCGGTTCTTCGTCGACGAGTCATGAACTGATTGCTGTGAGCTCGGCGAGCAGGGCCTGCACCCTGCGGTCGATCTCGTCGCGGATTGGTCGCACGGCATCGATGCCTTTCCCGGCCGGGTCATCGAGTGCCCAGTCGAGGTAACGCTTGCCGGGATAGAACGGGCATTCGTCGCCACAGCCCATGGTGATCACGACGTCGGAGGCCTGGACTGCCGCATCGTCGAGGCGCTTGGGATGAGCACCCTTGGCGCGGAGGTCGATGCCGAGGTCGGCCATCGCTTCGACCACGGCCGGGTTGATGGTGTCGGCCGGGGCGGTGCCGGCGGAGCGAACGATGACTCGGTCGCCGGCGTGATGGGCGAGCAGTGCGGCGGCCATCTGCGAGCGGCCGGCGTTGTGGATGCAGACGAAGAGCACCTCGGGCCGTGCGGAGTTCTCAGCCATCGTTGGTCGCCGACGCGTTGTGGGGGTAGATGAAGCGGATCAGTCCGTAGGCGATGAGTGCGCCGATGAGCTGCATGACGATGAACATCGGTGCTGATGATGGCTTGATCCCGGCAAAGGTGTCGGACAGCGTTCGGGCCACGGTGACGGCGGGGTTGGCGAAGCTCGTGGACGACGTGAACCAGTACGCACCACCGATCCAGACGCCGACCGCGAACGGCACCGCTGACGCTCGCCCGGTTCGAACGCACCCGTGGATGACGAGCAGCAACCCGATCGTCGCCACGACTTCCGACAGCCAGAGTGCACCCGACGATCGGCTGTGCGTGGACAGGCGAACGGCGGGCAGGCTGAACATGAGGTTGGCGATGACCGCGCCGATGCAGCCGCCGACCGTCTGGGCGATGGCGTAAAGCACGGTGTCGCGCGAGCTCGTCGTGCCGAGGAGCCGGTCGACCAGCGTGACGGCCGGGTTGAAATGGGCACCCGACACGGCGCCGAACATCAGGATCAACCCGATCAACGCGCCCGCAGTGGCTGCAGCGTTCTCCAGCAACTCCAGGCCGACATCGTTGGGGGAGAGTCGGCTGGCCATGATGCCGGAACCGATGACGGCGATGATCAACAGCGCGGAACCGAGCGCTTCTGCCACGAGGCGTCGTACGAGGTCGAGTCGGAGCTGCCCAGTGCCGGTCTCGGCCTGGACGGAGAGCTCCTCGACAGTTGGGTGGAAGGGATCGCTCACGATGCCACCTCGTCGTCGCGCACGAGTGCAGCGATGCGGATGCGAAGTTCGGTGACCGTGGCATCGAAGGCCCTCCGCGAACCCGCGGTGACCGGGTCGGGGATCGACCAATGCAACCACGAGTCGTCGGGCTCGAGCTCTTCGTGTGCCTGATCGCACACTGTGACCACGAGATCGGGAACCCTGCGGACTGCCGCGAGCGTTTGTGGTGCAGCGGTCGTGAGATCGAGCCCCGCACGCTTCGCCGCGGCGACAGCCCCCGGGTGCACGCGTGCTGCCGGGTGGGTCCCGGCCGAAACCGCCGGTGAGCGCGTCATCTCCTGCCACAGTGCGGCCGCCAGCTGGCTGCGAGCCGAGTTGCGGGTGCATACGAACAGCGCCCGACCCGGCGCAAGCCGACGGCCTGGCACCAGCCCGAGGAACGACTCGCGCAGCAGATGAACGTACCGGCGGCGCCCGTCACCACTCGATCGTGACCGGTTGATCATCCCAACCTCCTCGAGCACGTCGAGGTGGTGGGCCAGCAGGTTCGACTCGATCCCGATCAAGCGGCGCAGTTCCACCGGAGCGCGATCCGACGCTGCCAGCTCATCGACGATGGCCAGTCGCATCGGATCGCCGAGCGCGGCGTGCCGGTTTGCTCGCTCGTGCAAGTCGTCGACGATCATGACGACCAGGATAATCACTCAACTGCAATTGACGCAATATTTTGTGAGTGATTTTAGCAGCAGCTGCCGCCAGGCTTGCCTGGGACCGGGTGCATGACGGGGGCGTCGGCGAGCACGGTGTAGATCTCCCATGGGACCTCCGGCCCGGTGACCCACACCTTGTCTTGAACGGCGAAGCAACACGTGGTGGACTCCTGCACCTCGCAGGCTGCGCCCTCGAGCTGCAGCCGGGCTGCCTCCGCCATGACCTCGTCGGTCGATTCGACCTCGACGCCGACGTGATTGAGACTGCCGGGCTCGCCGCCGCCGGCGATCAGCACCAGCCCAGTGGCGGCTCGGCGATGGCGAAGTTGGCATAGTTCTCGCGGACCTTGTTCGGTGGGGTCTGAAACAGCTTGGTGTAGAACTCGATCGAAGCATCGAGGTCGCCGACGTTGAGTGCGAGCTGGACTCGGGACATGATGTTCCTCCTGGAACGAAGTTGTCGTTACATTGAACCCATTGCAGTGAACTCACTACATTGAACTCACTACATTGACATGTATCAATGTGATGAGGCGACTGCATCGATAAGACTGACGAATGTCAATACAGTCTGGACAGATTCTTCGATGATCTTCGATATGGTTCCGGGCATGGCTCAACGGAAGACCATCGTCCTCGATCCGATCTCGTGCTGTGCCCCGGTGCGCGTCGACGTGCTCGATGAAGTCCAAGCCGAAGTTCTCGCCCACTCCTTCGCCGCACTCGCTGATCCGATCCGTCTCCGGTTGCTGTCGATCGTTGCTGCATCGAAGGCAGATGAGGTCTGTGCCTGCGATCTCGTCGAGCCATCGGGCCGCTCGCAGCCGACGGTCAGCCATCACATGAAGATCCTCGTCGATGCCGGGTTGATCGAACGCGAGAAGCGCGGCTTGTGGGTCTGGTATCGAATCGTGCCGAGCCGTCTCGAAGTATTGCGGGCGGTGCTTGCCTAGCTGGGCTGGGCAGCCGGTCTCAGTTGGAGGGCGACGACAGCGGCGACTGCGCCCAGGATCAGCGCGGCGCCTCCCCATTGGCGGCCGCTGAGCCGCTCGCCGAGGAACACCGCCCCGGCGGTCACGCCGAAGACCGGCACGAGGTTGATGAACATCCCTGCGTATCCGGCCGAGACGCGGCGTAGTCCGGCGAGGTAGAACCAGAAGGCAACGCCGTAATAGAGCACGCCGGCAGCAATCGCGCTGGTCCAGCCCGTTGCAGACACTGACGCAATCGAGTGGGGATGACCGAGCAGGAACGAACCGGCCAGCAGCAGCACCGCAAACGCGAGCGCGGTGATCTGCTGGATGAGCACGACCATGACCGTGGCGGCATCGACCAGGTGTCGGCTGGAGAGCACCGTGTACAAGGCACACGCGGCAACGCCGGCAATGGTCAGCAGCACCCCGGTCGTCGATCCGTGGTTGTTGGTGCGTAGCACCACCAGTACGACGCCGGCCAGCGCAACTGCTGCACAGAAGCCGAGCGCGGCGGAGAACTTCTCGCGAATGATCACGTAGGCGAACCCGAGGATGAGGACTGGCTCGATCGCCCACAGCAGCACCGACATGCTCGCCGTGATCCGCGCCAGCCCGGCGAGACTCAACGCGTAGGCGAGGCCTGGGTTGAGGACACCGAGCGCGGCGAGCCGTCGCATCTGAGGCGTGTTGGTGAACCGTTCGTGGCGAGCGCGAGCTGCGATCGACAGCACGGCGACACTGACGGTGAGCTCGATGGGCAGCAGCGTGAGCGGTTGGATCTCATCGACGGCGCGCTTGCTGATGACGGCAGCCGTGCCCCAACACGCGGCGGCGGCGACCAAGGACAGTGACGAGGCATGGGTGCCTTGACGATCCGAGCTAAATCGAATATCGTCGATGATAGATGAACGTTTCCCGCGATGACGCATCGACGTGGGCCAGTTGGTTCAGGGCACTCGGCGATCCGACTCGCGTGCTGATCCTCAACTTGCTCGCCACCAGTGGCCGGGCGATGTCGGTCGCCGAGATCGTCGATGCCGTCGATGTCGGACAATCGACCGTTTCGCACCATCTCAAGATCCTCGGCGATGTCGGCTTCGTGCTTGTTCACCGCGAGGGGACAACAAGCTGGTGGCGCATGAACGAGGAGTGCCTCGACTGCTTTCCGACCGCCGCCGAGCTCGTCATGGGGCGGCTGCCGACCGCGGCGCCCTGGGATGAATCCGGCCGCGGGTCCACACTCTCAAAGAAGACCTCAGCAAGGAGCAGGCGATGACAAGCACCGACCACGATGCCGTCCGAGCAGAAGTGCAGGCGTACTACGCGAACGCCGCAATGGTCGCGGAATCTGGACAGTCCGTGTGCTGCGGGCCAGAAAACGCCAACTTCGGCGTGGGTCTCTATGACAACCTCGACGATCTTCCTGAAGCTGCAGCGCTTGCCAGCATCGGCTGTGGCAACCCCAGCGCAGTCGCCGACCTTCGACCGGGTGAGATGGTGCTCGACCTCGGATCGGGTGGCGGAATCGATGTCCTCCTCTCCGCCAAACGCGTCGGGCCGACCGGGCACGTCTATGGGCTCGACATGACACCGGAGATGCTGGAGCTCGCACGCCACAACGCCGAGCAAGCGGGAGCGCAGAACGTCGAATTCTTGTCCGGGCAGATCGAGGCGATCCCGCTGCCGGACGACTCGATCGACGTGGTGATCTCCAACTGCGTCGTCAACCTGTCGCCCGACAAGCCAGCCGTGTTCCGCGAGATGCTTCGAGTGCTACGACCTGGTGGGCGCATCGGGATCAGCGACATCGTCACCGACGATGAGCTCACCGAGGCCGAGCGACTCGAACGTGGCTCGTACGTCGGGTGCATCGCCGGCGCCCTCCGGCGCACCGAGTACGAGCACGGTCTGCGCTCGGCGGGCTTCGGCGAGGTGACCATCGCCTACACCCACTCCGTCGGCGACGGCGTGCACAGCGCCATCGTTCGAGCCGTCAAACCTCTTCTCGTGTGATGCAACTGACTGACCTCGGCATCCGACCGATGACGGTTGCCGACCGGCCGCACGTCTGCGCGATCTACGAAGCAGGCATCACCACGGCCAACGCAACGTTCGAAACTGCCGCGCCCACCTACGAGGCATGGGATCGAAGCCACCTCGCCGATCATCGCCTCGAGGCTGCAGGCATCTGGACGTTGCACACCGGGATCTTTCCGGAGAACGTAGCCAGCCTTGCGTTGCATCAGCGGTGCGGGTTCCGGATCATCGGCACTCGCGAGCGCATCGGGAAACTCCATGGCGTCTGGCGCGACACGCTGTTGCTGGAGCGTCGCAGCGCCACCGTCGGTCTCTGAATGGTCGGCTCAACAGTGGTCCCCGGCCACGACCGATCGGCGCAGGAACGGGGTGGCTCGGCGACGATCGCCGTACTCGGCCTGCTGACGATCACTGCCTACGGTGGTTGGTACTACGGCTTCGGCGTGCTGCTCGAGCCGATTCATCGCGAGCAGGGATGGAGCCCGGCAGCGCTCGGAGCGGTGTTCGGCGGTGCGATCTTGGTCAACGGTGTCGGAGCAGCGTTCGGAGGAAGGCTCCTCGACCGCGCCGGCCCGCGGCGCACGTTTCTCGTCGCCATGCTGATCGGTGCCGGTGGTCTCGTCGCCGCGGCGATGCAGCACAACGTGGTTGTCTTCGGTCTTTGTTACGCCGTGGGTGGCGGAAGCATCGGGGCCCTCGGCTTCTACCATGTCACGCTGGCTGCGGCGGCACGAGCAATGCCGAGCCGTGGCGCACAAGCGATCGCCCGTCTGACGATGATCGGTGCGTTCTCGAGCCTGACCTTCCTGCCGCTCACGGCCTGGTTGGTTCAAACAACAAGTTGGCGCGTGACCCTCACGATCGACGCTGCCACGGTCGGCGTCTCGTTCCTCCTTGCTGCGATGGTGGTGCCCGATCATCGGGGACCGACACGTTCGCCAGGACGTGGCCGCGACGTTCTTGCGCAAGCGTGGCGCGGTCACTCGTTCCGCCGGCTCCTGCTGGCTACGTTGCTCAGCGGTGCTGCGGTCGACATCATGCTCGCGTTTCAGGTGCCGATCATGCGGGCGGCCGGCCTGCCGCTGGCGGTGGCGGCCGCAGTCGCCGGTCTGCGCGGTGTTGCCCAACTACTCGGGCGCGTACCGCTGGGTCGCGTGCTTCGCCGAGTGTCGACCCGCAGAGCGCTTGCATTCGCCCACCTCGGTGCCGCAGCATCGGCACTCTTGCTGCTCGGCTCCGGCGCGCTTCCGATCGCGATCTGTTTCGGACTCGTCGCCGGGGCCTCCACCGGCGCCAGCTCGACGCTGCAAGGCATCTATACGGCCGAGCTCGTCGAGACCGAACACCTCGGCTTGTTGCTCGGGGTGCAGCAGGCCTTCTACGGGATCGCCGGTGCCGCCGGTCCGATCGTTGCCGGCGCGCTCCTCACAGCGACCGGATCGTGGACCACAACGCTGGTGCTGACCACCGCAGCCTTCGTGACGGCTGCTCTCGTACTTCGTCCTCAAGCGGGGCTTGCGCGTGTCGATACCATCTAGATGATCTATTCCAAGGGGTGAGGGTCCGCGTTTGGGGTGTGCGGGGTGTCCATGATCGGCGTTGCATCCCAACGTCAAACCTTGGAGGTCTTCGTGGACGCCGATCTGGACACCCTTGCGACTGCACTTTACGCGCG
>JANYKU010000008.1 GCA_025358075.1 Ilumatobacteraceae bacterium
GACGCGTTGGCCCGCAGGCCTCCAATGCGAGCCGCCCATGGTGCGGCGCCGTCGAGCACGTGGTCGAAGTGCGCCGGGTGGGCACAGTTGATCATGTAGTGCACCGGGTATCCGGCCGTCGCCGCGTCGGTGACCTCGATCGCTTCGCGCAGTGACATGCCCGACGGGAGCGTGCCATCGGTTTCCAACGTGAACGACACCACGACGGGCAGTCCGGCCGCTTGAGCGGCGCGGGCGATGCCCACCGCCTCGTCGGTGTAGCCCATGGTCAGCGCCGTCACGACGTCGATGCCGGCTGCCGCCATGCACGCGATCTGAAACGAGTGGTAGTCGGCAGCCACCTCGGCGTCCATCGTCGAGTCGATGCGGTATCCGTCACCACGCGGACCCACTGTGCCGCCGATCAGGAACGGCTGATCCCCCGTCCAGCCGCCGCGGACCTCGTTCACCACGTTCACGGAAGCCGTGATGAACCTCTTCAAAGCGGTGCGGTCGTGGCCGAGCGTCGCGGCCCAATCGGGGTTGGCGCGCCACGTCGGAGCCTCGAGCACCACGGCCGCGTCGATGGAACGAGCGATGTCGGCGTAGTACCCGTAGTACTCGGTCAGCAACGCTCGACCTTCGCTGGTGGCCGCCAGCGGATAGGCGGCGAACGCCGGCAGGTCGATGCCACGGTGGAAGACCAGCCAAGTCTCCAGCCCGGCGTCGGTGACGACGTCGATATCAGTAGCCGGCCATGGTGTGGGTTGACGCTGAGTGTTCATGGTGCCCACCACATCACGGACCTCTCCTGTCTGCTCGTGGACAGCCTGAGGATTTCATGAAGATCAGGTCCGGTACCGGTCGATGAGATCGGCGGCCATCTGTACGACTCGCGGAAGGTCGAGCAGCAACCCTTCGTCTGTCCACTCACCGAACCGACTTGCTCCGACTCGCTGCTCGATGCCAGCGACCACCGTTGACAACCGCAGCATTTCGGGTCCGTAGCTCGGCCGCAGCTGTTCGCTCGATGTGGCCGCGGCCAGCACGGCGGCACCATGATCATCACCCAGAGCAACCAGCACTTCAACGAGATTGCGGAGCGTCGTGACGGAATGGACGAAGTTGCCGTGGCGTAGGTACTCATGGAGACACGCGGCGTAGGCATCGAGTGCCTCTTGGAGTTGCCCAACGCGGGCGTACTCCACAGCCAATGACATGCGCGCCACCGACGTCACGAAGGGATTACTGATCGTGCGCGCCATCTCGATGGCCTCGACGAAGGCCGTCGTCGCGCCCGGACCTGCGCCTGCGCTGAGCGCCTCACCACGTGCATACATGATCCAGGCACGATCAGACGGAGACACCACGTCCAGATCGACTTCGTCGAGGCGCGCCAGCGCCAGGCTCGGCTCGTCGCCGAACGCCAGTGCCAGCGCGGCGTCGACCGCCGCGATCGCCACCGCGTGCGGGTCAGCGAGCTCCTCCCCAAGTGATCGGAGCTCGTCCGTCACCGAAGCGACTTCCGAGAGATGTCCGTCGTAGATTGCCACATCGGCAAGAATCTCCAGCCCGGTCGCTCGTACAGATTGATCTGCGGCGGCTGTCGCTGCGGTGGCGGCAGCGCGGGCATCAGCAAGCTCGCCGCGGTTCGTCGCTGCGGCCGCCACGACAAGACGAGCGCCGTACAGGGTGTCACTGGCCGCATCGGGGTACTGCGCCAAGAGCGAGCGGCTCCATTCCGACGGTTCGCTCCAGAACGTGGAGTACGCCGCCAGGTGCAAGGCGCCACTCATTCTCGAGGCCAGCTCCGGATCGTGTCGCTGTGCCCAGCGGTGGGCTGTCCGCACCTCCGCAACGATTGAGTCGAGTCGGCGCCGACCCTCGGCCTCGGCGGGTGTTCGGATCTGGCGATCGACCAGCCGAGTCGCGTCAGCGAAATGCTCGGCATGACGTCGACGCACCTCGTCAGATGCCTGCGACTCGTCCAGCCAACGCCCGGCGACCGCCCTCACCGTCGCGAGCATTCGGTACCGGGTGGTGGGTCCGTCGACCTCGGCGACGAGCAGCGACCGCTCTGCAAGTGACGCTAGATCGAAGATCACCGCCGGACGGTCAGGCGCAAGTACGGCAGCGGCATCCGAGGCGTCGACTGCGCCGGCAAAGACCGAGAACTCGATCAACGTGTGTCGCAGGGGTGCCTCGAGCAGTTCTGCCGACCACATCACGAGCGAGTCCAGCGAGCGGTGACGGCGGGCTGGCGAGCGATGAGTCACCGGCATCGGCATCCCATCGCCGATGGCAGACTCGAGCTCGTCGAACGTCATCGACCCGAGGCGTGCGGCGGCCATTTCGATGGTGAGTGGCAACTGATCGAGCCCGGCCAAGAGCGCGGCGACTCGACTTCGCCCGGCCTGGTCGAGGTCCCACGTTGGACAGACGGCGAGGGCGCGAGCCGTGAACAGTTCGATTGCCTGCACGGAGGTGAGCGGCTGCACGTTGAGCAGCCGTTCGACGCTGAGACCGAGGCGCACCTGACTGGTCGCGAGCACGCGCACCCGTGCGCCGCCGACCGCCATCACCCGATCGAGCACCGCTGCCACATCGTCGACCACGTGCTCACAGTTGTCGAGCACCAACAAGACGTCGACTTCGGCAATCGCTCGGACCGCGCCGTCGGGCCGGTCGCTAACGAGCACGATGTCAAGAGCGCGAGCCACGGCGGGCAGGACCTGCTCGCCGCCGTCGAGTGTGGCCAGCTCCACAAGGCGGACACCATCGGTGTAGGACCTTGCTGCCAGGTCCGCCGCGGCACGAGCAAGCGTCGACTTGCCTACCCCACCCGGTCCCGTCAGCGTGACGACCGGCGACTCAGCGAGAGCGGCGATCAACGTGGCCAGTTCATCGTCGCGCCCAATCAACCGGATAGGTGCCCGAATGATGACGGGCGGAGCCGCCAGTTCCACGTCCGCCACGAAGCGGTAACCACGACCGCGAACATTCTTGATCGTGTGCTGTTGTGCACCGTCGTCGCCGACGGCACGACGGATCTCTTTGATGCGGGTTGTCAAGTTCGCCTCGGAGACGAAGCGATGTCCCCAGACTCCGTCGAGTAGTTCGATCTTCGACAACACCCGGTCGCGGTTCTCCAAGAGGGCCACCAGAAGGTCAAACGCCTGTGGTTCGAGGTGAACCGTGTTCCCGGCACGGCGAAGCTCGCGACGAGGCACGTCAACCTCGATCTCGCCAAACCGGACCACCATAGAATTCTTGCAGTTCCGGTCGGCTCGACTCTCCGGTCGCGGTCAGATCAGGCGTTGGAGTGCTTCGCCCGCACGGCGTTCGACGTCCGCGTACCCGTTGGCCGCGGCGACGGTCTGCGCTCTGGTGAGAAGTTGCCGAGCCTTCTCGGCGTCGTCCGGTGCGTTTCGTGCGGCGAGCATGCTTCCCCACGAGAGGTCGGTGCGGGCGGCATCGAACTTGGCTACTCCTTGGAGGCTGAACGCGGCGGCTTGAGTGAAGTATTCGTCGGCTTGGTCAGAGTGGCCGAGAACAGCGGCGAGGGCGCCCAGGTAGAGGCTGACCGGGCCTGAGCCCCAAACTTCGACAAAGCTCCACAGGTCGGCGAACGGGGCGAGTCGATCGAACAACGGCTGTGCATGTTGTGGGTCTCGACACTCAATGGCAGCGTCGGCGTACTGGAGAATTCCTGTGAGCCACATGAGGTTCATTGGCAGATCTGAGCCAGCAGCAGTGAACTGTTCCAGGAGACGACGGGCGTCATCGGTGCGACCAGCTTCGGCGTACGCACTGGCGAGCGGGGCGACGAGTTCAGGGACCCCAAGACTGTCGCCCAAGGCCAGTTCGAGGTGTGGAACGAGGTCGCCCAGAGTGCCGCGTTGCCAGCTGACCCGCATGAACTGTGTCTCGAAGATGGTGCTGGCGTCGGGTTGGCCGCTGTCGATGCCGATCTCGAGCGCCGCCGCGGCCAGCTGTTCGGCCTGATCGGTATCACCCGCTGTCAGCTCCCGTCCGGCCAGCAAGAACGTGAGGTTCCAGTTGACGAACGGTTGATCGAGTCGAGCGGCCGCCGACCGCATGATTCCGAGGTACCGGTCGACCTTGCCCATGTCGCCCACCACTCCGGCCGCCCCCATGGCGTTGAGCGCCGCGTGGAACAACACGTTGGGGTCACCGATTCGCTCGGCGCGCGCCAACGCGTCGGCAGTGGCGATCCTCCGTTGACCGGACAGGGATGGCATGTAGAGCGGGTCGGAGATGTGGTTCTGAACCCACACGATGGTGGCACCGTCACCAGAGGATTCGGCGATGGCGACGGCCTCGTCGGCGAGTGTCTGGCGGCGTTCGAGCGTGCTTCCGTAAGCCAGTTCCGAACACAAGGTGGCGA
Organism: Ilumatobacteraceae bacterium; assembly: GCA_025358075.1. Classification (GTDB taxonomy): domain Bacteria; phylum Actinomycetota; class Acidimicrobiia; order Acidimicrobiales; family Ilumatobacteraceae; genus JAENVT01. The sequence continues at coordinate 4,388 of JANYKU010000008.1, forward strand.
CCACGCGCCCCCGCTCGGGGGGTATCTGCGGTGAGGCGTTCGAGGGCCATTTCCAAGATCTCAACCTTGTCCTCGTCGACCGACCCGAAGTTGCTGGACCATCCCCGGTCGTTGGCCAGGGCGGCAGCCACGAGCCGATCGGCGTCGCCGAGGTCGATGGCCCGGTGAGCCGCGTCGAGGAGCGTCTGGCGCGATGCGGGGTCGCCGGTTTGGGATTGAGCGATGCCGAGCCCGATCGCCAGGTCGATGCCCAATACCGGATCGGGGTCAGTGGCCTGGGCATAGAGATCGAGGGACTGGGCGTAGTAGCGGAGGGCATCGCCGGGGGCCAGGGCGGCCAACGCGGCGTCACCCGCCTGGCGCGAGTAGTTCATGGCCTTGGCCAGGTCGATGGGCTGGGTGGCGCTGAACCAGTGCCGAGCGAGTTCTCCCACTCGTGAACTGGGCCGGTTGCCGCATACGACTTCCAGCGCTTCGGCCACACGGCGATGCGCCTGCGCCCGGCGGTTGGGCCCGAGCCCTTCGTACAGGGTGTGTTGGATGAGCGCGTGGACGAAGTTGTAGCGCCCCTGGGTGTCGGCCACTTCTCGCACCAGGGCAACCACCGCGGCGGCTTCAAGGATGTCGAGCAGATCGTCTTGTGACGTGTTGGTCGCTCGGGCCAAGACATCGAGGTCGAAGTCGCGACCGATCACGGCGGCGACCGACAACACACGTTCGGCGTCTTGGCCGAGGCGCCCTACCCGGGCGCCGATCACCTCGCGCAGGCTGTCGGGCAACGCCATCTCTTCGATGGATTCGACCGTCCACCAACGTCCGCGGACGTCCTGGGAGATCGCGCCAGTCTCGGCCAGATGGATGAGCACTTCACTCACGAAGAACGGGTTGCCGTCGGTCTCGCGATACAGCGCATGGGCAAGGCCCACCGCAGCGGCGTCGAGGCTGTGCCTGGCCGTGGCTTCCATGAGCGCCATGACACCCGTGTCGTCCAGTCCGGTGAGTTCGACGCGAGACACACCGCGCTGTCGACGGAGCGCAACCAACGTCTCGAGAAACGGATGCGACCGCGACAACTCATCGTCGCGGTAGGTTCCCAACACCAGCACGCGCATCGAATGTTCGGATGCAGCCAGATGTCGCAGGAGTTGCAGGCTGGCCTTGTCCGCCCACTGCAAGTCGTCCAACACCAGCACAACTGGCTGATGCTCGGAGGCAGTGGCCAGCAGCGCCACGACCGCCGCGAAGAGCAGGGTAACGCTCGGTGTCGCTGTCGGTCGCCTTTGTCGGCGGCAGATCCCGGATCCTGCTCGCCAACGCCGGGACCAGGCGAGCCAGTTCCGAACCGTGTGCGGCAGAATGAGCGATGAGTTGGTCTTCTGGAGCGTGGGTTACGTAGTGGCCGAGCGCCTCGGCGAACAGTTGGTATGGGGTGGCGAGATCCTCCTCACAGTGCCCGAACAACACACAGGCACCGTTGTCGAATGCGACCCGGGCCGCCTCGGCGACCAGGGTCGTCTTGCCCAGGCCGGCCTCGCCCGAGACCAACAAAACGTCGCGGCCGTCGCCACCGGCGACGCGCTTGAACGCATCCAGCATCGACACCAGCTCGGCCTCGCGGCCAACCACCCCCACCGCGGGGCGCATCGCCAGTCGGCCCGGCAGCGGGATGATCACTCCGCTGCCTGCCGCACCGAGTGGCTCCCAATGCACTTCGACCGTCGCGACGGGATCAGGCAAGCCCTTCAGCGTGAGATCCCCGAGCGTGCGGCACTCGTGACGGTTGCGCCGCCCGGCCATCGCACGCACGACATCTGTGGCCAAGATCTGGCCGCTCTCGCTCGCCGCACAAAGTCGGGCAGCTTCGATGACCGGTTCGCCGAAGTAATCGTCGTCTTCCCGACTGACATCACCGATGCTCAGCCCGACCCGCAAACCCACCGTCCGTTCGCGGGCACGGTTGTCGCGTTCGACGCCCTGTTGCATGCCCACCGAACACGACAACGCCGACGATTCCGAGCCGAACACCACCATCAAGCCATCACCCAGGTTCTTCACCTCGGTGCCGCCCGCCTCCGCGACCGCCTGGCGCAAGATCGAGAAGTGCTCACGGCGAAATTCGTCCGCCGCGTCGGGCGCCAGGCTGGTCGCCAACGCAGTCGAGCCAACCATGTCGGTGAACAGAACCGTCACGCTCTCAGTCGTCAACGAAGCACAGCTCCTGCCAGCAGACCCTAGACCGAGCGCTGGCACAGCGCGGACCGGGATCAACGGGTCATTGGTTCGAAACACCTGGGGGTGAGTAGTCACCGGTGGGCGTGAGGATGGTTCCGGCGGTGCCTGCCAAGATGGCGACGGCATCTTCGAGGCTGCCGATGCCGGCCATTCCACCGGTGACCTCGACAAAGCGACAGGCGGCCTCGACCTTGGGTCCCATGGATCCGGCGGGGAACTCACCATCGCGCATGGCGTCGGGCGTCGAGCGAGTAATCGCTTCCTGCTGCGGCGTCCCGAAATTGCGAAAGACATTGGCCACGTCGGTGAGGATCAGCAGGGCATCGGCGTCGAGCGCCTCGGCAAGGACGAGCGCGGTGCGGTCCTTGTCGACGACGGCCTCGACACCCTCGAGGCGACCAAGCTTGTTGCGCACCACCGGCACCCCGCCACCGCCGGCACAGACTACGACCGCACCATTGGCGAGCATCAGGCGAATCAAGCGGGTCTCGACCACCCGTCGCGGCTCGGGCGAGGCGACGACTCGTCGCCAATGCGGACCGTCGGGTTTGACGGTCCAGCCGCGCTCCTTTGCGAGGACACGCGCCCGGGCCTCGTCGTAGATCTCACCGATGAACTTGGTCGGGTCGGCAAAAGCCGGATCAGCGGCCGAAACCAGCGTTTGGTTGATGATCGCCGCGATCTGGCGGCCGGGGAGTTCGTTCTGCAGCGCCTGCAACAGCCAGTAACCGATCATCCCCTGGGTCTGTGCTCCGAGCACATCGAACGGGTATGACCTGGTCAAGTTGGGATCCAACGCACTCTCCAGGGCGAGCACACCGACCTGTGGACCGTTGCCGTGAGTGACCACAAGCTCGTGGTCCAGGGCGAGCGGGGCAAGCGCCCGAACCGACAGCGCAACGTTGGCCTCCTGCACGTCGTTGTCAGGTCTCTGTCCCCGCTTGAGCAAGGCATTGCCACCCAGAGCAACGACGATTCGCATCACGAACCAACGGTGGTGAGGTCCACGAACGAGCGAGGAAAGCGGGCGAGCACGGCAATGGCATGCTGCAACTCGCGGGCGTCGACGCACTCGCCGATGCGGTGGGTGTTCTGCTCGATGCCGGCACCGATACCGAACATCGGCGGGTGCTTTACGGGCCCAGATACAACCCAGGCCTTGTCGGGGCCAACGTCGATGGTGGCGTCGTCAACGGGGATCGGGAAGCCGACGCCGTCGGTCGAGAAGATCCATTTGTCGACGCGAGGTTCGGCGCGCAGCGCGCCGCGCGTCGCCCCGCCGTCGGGTTCGACGACGTGGGGTGTGACGACGCGACGGTAGGCGTCGACGGCTGCCCGTATCGACGGGTGTTCGGCGGGGGTCACCCAGCCCGGGTAGATCTGGGCGTTGTCGACGGGATAGGCCCGCCACGTCGGCTGGGTGTATCGGGGCACGTCGATGGTGACGGTCAAGCCGGCAGCGCGTGCGGCCGCCACCGCGTCGAGCGATTCGATGTCGGCCAGCGACTGCTCAGGGGTCTCTCCCAGCGTGAGGCGTCGATCGAACCGGAACGTGAAGCGGTCCGGCACTGCACAGTCGCTGGGGGTGTCGAGCATCGACCACGACGCCGTGCGGGTGCCTCGACCGAGGAACGAATGGTCGGCGAAGCCGTCTCCGGCAGCATGTCGTTGGGCTGCCTCAGCAAGGATGGCGCCGCCGTGCTCGAGCGGGTTGAGGCCTTCGAAGGGCATCGAGCCGTGGCATGAGCGCCCGACGACGGTGACTTCGATCTGCATGCGTCCGCGTTGGCCGCGGTAGATGCCGAGCGCTCCTTTGATGGCGTCACCGGTGCCCTCGGTCAAGATCACGACGTCGGGGATCATCTCGGCACCGGCCCCCGGCCAGATCTTGGCGACGACGTGGCGCGGGCCACCCCCGTCGTTGTCCTCTTCGGCGGCCGTGGCATACGACCGTACGATCACCCCGTGCAAGGCGCCGTCATCCACCAGCTCCAGCATGATCTTCGTTGCCACGATCTGGGCGACAACACCAGCCAGCTGATCGGCCGAGCCCCGACCGAACACGAGGTGCTCCCACTCGTCGTCGGGGGGAACGTAGCCGAGCTGATCGCGCAGCGCTGTTGGAGTGAGCGCAGCGGCGTCGATCAACCCGTTGTAGGGGTCGACTGCTCTGCCGAGCTTGTCGTGCCATTGGGTGCGTAGAGCCTGCACGGTGTCGGTGTGACCGTCGAAGTAGATGATCTTCTGGTGCTCCGGCGGAACGCCATCGAACGGATCGCGCACGAGCCACACGAGGTTGCCGTAATCGTCGAACCACACGTCGTCGGCGTGGCGAACGGCGTCAATATCGATGATCGTGTCGCGCAGGAAATGCAGCCGGCGACTCTCGTGGTTCGAGAGTCCCGAACGCGGGTCACCACCGTCATCGACGGGCCGGTCGACATCGTCGGCCGGGATGCGGATGGCCTCGCGCAGGATTGCGACGGCGAGTGGGCGATACTGCTCGGCCAGTTCGGCGACCCTGTGATCGAGTTTCGACAAGTCCAGTTGTTCTGACACTTCGGGCATTTCAAACACCTCCGTTGAGTACCGCGGTGAGATTGGGGACCTTTGCCGCGGCGAGCAGGGCCATGACCACGTACACCTTCTTGTTCGCCTCGCGAGCCACAGCGACGCGGAACCGTTCCATCACACCCGGGCTGACCTCTGCACCGATGTCGGCCGGCAGGCAATGCAGGTAGAGCGCGTCGGCGGTGAGTGCCATCCGCCGCTCGTCGCAGATCCACTCCCGATGCTGCGCATTCTGGGCCAGCGCCCGCTGTTCGATGTCGTGCATCGCCTCGCGGTCGCCTGCCCGGTTGGCAGCCACCCGCTCGCCCATCAACACCTGCGGCCCCCACGACTTGGGGTAGACGGCCTCGGCGCCGGCGAATGCTTCGTCCATGTCGTGCGTCACCCGGAACGAGCCTCCCGATGCAGCAGCGCCCTCGGCCGCCCACGCCATTGGTTCGGCGAGCAGCTCGTAGCCGGGCGGGTGAGCCAGCGTGACGTGTGCACCGAACCGGGCCAGAAGTGACACGACGCCTTGCGGCACCGACAGCGGCTTGGCATAGCTCGGCGAATACGCCCACGACACCGTGATCCGCCGACCGGCGACAGAGCCGCCAAAATGCTCGCGTAACCAGAGCAGGTCGGCCAGCGACTGGGTCGGATGATCGATGTCGCACTGCAGGTTGACGATCGGCACGACCCGCGCATCGTCGGTGGCTGCGAGGTAGCCGTCGATGCCCCGCTGCACATCGCGCATGAACGCGTTGCCCTCGCCGAGGATGAGATCGTGACGCACACCGAGCGCGTGAGCATTCATCCCGAGCATGGCGCCGGTCTCCTCGGCCGTTTCGCCGTGCGACACCTGAGTCGAGGAACCATCGACGATCACCGGGTGCATCCCGAGACGGGCCGCGGCACCCGCCCACGCCGACTTCGTCCGAGTCGAATTGTCGAAGAACATCGCGTAGGCGAGCTCACCGCGCAGCACATCGACGCGGATGCCGGCACGATCGAGAGCCTCGAGCCGGGACGCCGCAGCGAGGAGAGCATCGAGATCGTCTGTCGACCAGTCGTGCGTCGTCAGCAGGCTGCGACCATACAACGCGTGCAGCCCCGTGGTATCAGGTCCCAAGTTCGTGATCATCCTGCTCTCCGATCCGTGTCATCCGATTCGCCGGCCATCAGTAGGCCGAGCCGTTCCGCTGTGCAGTCTTTGCGCTCGAGCATCGCCACGAGGCGGCCCTCGAACATCACGCCGATGCGATCGCTCATCCCAAGCACTTCTTCGAGTTCGCCGGAGATCAGCAGAATCCCCACCCCGGCCGCGCGGGCGTCGACCAGCCGGGCGTGGATGTATTCGGCTGCGCCGATGTCGACGCCCCGTGTGGGCTGCGAGACCACCAGTACGGCGGCGGCCGCGGACATCTCGCGGGCCATGATCATCTTCTGGATGTTGCCGCCCGACAGCGACCGTACCGGCGTGTCGAGGCTGGGGGTCCTGACCACATATGACGACACGAGCTTCTGGGCCTGCTCACGGATGGCCCGCATGTGCAGAAATCCGCGCGACGCGTTCGGTGATCCGACGTGGTTCAACAAGATGAGGTTCTCCCACACGCTGAAGTCTCCGATCGCGCCTTCGCGCATCCGCTCCTCGGGCACATAGGCCAGCCCAGCAGCGCGCGAGTCGCGTGGCGACTTGTTCGTCGTCTCGACCCCGTTGATCCGCACGGCGCCCGACACCACCGGCCGCAACCCGGCGATCGCGTCGGCGAGCTCGCGCTGACCATTGCCCGACACACCGGCGATCCCCACCACCTCACCGGCACGCACCTCGAAGGTGACCGCATCGACGGCCACGTGACGACGGTCGCCCGCCACGGTGAGGTCGGAAACGGTGAGCACCGCAGGGCCGGGAACACTCGGCTCCTTGTCGGGGATCAGCTTCACTGGGCGCCCGACCATGAGCTGAGCCAGTTGATCGAAGCTCGTCTCGGCCGGGAGGACCTCGCCGGTCACCGCGCCGTCGCGCATCACCGTGATCCGGTCGGCGAAATCAATGGACTCGCGCAGCTTGTGACTGATGAAGATCAGCCCGCAGCCGTCGTCGGCAATCCGGCGCAGCGTTCGTAGCAAGTCGTCTACTTCGCCGGGCGTCAGCACCGCGGTCGGTTCGTCGAGCACCAGCAGGCGAGCCTCCCGGTACAGAACCTTCAAGATCTCAACGCGCTGGCGCTCACCCACAGCGAGTTGCCAGCACTTGGCTTCAGGGTCGATACCAAGGTGATAGGTCTTGCTCAACTCCGTGATGCGCCGGGCAACGCCCGGCAGGTCGACTCCGGCGAACGGGTTGCGACCCAAGCCGAGGGCGACGTTCTCAGTGACCGTGAGCGTCGGCACGAGCATGAAGTGCTGGTGGATCATGCCCACGCCGGCCTCGATCGCGTCGTGAGGCGAGCGCAGCCGCAGCGGTTTGCCGTGGAGAAGCACCTCGCCCCGGTCCGGCTGGTACATCCCGAACAAGATCTTCATCAACGTGCTCTTGCCGGCGCCGTTCTCGCCGAGAAGTGCGTGGACTTCGCCGGCCCTGACGTCGAAGTCGACGTTGTCGTTTGCGATGACACCGGGGAATCGCTTGTCGATCCCGCGCATCTGCAACATCGGTGTGGTCTCGTCGGTTGCGACCCTCGATGTCATCACCATGCTTCTTCTCACTCTCTCCAACGTCTGGTCAATCGGCCCGGGTCAGCTCCCGACAACGCCGGTCTTGATCGAGCCATCGGTGATTCCGGCAATCGCCTTGGCGCCGGCTGCCTTGACGTCGGCAGGCAGCTTGTAGGCGTCGTTGAACTCGATCACTTCGCCACCGTTGGCCAGGTTGATCGTGTACGTGTCGCCGCCGTAGGAACCAGAGTTGACCTTGGCGAACAGCTGCTTGAGCACGACATCCCACTTGTAGACCTGGCTGGCAACCACGACATCGGGGGCGAGCTGGGTCTGGTTGGAGTTGGTCGCGAACCAGGCGACTCCGCTGTTCTTGGCCACGCCGACAGCGCCCACAGTCATCTGCGACGATCCGGTCAGCACCTTGGCTCCGCCGGTGACGAACGACGTGGCCGCCTCGGCAGCAAGGGCCGTGTCGCTGAACGACTCTGTGTAGTTCACGCCGACTTTCACGTTGGGATCCTGGGCCTTTGCGCCGGCCGCGAATCCGTCGTTGTACAGCTTGGCGTCGCCGACCTCGATCGGCCCGATGACGCCCATCGATGAACCCTTGGCGAGCATCGCACCCATGACGCCCATCACGTAGCCGCCCTCATCGGATGCTGCGGTGTACCCGGTGACGTTCGGAAGGCCGAACGTGTCTGCAGCAGTTCCCCAGGCGAAGGCAACCTTCGGGAAGTCTGGGGCGATCTGCTGTAGCGAGCCACCGTACTGCGAGCCATGTGCGATGACGATGTCGAACCCAGCTTGGGCATAGCTGCGGATTGCTGCCGCGGCGTCGTCGACGACGAACATGTTCTCGCTCACCTTCAGCTCGGAGATGAGTCCCGCATCCTTCATCCGATTGAGGGCGTCGGACATGCTCTGGCTGAACGACAGGTCATTCGCTGCGCTGGGAAGTATCACGGCGACCCTCAGCCCGGCGCCCTTGCTCGGTGTGGATCCAGCCGGCTGTGTCGCGGTGGGAGCGGTCGACGCCGGAGCTGTGGGTGCGGACGTGGCCGATGGAGCCACCGTTGTGGCCGACGGTGCCGCCGTGGCGGTGGTCGGCGTCGATTTCGCGCTTGAGCCGCATGCTGCGGCGACCAGGCCGATCGCGGCGAGCATGATGATCGACCGCCGGAGCGCCCGATTCTTGGATGTCTTCATGATTACTCCTTCGCTTGTGGGGTTGATGCGAGATCGTTGGCGCTCATCGGGCCCTCTCGAACGGCAGGGCGAGCGCGGCGGGCTGGGCCGAACCGCGGCGGGCGATCACGACGAGGGCGATCACGGTGAGGACCGCAGGTGCCATCGTGGTGAGGCTGGCGGCGGCACCG
>JANYKU010000015.1 GCA_025358075.1 Ilumatobacteraceae bacterium
GGTCGGCGAGCTTGATGATCAGCACCCGCAAGTCGCGGGCCATGGCGACCAGCATCTTGCGCATGGTCGCGGCTTGCTGCGCCTCCTTCGAGTCGAACTGCAGTCGTTCGAGCTTGGTCACGCCGTCGACGATCGCGGCAACCTCGGCGCCGAACGCCTTCTCGACATCGGCGATCGTGATCTCGGTGTCTTCCACCGCGTCGTGCAGCAACGCCGCGGCGAGCGAGATCTCGTCGAGGCCGATGTCGGCAACGATTCGTGCGACCGCCAGCGGGTGGTTGATGTAGCTCTCACCACTGCCGCGTGACTGGTGGCGGTGAGCTTCCTTCGCGGTCTCGTAGGCGCGATTGATCATCGCCACCGGCGCCTTCGGGTGCCGGCGGCGGTACGCGCTCAACAGCGGGGTCAGCTCATCCGCGGTGACGTTCTGGTGCCGGCGCCATGGCAGCACACGATCGACGGCAGGCATGGGCAGACCTCAGTACCTGGCGAGGCTTTCGACTCGATGACCCGCGAGCTTGGCGCGACCACCGAGGTCTTCGAGCTCGATCAGCACGCCGATGCCGACGACAATTCCGTTGAGTGCCTCGACGAGGCGAACGGTCGCCGCGGCGGTGCCACCGGTGGCCAGCACGTCGTCGATCACCAGGATGCGCTCGCCCGGAAAGATGGCGTCGCGATGAACCTCGAGCTTGTCGCTGCCGTACTCGAGCGAGTACTCCTCGCGGATGACTGCCCACGGAAGCTTGCCGGCCTTGCGAACTGGGACGAACCCGGCACCCATGCGGTAGGCGACCGGAGCGGCGATGATGAAGCCACGAGCCTCCATGCCCAGCACCCGATCGGCCGGTGCGTCGTCGAAACGGTCGGCCAACTCGTCGATCGCCCGACCAAAGGCGGCGCCGTCAGCAAGCAGCGGTGTGATGTCGCGGAAGGTGAACCCCGGCGAGGGGAAGTCGTCGATGTCGCGGACGTGTTCGCTGAGCCAGTGGCCGTTTGATGCCATACGGCACCAGGTTACCGCCCCTTAGCTGGTGCGACGCTTCTTCTTCCGCGGCCGCGGCGGATGGGTGAGCAATGACTGCGGCGTGCTCTTCACCACGGGTAGGACGGAATCGTCGTTGCCGGCGTCGGCTCGTTGCCGGGCCGCGTCACGCTTCGCCTGCGGCGATCCGCCGAGGACCAGGCGCTCGAGCTCGATCTTGGTGGCATGCGTGCCACGGAACAGCTTGAACCGGGCCTCGCGCTCTTTGAACATCGCCAGCAGCGGGGAGGCGATGAAGATCGACGAGTAGGACCCTGTCAACAGTCCGACCAACAACGCCAGTGCAAACTCGCGCAACGTGACCGCGCCCATCACTCCGGCACCGAGTATCAGCAGTGACAGCACCGGCAACACGGCCGCGACGCTGGTGTTGATCGAACGCATCAGCACCTGGTTCATCGACACGTTGATGACATCGGCGTACGGCATGCGCGAGGTGGAGTAGTGCGAAGTGTTGTCCTTGACCTTGTCGAACACCACGATCGTGTCGTACAGCGAGAAGCCGAGGATGGTCAGGAACGCCACCACGGTCGCGGGAGTGACCTCGAACCGGAACACGGAATAGACGCCAACGCTGATCAGCACGTCGTGAATCATGGCGATGATCGCGGCCAGCGCCATTCGCCATTCGAGCCGCCAGGCGATGAACAGCGACACCAGGATCAAGAAGATGATGAGCGCGCGAACGGCCTTCTCGGTGATGCTTCGACCCCACGTGGAGCCCACGGCTTTGACGCTGACCGCCGCGCCGTCGACACTGGCCGCAGTGGCTAGCGCCTCTTTGATCTGCTCGCGCTTGGCAACCGACTGGTCACCGACCTGGACGAGGATCTGGGTGCCTGACGCCGATGAGAGCTGCTGGATCTTGGCATTGGTGCTGTTGACACCGTTGGCATCGAGCACTGACTTGGCTTGGCCGACCGTCAGGTGCGCCGCCGGAACCTCCCAACTCACACCGCCCTTGAAGTCGAGCCCCAGGTTGAGCCCGCTGGCAAACATCGACACGATGGTGATGACGAGCAGCAACGCCGACCCGCCGAGGCCCCACCAGCGGCGGCCGTAGAAATCGATGGCCGTCTCGCCGTGGTACAGCCGACCGCCGCGACCGCGACGTGCCCGAGCCATGGGGAAAACATCGGTGCTCATGCCGCACCTCCGGTTGCCGTGACTTCGATACCCATGACCCTGCGACGGGCCATCCACTCGGTTCGGGCGAGCAGCAAGACCGCCGGACGGGTGAAGAAGTAGGCGACCACGAGGTCGCACAGGGTCGAGAGCCCGAGGAAGAAGGCGAATCCCCGAACGTCGCCGACGCTGAGGTACCACAACACCGCGGCACCGATCAGCGACACGAGGTCGGCGACCACGATCGTGTGCCATGCGCCGGCGAACCCGCGCTGGGCGCTGTTGCGCATCGATCGCCCGGCGCGCACCTCGTCTTTCAATCGTTCGAAGAAGACGACGTACGAGTCGACGGTGACGCCGACGGAGACGATGAGGCCGGCGATTCCGGCAAGCGACAGCGCCAGTCCCTGCGTCTTGGAGAGGAACGAGACCATCGTCCAGATCAACGCACCAGACACCGTGAGACCGGCAGCCACGATCAGACCGAGCAGCCGGTAGTAGAGCACCATGAACAACAGCACCAGGCCGATACCGACGAGGCCGGAGATGACCGCGGCGTGCAGGGAGTCTTTGCCGAGCGTCGGTGAGACCGTCTTGACGTCTTGCGTCACGAGCTTGACCGGCAGCGAACCGCTGTTGAGCACCCTGGCAAGGTTGCGCGCTTCGGCCTCGCTGAAGCTTCCGGTGATCTCCACGCTTCCGGTGAAAGAGGGCTGCTGCACGGTCGGGGCCGAGATGACCTCACCGTCGAGCACGATCGCCAGCTGACGGGTTGGGCATGTCGCCGTACCGTTGAAGCACTCCGCCGCCAAGGTGTTCCAAACACCTTCGCCGTTGGAACCGCCACGAAGGCTGACCGTGACGCCCCAGCCGGAACCGGAGATGATTCGCGCCGTGGCATCGTCGACGAAGACCTCGCCAGTTCCCCCCGCGGGACCGACCTTGCAGATGCTTCCACCGCGGGCACTGACGTAGCCGGTCGCATCGGGTGCAACGTCGGGCAAGGTGTTCAACGTGTTGCCGGCGGCGGTTGTCGTCGGTGCCCCGGAAGGCACCGTCGATGTCGGCGCCCCGAGCACGGTCGTGGCTGCCCCCGTGTCGGGTGTCGCAGTCGTCGAGGCCGTGGTGGTGGTGTTCGCTCTGCTCGGCAATCGCGATGGTCCGCCGGCAGCCGTCGTTGTCGGGGCGTTGCTGCCGCTGACGGCGGCTGTGGTGGGGATGGTCGTCGTGGTTCCGAATACCGCGCCGCTGCCCGAGGTTGCGACGGAGGTCGTGGTGGTACCGCTCGACGGTTGAGTCTTCTTCGGCTCAGAGGTCACGCAAGGAAGACCGAACTGGTCGTCTTTGAGCACGGGTCGGAGATACACCTGGCCCGTGACCTTGACGAGCTCTTCGGCCTGCTGCTGGTTCTTCACGCCGGGCAGGTTGACGATGATCGCATCACCCTGTCGCAGGATCTCGGGCTCTGCCACGCCGAGGCTGTCGACTCGGGCGCGGATGCGCTCGACAGCGAGGTCGAGGCTGGAGGAGTTGAAAGGCCCAACGGGCTGCTGGGTGATGGAGATACCACCCTGCAGGTCAAGACCAAGGGCCGGTTTGTTGCCGGCAACGAGCGTGGCGATCAAACCACCGAACGCCAGGACCAAGATGCCGACGAGGGAGTAGATCAGCTTCTTGCGCATCTAGTTCGACGGCTCGTCGGCCGCCGTGTCGTCGGTCGGCTCGATCTTCTTGCCGCGACCGGAACCGTCGTCGATGGGCGTTGCAGTGTCACCGTTCGACGTGTCGACCTTGCGCTGCAGTGCCGCACGGGCAATGCGGATCTGCACGTCGTCATCGATCTCCAGCCAGGCGACATCGCCTTCCAGCTGGGTGACGAAGCCGTACATGCCCGATGTGGTCATCACTTCGTCGCCGACCTCGATCGACGATTGGAGCGCTGACTGGGCGCGCATCTTGCGGCGCTGAGGGCGGATCATCAAGAAGTACATCGCGGCACCGATGAGGATCATCGGGATGAACAGACCGAGCGGATTGCTCTTCTGGGTGGCAGCAATGATCGACAAGACGTACATGTGTTGAGTGTCCAATTGTTGACGCAGCAGGGAAAGACCCCTGATAACCGACGGGCAATGCTAACCACACCGATGACGCGTTGGGCAGATCACCCCCAAACAGCCAGAACCTCTCGGCGGAGCTTGGCGAGGGTTCCGGCCTCGATGGCCGCCCGCATGCGGGCCATGAGCTGAATGGTCCAGCTGATGTTGTGCAGGCTGACCAGCCTGGACGCAGTGGGCTCGCCGACCTGGAACAGGTGGCGGATGTAGCCGCGGCTGTGACGACCACACACTTCGCAGGCACATTGCGCGTCGAGCGGCTCGTCGGCGACGGCGTGCTTTGCATTCTTGATGTGCAGCTTCCCCTCGCTGGTCAACGCCGTTCCGTGCCGCCCGATCCGCGTCTGCATGACGCAGTCGAACTGGTCGACGCCCAGCGCGACGGCCTCGACCAGGCTCGCCGGGTCGCCGACTCCCATCAAGTACCGGGGGCGATCTGCCGGCAGATGCTGCAACGTGGCGGCCAACGCCGGTAGCATCTCGCCACGGGTCTCCCCCACGCTGAGACCACCGATCCCATAGCCGTCGAACCCCAACTCGACGGCGCGCCGAGCGCTCTCGGTGCGCATCTGCTCGTCGACCCCGCCTTGAACGATGCCGAACAATGCCTGATCCGGAAGCTGATGTTGTTGTTTGGCCCGTGCCGCCCACGCTGCGGTGCGTTCGACAGCAAGACGGATCACGTCGGGTGGCGAAGGTAGCGGTGGGCAGACATCGAGAACCATCTGAATGTCGGCGCCCAGCAACTCCTGGGTTTGAACCGCGATCTCGGGGGTCAGCCGATGCGACGACCCGTCGTACGTACTGCGGAAGGTGACACCGTCGTCGTCGACCTTCGGCTCGAGTGAGAAGACCTGGAAGCCACCGGAATCCGTCAGCGTGAGCCCGTTCCATCCGGCGAACCTGCCGAGACCGCCGAGCGCGGCAACGGTCTCCGCGCCGGGTCGCAACATGAGGTGATAGGTGTTGCCGAGCACGATCTCCGTTCCGAGGCGCTCGTAGTCGGCGGCACTGAGGTACTTGATCGCACCGCGCGTGCCGACGGGCATGAAGCACGGCGTGCGGTAGCTGCCGCGTGCCGTGTGAGCCACACCGGAGCGCGCCGCGCCATCGGTTGCGACTACCTCGAAACGGACCGGGTGCACCTACGCCGCCTTTCGATCGAGCAACATCGCGTCTCCAAAGCTGAGAAAGCGGTAGCCCCCGGTGAGGGCGATCTCGTACAGATGGCGCCAGCGGTCTCCGACGAACGCGTCGATCATCATCAACAACGTGGTTCGTGGCAAGTGGAAGTTCGTCATCATCAGGTCGACCACCTTCCAATCGAACGGCTTCGTGATGAACAGACGCGTGCGACCGTTCAGCTGCCCCGACGCGGCTGCCGACTCGAGGGCGCGCACGCTGGTGGTGCCCACGGCAACCACGCGCCGCGCCTGCCGACACTGCTCCATCACGTCGACCCCCACGGTGTAACGCTCGCTGTGCATGACGTGCTTGCTCGGGTCGCTGACGCTCACCGGCTTGAACGTGTCGAGGCCGACGACGAGCTCGACCCTAGCGATCTCGACACCGAGGGCTGCCACCGCGTCGAGCAACTGGGGCGTGAAGTGCAGCCCGGCAGTCGGTGCCGCAGCAGATGCCGGATCCTTGGCATAGACGGTCTGATATCGGTCGGGCTGGGCGAGCTCGGCGGTGATGTACGGCGGAAGCGGCATCTGCCCGTGGCGTTGCAGGAGCGTCAGCGGATCACCTTCGGCGACGATCGTCACCGTGCAGGTGTCGCCGGCTTCGGTCCGTGGACCGATCTCGACCAACGCGTCACCGGCCAGGTCGACCAGCCGCTCGCCGAGCCGCAGCTTGCGCCCCGGCCGAATCATCGCTTCCCACACTCGGCGGTCGTCGCTGACCGGTTCGAGCAGCAGCACTTCCGCAGACCCGCCGGTCTCGCGACGCAGAAGCAGCCGGGCAGGGATCACCTTGGTGTCGTTGATCACCAGGAGATCGCCGTCGTCGAGCAGCGTCGGCAGATCGCAGACATGCACATGACGGGGCGCGTTGCTTCCCCGGTCGACCAGCAGCCGTGCCGCGTCGCGCGGTTCGATCGGTATCTGGGCGATGCGCTCCGCCGGCAAGTCGTAGTCGAAATCGGTGAGGCGCATGGGGCGACCAGGCTACGGCCGGGCCCGTGGTCGTGTGACACGATTGCCCGCATGACGACCTTACGAACCGAGAAGGTGACATGTGGGTCCGACGGCTCGATGGACCTGCACATCTGGGCGCCCGATACTCCGCCACGCTCGGCGATCCTGTTGATCCAGGAGATCTTCGGGGTCAGCGCGTACATCCGCGATGTCGCCGACGAGTTGGCCGGGGACGGGTACCTCGTCGGTGCTCCCGATGTGTTCTGGAGGTTCGCCCCGAACTGGGAGGCCGACCACGATCAGGCGGGACTCGCGGCCTCGTTGGAGAAGGTGCAGCAGCTCGACTTCCCGAAAGCCGTCGCCGATTGCTCCGCGGCGCTTGCCCATCTCCACAGCCAGCCAGGCATCACGACCGCACCGGCGGTGATGGGGTTCTGCCTCGGCGGGACTCTGGCTTGGGGTGTCGCGGCCATGGCCGAGCCGAGCTGCTGTGTGAGCTACTACGGCTCGGGGGTGCCATCGATGCTCGGCATGATCACCCAGGTCTCGTGCCCGACGCTGTTCCACTTCGGCAACAACGACTCGTACATCCCATCCGACGGCATCGACGCGATCAGCGAGGCGATCTCCGGCCGCGCCGGCTTCGTGCTCAACGTCGAGACCGCGGGACACGCCTTCGATAACCATCAGAGCGAGATGTTCTACGACGAGGGCGCGGCCAATTCAGCGTGGAGCAAGACCATGGCGTTCCTCGCCTCGCATCTCCCGGCGTGAGAGCACTCGTTCGCCGGCCCGGCCCGCGCCTGGCCGAAGGTCTGTTGACCCATCTCGAACGACAGCCCGTCGATGTGGCACGTGCTGAGCGACAATGGGCCGGCTACGTCGACGCCCTCCGACTCCACGGTTGGGAGGTGATCGAGGTCCCGCCTGCCGACGACTGCGCCGACGCGGCATTCATCGAAGACACGATGGTCGCCTTCAACGATCTCGTGGTGATCTCGCTGCCCGGCGCGCCGAGCAGACAGTCCGAGACGGTCGCGGTCGCCGAGTTGCTCGCCGACCTCGGATATGAACCGTTGAGGATCGAACCGCCCGGCACGCTCGACGGCGGCGATGTGCTGAAGGTGGGCAGCACCGTCTACGTCGGCTTGGGAGGACGTACCAACGCCGCCGGCATCGCCCAGCTGGCCGCTCATCTCGCGACGCGGGGCGCGACTGTCGTGAGCGTTCCGTGTACCAAGGTGCTCCACCTCAAGTCTGCCGTCACCGCACTTCCTGACGGCACCATCGTCGGCTGGCCCGACGCTGTCGACGATCCGTCGATGTTCCCCAAGTTCCTTGCCACGCCGGAGGAATCGGGTGCTCATGTCGTGCTGTTGGGTGACGACCACTTGCTGATGGCCGCCGATTGCGCGGAGTCGGCAGCGATGTACCGCGCTCTCGGGTATCACCCCGTCGAGGTCGACATCGGCGAGTTCCAGAAGCTCGAAGGCTGCGTCACCTGTTTGAGCGTGCGCCTGCGCATTTGATCCTGTGGAGTGCCCTGCCGCACCCAGGTCGCCACGAAACACTCCACAAGGTTGTGGTCAGTCGAACAGGGAGCTCGGCGCGGCACCTGATGCGGGTGGGGTCAGCCCGATGTGTTCGTAGGCCGCCGCCATGGCAACGCGACCGCGCGGCGTGCGAGCGAGCATGCCCTGTTGGATGAGAAACGGCTCGTACATGTCTTCGAGGGTCTCGGGCTGCTCGCCGACGCTGATCGCCAGCGTGCTGAGACCCACCGGACCACCGTGGAACTGCTTGCAGATGGCCGAGAGGATGGCCCGGTCGACCTTGTCGAGGCCACGCCCGTCGACGCCGAAGAGTTGCAAGCCGTCTTGCGCGGTGGTCACCGAGATGGTGCCGTCGCCGCGCACCTCGGCGTAGTCGCGAACGCGGCGGAGCAAGCGGTTGGCGATGCGCGGGGTACCCCGCGAACGGCGGGCGATCTCCCAGGCGGCCTCGGCAGTGATGGTGACCCGAAGGATGCCGGCGGCGCGGCGCACGATCGTTTCCAGCTCGTCATCGGCGTAGTAGTCGAGCCGCGCCACGAGACCGAATCGATCGCGCAACGGACCGGTGATCATGCCCGTGCGTGTCGTCGCCCCGACCAGTGTGAACGGCGGGAGACTGAGCCGGATCGACGAAGCGGCCGGACCCTTGCCAACGACGATGTCGAGCTGAAAATCCTCCATGGCCGGATACAGGATCTCTTCGACAGCACGCGACAAGCGGTGGATCTCGTCGATGAACAGAACATCGCCGTCGCTGAGCTTGGTGAGAATCGCCGCCAGATCGCCGGCACGCTCGAGCGCCGGGCCCGAGGTGATGTGCATGTGCACACCCATCTCGACGGCAACGATGCCGGCAAGGCTGGTCTTGCCGAGACCAGGTGGACCAGCCAACAGCAGGTGATCGGCGGGTTGACCACGCATCTTCGCCGCTTCGAGGACGATGCTGAGGTGCTCCTTCAGCTCTCGCTGGCCGACGAACTCGCTGAGCCGCCGCGGCCGCAGACCGGCTTCGTCGGCCTCTTCGATGTCAGTGGTGGGTGACGGATCGAGAAACTCCTCACGCACGTCGAGCCCCGAGCAGTCGAAGTGCGTCGCGCAAAAGGCTCTCGGCCGAATCCGAGTCGGACAGCTCGCGCATCGCCTCGCGAATCTCTTCGGGCGCGTAACCGAGCCCGGCAAGCGCCTCGCGGACGTTGCCGACCGTGCTGCCTACGCCGCTGGTGAGCGGATCGAGCATCGGCAAGTTGAGTCGATTGCGCAACTCGACCAGCAAGCGCTCTGCCGTCTTCTTGCCGACACCGGGCACGAGCGTGAGGGCGCCCAGATCGCTGCCGGCGACGATGTCGATCAGCGCGCTGGGGGTGTGCGTGCCGAGGATGGCGACGGCCAGCGACGGGCCGATGCCGTGCGTGGCGATGAGGATGTCGAATGCTGCCCGCTCGTCGCGCCGAAGGAACCCGAACAACATCTGGGCGTCTTCGCGGATGTGGTGATGCACGTACAGGAAGACCGGGGAGGTCGGCTCGAGCTCGGCCAACGTCCGCGGGGTGACCGTGACCAGATAGCCCACGCCGCTGACCTCGATCAACACTCGGCCGTCGTCGAGGCGTTCGAGCACCGAACCCCGCAGCGAGCCGATCATGCGCCGACCACCTTGGAGAGCGCCTCGACGTGGCGGCGCAGCGGCGCGGACGAGAGATAGCACAAGGCCAGCGCCGCGGCGTCGGCGGCATCTGCAGGCCGAGGCGGGGTGGAGAAACCGAGGCGCACCTGAACCATCTTTTGAACCTGGGCCTTGTCGGCACCGCCCCAACCAGCGACCGAGTTCTTGACCTGATTCGGTGTGTACTGCACGACCTGACACCCGAACGCCGCCGCCTCGGCGAGTGCCAGGCCGCTGGCCTGACCGACACTCATCGCCGTGCGCACGTTGACCTGGAAGAACACCTGCTCGACAACAACGACATCGGGACGGAACTCGCGCAGCAGGGCGACGATCTCGGCCTGCAGCGCGGCGAGGCGCTGCGGAAGCTGATCGGATGGCGGAGTACGCAAGACGCCGAGGGAAACTGCCTTCGGCGAGCCTGGGCCGTTGCTGTCGAGCACGGCATAGCCGCATCGGGTGAGGCCGGGATCGATCCCGAGAACACGTTGCGCAACGAACACAGGTTCGTACTGTAGCCCCCGGCGCCGGCCGGGAGGGTGATCACAATGGGCCGGCACCGTCACGAGGCCAGCACGGCGTCGTCGACGATCGCAGCCGTCAAGCGCGGCACGAACAATCCCACATAGGCCCGAGACGTCGACCTCAATCCTCTGTGAGAGCAAACAGAAGCGCGGAGCTTGGCTTCTATGTGCTCGCACAGACCTTCGGCGACGGCCCCAATCAGCAGCCTCCACTCGGCGACTAGTTCAGCGACGCCAGGACCTCGATCAGTTCGCTGACCGGACGATACGTGAGCCCGGCAATCGCCCGGTGCGCGTACCTGATCAGACCTTGGCGGTCGACGATGAACACGCTGCGACGCGGGAACCCGAGCGGGCCAAGCGTGCCGTACAGCGCGGCAACCGCCTTGTCGGTATCGGCCAGCAGTGGAAACTTCAGACCGAGCTTCTTGGCGAACTTTTCGTGGCTCTCCACACTCTGCGCGGAGATCCCCAGGACGTGGGCATCGAGCGCCTCGAACTCGTTGAGCTCGCGACTGTACGAGCTCAGTTGCTTGGTGCAGACCGGCGTGTCGTCGCCCGGATAGAAGACCAGCACCACCGGCTCGCCGGCGAGGTCGTCGAGCGACACCATCGACCCGCCCGTGGCGGGCAGACGAAACACGGGAGCTCGGTCGCCGACCCCGACGCTCATCCCCCGACCGCCTCCATCAGTTCGCCGCTGATGTCGAAGTTGCTGTACACGTCTTGCACGTCGTCGTTGTCCTCGAGCGCGTCGACGATTCGGAGGATCTTGCGGGCGTCGTCGGTGTCGGTGACTTCGACAGAAACACTGGCAACCATCGTGCTCTCGGCAGACTCCACGGCGAACCCGGCGGCCTGGAGCTCGTCACGGATGTCGTAGACCACCGATGGATCGCACATGATCCTGAACCCGTCGCCATCGTTCGACACGTCGTCGGCGCCAGCCTCGAGGGCAGCCATCATCACGCTGTCCTCGTCGCCGCCGGTGACGACGATGACCCCACGCCTGGCGAACTGCCAACCCACCGCACCGGGCTCGGCCATCGAGCCGCCGAGTTTGGAGAAGATGTTGCGGATGTCGGCGCCGGTGCGGTTGCGGTTGTCGGTGAGCACGTCGATCAGCAGCGCCACTCCCCCGGGGGCATATCCCTCGTAGGTGATCGCTTCATAGGTGCCGCCGTCGTCTTCGCCCGTGCCGCGCTTGATGGCGCGATCGATGGCGTCGTTGGTCATCTGGCCGGCCTTGGCCTTGAGCATCACCGTACGCAGGGTGGCATTCGAGTTCGGATCACCGCCGCCGTCGCGCGCCGCGACCTCCAGTTGGCGGGCCATCTTGGCGAAGAGCTTGCCGCGGGCCTTGTCGACCGCCCCCTTCTTGTGCTTGATCGTTGCCCATTTCGAATGGCCCGACATTGGCCTATACCTCCTGCAGGAATCTGGCGTGCAGCCGAGCGTCGCCGGTCAGTTCCGGGTGAAACGATGCCACCATCACGTGACCCTGTCGAGCCACGACCGGCACGCCGTCGAGTTCGGCGAGTACTTCGACGTTCGGACCGACGCGGACAACCTTCGGAGCACGAATGAAAACAGCGTGGAACGTGCGGTCGAAATCGACGACGTCGATGTCGGCTTCGAAGCTGTCGACCTGGCGGCCGTAGCCGTTGCGGCGCACAGAGACATCGATCGCCCCGAAGCTACGTTGGTCGGGTCGCCCGTCGAGCACCTCCGAGGCCAACAGGATCATTCCGGCGCACGTGCCGAACACCGGCAGGCCGTCGCTCAGCAGCGCTTTGATCTCGTCGTACAAGCCGGAGGTGGTCAGCAACCTCGACATCGTCGTGCTCTCCCCGCCCGGCATCACCAGGCCGTCGAGACCTTCCAGATCCGCTGGTTGGCGAACCTGGCGAGTGTTCGCCCCGGCGATGGCGAGGGCGCGCTCGTGCGCAACGAACGCGCCTTGCAGTGCCAGCACACCGACGAGCCGATGGGGCCCGCCTACGTTGGACATGGTTACCAGCCGCGCTCCGCGTACCGCTGATTGATCTCGTCCATGCCGATGCCCGTCATCGGGGCGCCGAGGCCTCGGCTGACCTTGGCAAGGATGTGTGCGTCGCGGAAGTGGGTGGTGGCTTCGACGATGGCCTTGGCACGTGGCGCGGGATCATCGCTCTTGAAGATGCCAGAACCAACGAACACTGCCTCGGCGCCGAGCTGCATCGCCAGGGCCGCGTCGGCAGGGGTGGCGATGCCGCCTGCGCAGAACAGCGGAACAGGCAGCCAGCCGGTTTCGGCGATCTCTTGCACCAACGGCAGCGGTGCCTGGAGCACCTTCGCCCACTGGAACAGCTCGGCCGAATCGGCCTGACCAACCTTGCGGATGTCGCCGATGATGTTGCGAAGGTGGCGCACCGCCTCGACGATGTTGCCGGTGCCGGCCTCGCCCTTCGAACGGATCAGGCAGGCGCCCTCGCTGATGCGCCGCAAGGCCTCGCCCAAGTTGGTCGCACCGCACACGAAGGGAACCGTGAACTTGTACTTGTCGATGTGGTGGGTCTCGTCGGCCGGTGTGAGAACTTCGCTCTCGTCGACGTAGTCGACGCCTAACGCCTCGAGGATCTGGGCCTCGACGAAGTGGCCGATGCGAGCCTTGGCCATGACCGGGATCGTGACGGCTGCCTTGATGGCCTCGATCATCTCTGGGTCGCTCATCCTGGCCACACCGCCGTCGCGGCGGATGTCGGCGGGCACTCGCTCGAGTGCCATCACTGCACATGCTCCGGAGTCTTCGGCAACCTTGGCCTGCTCGGCGGTGACGACATCCATGATGACGCCACCTTTCAACATCTCGGCAAGGCCACGCTTGACCGGGTAGGTTCCCGTGGCGCGCGGCGAAGAAGTGCTCGAAGTCATGCTCCCAGCGTACCGCCGAGTCGGTGCCCGACCCAAGGACTAAACGTGCGCGAACGTGGTGGTCCGGGCACCTGCTTCCCTCACCCGGCCGCTGTTCAACCGTCTCGGCTCAGGCCGGGCTGGGTGTTGTCGAATTGACGCGAGCCAGCTCGACCCACGTACGACCTGGAGTCAGCAGCATTGGCGTGCCGTCGTCGGCCGTCAACGTGAACGCGTTCAGCCGATCCTTGCGAGTCCACGTACCGTGGACCACCTTGCCGCCAGTGAACAGGTAGACCTCGCCGGTACCGAGGGTCTGGGCGATGGGGCTGGGTGCGTAGATCTTGCTCTGCACGTAATCGACGACGAGCACAACGACATTGGTGCTGTTGACCTGGCCGAGCGCCGCGTCGTTGTGGGCCTTGCCGCTCTGGAAGCGCAGGTAGGTGCCCGACTTGGTTTCGTAGGTCCATCTCACCTTGACGCCGTCCATCTGCACGTCTGCCCCTGATGACGGAGCACCGGCAGCCTGGTCGCCCGCCTTGAGATACTGGAACTGCGGCGGCGGCGGAGTGGCCCCGGCGGGTGCCATCGTGAACAGGCCACTTCCCTGGGCATACAGGTTGTGGGGCACCCCTCGATCCTTCGAGCGATACGACTTGCTGGCCTGGCGGGCGTTGGTCTGCACGTTGGCAACCACGAAGTCGGAGCCGTTGATCGCCGCCGTCACGCCGGCATTGCCGCCGCTCCACGCGAAGATCGGCTTGTTCAACGAACCGAGCAGCTGCACATCTTGCTCGCGCCCACTGCGGATCGGGCCCACGGGATCCGGGGTCTGGCTCTGGAACACCGCGGCGAAGCGGGTGAGCTGTTCGACGTTCTCCTCGAACACGATGTCGGCCCGGTTCAGGCCGCTCTGCGGACGGGCATCCGGGTGGTTGTCGATCTTCACCACAAGCGCGGGTCGAGCGGCCAGCGCAGGATCCTTGATCGGCAGACCGGTGAGGGGCATCATCGGGGTGCCGGGAATGGTGGTCGCTGTCGACGTCGACGCTGTGCCGGCCGACGTCGCCGGCGTCGTGCCATTGCCGATCGTCGTGCCCTGCTGCGAGCCGGTTGTCGGGATCGTGGTGGCGGTGCCAATGGTCGTGGGTGCCGAACTGGCGGAGCCACCGCACGCGACGAGCGCGACGGCGGCGAACAACATCGAGGTGATCTTGGTGGTTTTCACGGTTCTCTCGCGATGCATTGCGCTCCTCGAGTGGGGGGTGGGGTATCGAGCGTGGTGGTCGAGCAGCCGAGCCAGCCTGCGTCGCCTACGCCCGACGCGGCCCTCCGATCCACAATGTGCGGTATCAGTTGTAGCAGAGCGCAGCGTCGTACCGTCGTCACCACTCAGCCGGGAAGCACTTCCAATTCGTCAGTTCCAGGGAAAAGTCCCTGACCGCTGTTGGCCAGTTCGATCCATGTCGAGCCCGGCGCCAGCAAGATCGGGGCGCCCGATGCATCGGTGAAGCTGATCGGCTTCAGTCGATCATCGCGAGTCCAGGTGCCGGTCGTGACCTTTCCACCGCTGAACACCAATGCGGTGCCGGTACCGATCGAGCCACCGTCGGGCGAACGTGCATCGGCGAAGCTGTGGTCGTAGTTGATCCACATCACCACGACGTTGTCGAAGGTGACCTGCGAACCGTCGGCGAGCAGGTGTGGGCCGCCATCCTGCGAACGCTCGTACCGACCAGTTTGTGGGTTGTAGCGCCACTGCACGTGAACGAGTTCGATGTGCAGGTTGAAGCCGGCCGACGCGTCGCCGGTGGCCGCCGTGCCCGCCTGGCGATAGTGGTACTGCTGCGCCGGGCCGGTTCGCGTCGGATCGGCATTGAGCCGCAGCGAGGCGGGGTCGTTGAACGTCGCGTGTGGGCGGCGACGATGCGGATCGAGCCGCCATCCGGGGCCTTGGCTCTCGGTGACGACCTGCAGATCGGAGTTGCGGAGCGTGGTAACGACCGTGGGGTTTCCGCCGGAACAGGCGAAGACCGGACCGTTGAACTCACCGACGAGATCGACGTCTTGTGTACGACCGGAGCGGATGGGGCCGACGGTCGGAGCGTCAGTGCTCTGGAACACGGTGGCGAACCGAGTGGGTCCGGCTCCCCATGCCTCGAACACGATGTCGGCGGAGTTGAGCCCCGACTGCGGTCGCGCCCCGGGGTCGTTGGACACCTTGATCACGACAGCCGGTTGAGCGGCAATCGCTGGATCCGTGATCGGCAAACCCGTGAGCGGCATGACCGGTGTGGGCGCGATCGTCGTGGTGGTCGCCGGTGCCGACGATGTCGAAGGTGGCGACGAGGTCGAGGTCGACGACGACGAAGTTGACGGCGAGGTCGTATCCGCTGGTTGCGTGGGGGTCGGCGGCAGCGCGGCCACCAGACTGGTGGGAGACGCGGCGGAGCCGGTGCTACACGACACGAGTCCGAGGGCGACGATCAGCAGCGTTGATGCTTTGGGAAATTTCACAGTTCTCTCAGTAGTGCAATGCGCTCTTCGAGCGGGGGATGGGTATCGAACATGCGGTTCAAGGCCCCGAACCGCCCGGCGTCGCCCACGCCCGACAAGGGTTGCTCGATCCACATGTGTGCGGTCGCAGTTGTAGCAGAGTGCGTGACCGTGGAGTCGTCTCGCAGCTTTTCGAGCGCAGAAATCAACCCTGGCGGGTAGCGCGTCATCTGGACGGCGCTGACGTCGGCCAGCGTTTCGCGGCGCCGGCTGACAGCTGCCTGCATCAACTTGCCGATGAGCGGCGCAAAGATCAGCAGGACCAATCCCACCAGCGCCAAGGGGTTCCCACCGTTTCGGTCGCCATCGCGGCGAACTCGTCCGCCGTTCCACCACATCATCCGCATGCCGATGTTTGCCAGCAGGGCGATCGAACCGACCAGGGTGACCGCCAACGTCGACACCAAGATGTCGTAGTTGCGCACGTGCGACAGCTCGTGGGCAATCACACCCTCCAGCTCGACCCGGTTCATCTTCTCGAGCAGCCCGGTGGTGACGGCGATCGCCGCGTGCTTTGGATTGCGGCCGGTCGAGAATGCGTTGGGCGCCGGGTCGTCGACGATGTAGACGCGCGGCTTCGGAAGCCCGGCCGCGATGCACAAACCCTCGACGAGGTTGTGCAGACGCTGATACTGCTGAGGATCCGCCGGTTTCGCACGGCTGACCGCCAAGGCGATCGCGTCGGCCTTCCAGTACGAGGCAAAAGCGAACGCACCGGAGAAGACGAGGGCGACGATCGTCCACACCGGACCAGACCCGAGCAAGAGCCCGATCGCTGCCCCGACCAGGGACAGCAGCACCACGAAGCCGAAAATCAGCAGCATGCTGCGCCGCTTGTTTGCCTTGATCATCTCAAACATGTGGTTCCCAGGCTAGGGAGCGGCAAGGGTGTGCGGGCGGGATACCGCCTCAGAACTCGACCTTGGGCACCTGACGCGCGGCTTCGTCGGTCTCGAAGTACTCGCGACGCTGGAACTTGAGCGCCTTGGCGAAGAACACGGTGGGAAAGGCTTGGAGCTTGTTGTTGTAGCCGAGCACGGAGTCGTTGTAGAACTGCCGGGCATAGGCCACCCGGCCCTCTGTCGCCGTGAGCTCTTCTTGGAGAGCGAGGAAGTTCTGGTTGGCCTTGAGGTCGGGATAGGCCTCGCTGAGAGCGAAAAGCTGTCGCAAAGCCCCGGTCATGATGTTGTCGGCCTGGGCTTGACCGGACGGCGTGGCCGGAGCCGCGATGGCTGCATTTCGAGCCTGCACAACCGCGTCGAGGGTTTCCTTTTCGTGGGCCGCATAGCCCTTGACCGTCTCGACGAGGTTGGGGATCAGGTCGATTCGCCGCTTGAGTTGCACATCGACCTGCGACCAGGCGTTTTCGATCTGATTGCGACGGCGGATGAGCCCGTTGTAGGCGACGATGCAGTAGATGACGACGATGGCGATGATCGCCAGCACGATCCAAATCATGAAGATCTCCAAAACTCTGATTTGCGCTGAAAGGGGGCGCTCAATCAGCCATCATACGGCGTCGCCAGCCGGTCCAGAATGACTCGCGGGTCGCCGGACGGGCCCTCCGCGGACGATTGGTCGAGAGCCGCACGTAGTGCTCGGCATACCGGCGGGCCAGCACGGTCATCGAGAAGTCCTCCGCCCGGCACGAGGCAGCTTTGCGCAACCTCGCGCTGAGGTCGGGCTCGAACAGCACGCGTTGCAGCGCTGCGGCAAGTGCACCGACATCACCCGGTTCGACCAGCAGCGCATCCACACCGCCATCGTTGCCAGCGCGCTCGACGGGTATC
>JANYKU010000019.1 GCA_025358075.1 Ilumatobacteraceae bacterium
TCCTGGCGCTCGGGTTGAGGCCACTTCCCCGACCAGACGAACGGCGCGCCCAGCACCCGCCGAAGCGCCGCCACGGTGCGGTGCAGCAGGACGGCCGTGGCCTGCTGCGCGAGCTCACACGATGCGATCACTGCGTGCCGAGGTCATCGCCTTGCGAGAGGAGACCAACCCGCTGCTGGCCGAGCTTCGTGCGTCGACCGCCGATGCCAGGTCGGCCATGGCCGAAGCGCGTGACGACCTGCAACGCTTCGATCGCGTGCTCGGCTCCGCCGAAGCCATCAGCGGCGCCGTCGCCGGTGGAAGTCGTATCGCCCGCGCTGCGCTCAGCGCGCCGGTCATCAAGACCGCCGCACTTGCTACTGGAACTTCGCGCAGTCGGACGGCTGCGCCGCAAGGAACGGAGGTCGGCATGATCAAGCGTCTCACGTGGTTCGTCAGCGGCGCTGTCGCCGGTGTGGCGGGCGTTGGCATCGCCAAGCGCAAGATCAAGCAGGCAGCCACGCATCTCACGCCCAAGAACGTCGTCAACGAGATCACGACGCGCGTGCGCGAATCGGTCGTCGAGGGTCGCGTGGCGATGCGCGCCAAGGAGACCGAACTGCGGGCCCGACTCGATGGGCGCGTCGTGCGGCTGGCCGACGACCTCGACGACGGTGACGAAGTTCTGGTCGACGGTGTGCCGGTCGAACCGGGTCAGGTCATCGTGCTCAAGCAGATCCGCGACCGAGACGCGGATCGCCGCCGTTTCCGGGCATGACCACCTCACTCGTCGACGACTTGGGCGCGGCGCTTTCGCCCGATCGGGTTCGGGTAGGTGAGACCGAGTTGGCGCTCTACCGGCGCGATGCGTCCAACCTCGAGGGGCATGCCGGCGCGGTCTGTTTTCCCACGACCGCCTCCGAGGTTCAGGCCTGCGTTCGGGTCGCTGTTCGGCATGGCCGACCTTTCGTGGCTCGCGGCGCGGGCACCGGTCTCGCCGGTGGTGCCACACCGCTCGACGATGCAATCCTGATCGTGACGACCAAGATGAATCGGGTCCTCTCGGTCGATCCCATCAGCCGGCTGGCCTGGGTCGAGCCCGGTGTTCTCAACCTCGATCTCACCCGGGCTGTGACGAAGCACGGGTTGCACTTCGCTCCCGATCCGAGCAGCCAGCAGAGCTGTTCGATCGGTGGCAACGTCGCGAACAACTCGGGCGGGCCTCATTGCCTCGCCGATGGGGTCACGACTGCACACGTGATCGGGTTGGAGGTTGTGCTGCCGGATGGCGAAATCGTCCAGCTGGGTGGCGAGGAGGCCGACGCAGCCGGCTACGACCTGCGAGGCGCGTTCGTCGGCAGTGAGGGCATGTGCGGCATCGCTACCAAGGTGTGTGTGCGGCTCACCCAGAATCCGCCTGCGGTGCGCACGATGTTGATGGACTTCGCCAGTGTCGAAGCCGGCGCTCAGACGGTCAGTGCGATCATTGCCTCGGGCATGGTTCCGGCGGCATTGGAGATGATGGACCAGTTGTGCACTCGTGCGGTCGAGGAGTACATCCATGCCGGGCTCCCGGTCGACGCCGCGGCGATCCTGCTGGTCGAGGTTGCCGGTCTCCCGAACGGTGTCGAAGCAGATGTGCAGCGGATCGTCGAGATCGGCAAGGCGCACGGAGCCGGCACGGTGCGAATCGCCCAGGACGAGGCCGAGCGCGCCTTGCTCTGGAAGGGCCGCAAGAACGCGTTCGGTGCCATCGCCCGCATCAAGCCGAACTACTACCTGCACGACACCGTCGTGCCACGGCGACGCTTACCCGAAGTGCTGAAGCAGGTCTATGAGATCGTCGAACGCCACGAGCTACTGGTGATGAACGTCTTCCACGCCGGCGACGGCAACCTGCACCCGCTGCTGGTCTTCGACAAGCGCGAGCCCGGCGTGATGGATCGGGTGCACGCTGCGGGCGAGGAGATCGTGCGGGTCTCGGTGGCTGCCGGGGGAGTGTTGAGCGGCGAACACGGCATCGGGCTGGAGAAGCGTGACTTCATGTCGCTGATGTTCAATGCCGAAGACCTCGATGCTCAAGCTCGTCTGCGCCGCGCGTTCGACACCACTGGGCTGGCCAACCCCAACAAGGTGTTGCCATCGCCGGCCTCGTGTGGCGACGTTCAGCACGTGCCGGAGGGTGCGTGGATCTGACAGCCTTTGCCGGCGAGGTCGGTGAGGCAGGGCCAGTGACGATCAGCGGTATGGCGACGCGTGGCGGCCCGGTGCCCGGCGTGCGTGCGGTGCAACCGCCGGCCGGCATCGAATGGATCCAAGCCGACGAGATGACCATGCGGTGCGGCGCCGGCACACCGGTCGACGACGTCGACGCGGCGTTGGCGGAGTACGGCCAGTGCATCGCGCTGCCACCGCACGGAACAGTCGGCGGAGCCCTCTCGCTCGGGCACAGCGGAATCCGTCGATTGGGCTACGGCCCGGAGCGCGACGTGTTGCTGCAGGCCTGCTACATCTCCGATCGGGGTCACGTCGTCCAAGCCGGCGGGCCGACGGTGAAGAACGTCAGTGGTTTCGACTTGTGCAGGCTGCTGGTCGGCGCACGAGGAACCTTGGGTTTCATCGGTGATGTGATCCTGCGTACTCGCCCGTTGCCGGCCGACTCGCAGTGGTTCACGACCGAGGTCGATGATCCGTTTCCAACGTTCGCCCGGCTCTATCGCCCGACTTCGGTGTTGTGGAGCGGCTCGCGGATGTGGGTGCTCCTCGAGGGTCATCCTGCCGATGTGGCGGCGCAGGCCGAGGCGTGCTCGCTGACCCCGTGTTCCGGCCCACCTGAGTTGCCGTCCGGTAGTCGCCGGGTCGTGGCGCCTTCGGCGGTCGGCTCGGTTGCGGGCACGTTCATCGCCGAGGTCGGCGTCGGCATCGTCCACCATGCAGACCCCACCCCAGACCTGGGCCCTATCGAATCGTCGGTGACGAACCTCGCCCGTCGAATCAAGGCCGAGTTCGACCCCAGCGGACGACTCAACCCCGGTGTCGTCGTCGCCTGAACTTCCGTTCGTCGCCGCTCCCCCCGGCACCGTCGAGTCGGTCACCCGATCGGCACAGCGTGCAGCCGAGCACTGGAGCTACGACGAACCGCAGTTGGTGAGAATGGGCATGAACGGCATCTTCTCCGCCGGCGATGGGGTGCTCCTGCGCGTCAGCCGCCCAACGGCGCCCCCCGAGCAAGCCACTTGGCTTGCTGAGCTCCTGACGAAGTTGGGGTTACGGGTTCCCACCTATCTGCGCAGTGAGCCGTTCGTGACCGATGATCATGCCGTTTTCGCAATCGCGGCGGTGGTCGAATGCGGCCCCGTCGACTGGCGGGCCGTGGGCGAGATGATCGCCCGCTTGCACACTGTCGCGGCGTCCGCGATCGCCGCCGGCTATCCACTCCCGTTCTGTGGGGACTTTCCATGGTGGAACTTCGCTGCTCTTTTGGTCGAGGTCGGTGCCGATCTCGATTCGTGCTCTCACGCATCGATCGACACAGCAATCGGGCGAAGCTTCCCGTTGTTGGCGGCTCAACGATCCGCCGTGCCCGTCGTCTGCCATGGCGACGTGCATCCCGGCAACGTGATCCAGTCCGCGGATGGACCGGTCCTGCTCGATTGGGATCTTGTCTGCCGCGGTCCTGCAGCATGGGATCACGCTCCGCTGATGACGTGGACGCAGCGCTGGGGTGGCGAGCCCGAGATCTATGAAACGTTCGCGTCCGGCTACGGACGATCATTTCGCGGAGACCCGCTGGCCGAGGCGATCGCCGAGCTGCGCCTGGTTGCGGCGACGTTGATGCGAGTTCGTGCCGCGCGCACGAGTCCTTCAGCGGCAGCAGAAGCCGAGTTGCGGCTGCGCTTTTGGCGGGGAGAGGCCGATGCGCCGCAGTGGAACGCGCAGTAGTTCAGTCCGGCTGGCAGACCGGGCAGTAGTAGCACGGCCGTCCGCCGAGATCGACGGTCAGGATCGGCGTTCCGCAACGAAGACAGAGATCGCGGTGGTACACGTAGGTGGTCTCGCCTCGTCGGGTCCTGCCGCTCGGAAGCTCGTACTCGTCACGATCGAGGGTGATGATCCGGTCGTCGACCACACCCTGCCGCAACATCGTCACGACGGTGGTCCACAAGCCGGCGAAGGCCTCAGGTGTGATCGCCCTTCCCGGGCGGTTGGGGTGCATGCCGTTGGCGAACAGCGCCTCTGCGCGATAGACGTTGCCGACGCCGCTCATCACCTTCTGCTCCAGCAGCAGTTGACCGATGGGCGCCACGCGCCGCGCGATCGACTCGAAGGCACGCTGTGGATCGGCGTCTTCGCGCAGCGGGTCCGGACCCAGCCGCTGCACGATGCGATCACGATCTTCAGCGGTACCGATGGCGCAGTCGGTCGGACCGGTGAGATCGATGGTCGCCTTCGGAACCGCGAGCCGCATTCGCACGGTCGGTGCATCGATCGGCGCCGTGCCGCGATGAACGCGGAACTTGCCGAACAGACCGAGATGCACATGGCCGACGAGACCATTGGCCCAGCTGTAGAAGAGATGTTTGCCATACGCCTCGATGCCGAGGAGTCGCACTCCGTCGACCAGCGCC
Organism: Ilumatobacteraceae bacterium; assembly: GCA_025358075.1. Lineage (GTDB taxonomy): Bacteria > Actinomycetota > Acidimicrobiia > Acidimicrobiales > Ilumatobacteraceae > JAENVT01. Next base: position 4,608 of record JANYKU010000019.1, read on the forward strand.
GCATCGGCGGCGAACCGTCGCTGCGGCGACGAGACGGCGATGCGCTTGCCGCGCAGCACCTTCGAATGATCGAGGGCAATTCGGTGGACAGTGTGACCCTCGGGCATGCTGAATGCGACGTTACGGGTACCTTGGGAGCATCGTGAAACTTCACCTCGACGACAACGCGCTGGGCTCGTGCGTGAGCTGCGGTTTGTGCCTGCCCTATTGCCCTACGTTCCGAGTCACCGGCGAAGAGGCCCTGTCCCCGCGGGGTCGCATCGCGGCGATGCGCGCGGTGCACTTCGAAGATGCAGAGATCACCGACGACTTCGTGAACTTCATGGAGACGTGCGTGCAATGCCGGGGCTGTGAACCAGCGTGCCCCAGCGGCGTGCCGTTCGGGCAACTCATGGAAGGCACACGCGACACACTTGTCGGCGAGAAGCGCATGACGCCATGGTGGCAACGCCTCGGATATCGCGCCCTCGGTCACCATCGCCTGTTGTTGGTCGGCTCGACCTTGCTCGCAGTCGGGCAGCGGTTGCGGTTGGTGCCCAAGCGAATGGGTTTGCCGGCGCTGCCGCTGCGGCGCGGTGCCGCCACGCCGTCGACCGGAGATGACGCGTGGTTGTTCACGGGCTGCGTGATGGACGCATGGCAACGCCAGACCCATCGCAACACGGCGAAGGTGCTCGCGGCTGTCGGTGTCACCAGCCGTGTCCCGGGCGCAGGCGCGGCGTGTTGCGGCGCGCTGCACATCCATGCCGGTCTGACCGAAGATGCCAAGGGGTTGGCAGAACGGGTGATCCGCTCGATGCCGGGCGAGACACCGATCGTGGTCAATTCAGCGGGTTGCGGGGCCGCGATGAAGGACTACGGGCATCTGCTCGGCAGCGACGAGGCCAAGGCGTTCAGTGCACGAGTGCGCGACGCCAGCGAGTTCGTGGCGCCGTTGATCGATCGGCTTCCAGTGCGAAGGCGGCTCGGACCGGTCACGGTGCAAGATCCGTGCCATTTGCGCCACGTGCAGCGCGCTCACCTTCCGGTGCGTACGGTGCTGGCCGCCGTGGCCGATGTCGTCGAGCTCGACGACGAGGGTCTGTGCTGCGGCGCCGGAGGCGCCTACTCGTCGCTTCAGCCCGAGCTCGCCGGCCAGATCCGCGAGCGCAAGGTGGCGGCCATCGAGCGTGCCGGGCCACAGGTGGTCGCCAGCGCCAATCCGGGCTGCGCCTATCACCTCGCCGCGGCCGGGGTGAAGGTCAAGCACCCCATGGACCTGGTCGTCGAGGCACTGTGACGGGCGGCCGGTACGACGATCTGGCGGATCGTCTTCAAGCCGTCGTCGACGACCTCGACCAGATCGCCTTCGATCAGCTACGTGAGGCCGCCGCAGAGGGTCAGGGGCGCCCGCCCGACGACAAGCGGCTCACACAAGCGCGCCGAGCGGTGGAGAAGGCCGTACACCTTCTGCATGGCGGCTCAGGCGACGACGAATGAGTTGACCGTATCGATCAGGTCACGCATGTCGCCGTAGGAATGCTTGACGAACGTGAAGGCGATTCGGGCCAAGTCGAGTTTGTCGTTCTCTTTGCGCTCAGGTTCGAACGGCGAGGCGCGATCGATTCGACCGTTCGTGCACAGGTGACCGAACCGCTCGTTGAGCGCGGCGAGCTGTGCATCGGTGGGACCCTGCTTCATGCGCATCACGGTGAGCCGACCGACGAAACGAATCGAGTCGTAGTTGCGGTAGAAGCCGATCACTTCATCGGCGGCCGTCTGGCAGTCGTCGGTCACGAGATACAGCTCGGTGTCGGCGGGTGACACCAGACCTCGTTCGACCAGCTGGCGGCCGACGAAGTCGTGCACCGTCTCCCAGTAGGGGTCGCCGGGAGTGTCGAGAAAGACGATCGGAACCGGGAGGCCCTTTCCGGTCTGAGTGAGCGTCAGCAGCTCGAACGTCTCATCGAGGGTTCCGAAACCGCCTGGGAGGCACACGAAGCCCTTGCTCTCTTTGACCAACATCAGCTTGCGCGTGAAGAAGTACTTCATGCTGACGTACTTCACGTCGCCGGCAATCACCGGATTGGCGCCTTGCTCGAACGGCAGCCTGATCGACACCCCGATCGACTTCTCACGGCCTGCGCCTTCCATGCCGGCCTGCATGATCCCCGGTCCGGCGCCGGTCACGACCATCCAGCCCGCCTCGGCCAGTAGCGAGGCGACCTGGCGCGCCTGCAGGTACAGCGGATCGGCCATTTGCGTGCGGGCAGATCCGAAGATCGTCACCTTGGGAATGTCGTGGAACGGGGCGAACATCTTGAACGCCTCGCGCATCTCTTCCAGCGCGGCGGCGGCGATCTTGAGGTCGAGGACATCGGGGTGGTCGCTGAACAGGGCGAACGCCGACTCGAGCAACTGCGCCGCCACCCGGCGGTTGCGCCCGAGATCCATGCCGTCGAGCAGGTCGTCGATCGGGGGCATGGTCACAACTGCACTCTAGGAACTGGCTGCGGCGGGTTCAGGCGCGTAGCTCGGTGGCTTTCGTCTCCAGCGCCCCGAGCAGCTCGTCGAAGCTCTTCTGGAAGCTGGCGACACCTTCTCGCTCCAGCTTGTCGGCAACATCGTCGAGGTCGATTCCCGCATCGGTGAGGCCAGACCACGTGGCCGTGGCTTCGTCGAGGTCGGCATCGACTCGCCTGGCGAGCTGGCCATGATCGGCGAACGCCTCGATGGTTGCGTCGGGCAGGGTGTTGACCGTGTCTGGCCCGATCAGTTCGTCGACGTAGAGCGTGTCGCGATATGCCGGGTTCTTGGTCGAGGTGCTGGCCCACAGTGGGCGTTGCACCGCGGCGCCCTTGGCCGCCAGCGCCTCCCAGCGGTGGCCGCTGAACGTCTTTTGGAAGAGCTGGTAGGCCAGCTTGCCCTGGGCGACGGCGCCCTTGCCGCGCAGCTCGAGTGCCTCGGGGGAACCGATCGCGTCGAGCCGGTGATCGATCTCGGTGTCGACCCTGCTGATGAAAAAGCTCGCCACGCTGGCAACTGCCGACAGATTGGCTCGCGGCCGTTGGGCGTACAACTCTAAACCTCGGATGTAGGCCTCCATCACGCTCTCGTAGCGGTCGAGACTGAAGATCAACGTGACGTTGATGCTTCGCCCCTCGGAGATCATTGTCTGGATGGCACCGACGCCTTCTTCGGTGGCCGGGATCTTGACCAACAGGTTCGGGCGGTGGATCTGCTCGTGCAGATCTCGGGCGGCGTGTTCGGTGCCGGCAGTGTCGTGGGCCAGACCCGGGTCGACCTCGACGCTGACGAAGCCGTCGCCACCGTGACTGTCGTGGTACAGGTCGGCGAAGATGTCGAGGGCGCCGTGGATGTCGGCGAGCACGATCGACCAGTAGTCGTCGATGATCGGACGGTCGGCGGCCACCAGCGAGCGGAACTGTTCGTCGTAGTCGGGCGAGCCCTGGATGGCCTTCTGGAAGATCGTCGGGTTGCTCGTCAGCCCACGAATGCCCTTGTCGACCAGACGATGGAGTTGCCCGGACGTGATGTAGCCGCGCTTCAGGTTGTCGAGCCACGGGCTCTGGCCGAACTCGTGATACAGGTGGGCGAGACGATCCATGATTACCCCTTTGACTGAGCGAGTCGTGTGGCTGCTGCCACGACGTTGGCGACATTGATCCCGAGCTTGTCCATCACGACGTTGCCCGGTGCGCTGGCACCGAAACGGTCGATGCCGATCGACTCGTCGGCATAGCGTTCCCATCCGAAGGTGACCGCAGCCTCGACCGACAACACGGGCAAACCGGCGGGGAGGACGCTGTCCTGATAGCTCGCGCTCTGCGCGGCAAAGCGATCCCACGACGGCATGCTGACGACGTTGGCACCGATGCCGGCCGCAGCCAGCTCCTCGGCGGCGGCGACGCAGAGCGACACCTCGCTGCCGGTACCGACGATGACCACCTGCGCCGTCTCGGCTTCGCGTACTACGGCCGCACCAGGGCCGACTGCGGCACCGTCGGTGCACACCGTGACCGCCTGGCGGCTGAGCACCAAGGCGGTAGGGCCATCGTGGGCTACAGCGGCCTTCCATGCGGCGACGGTTTCGTTGGCGTCGGCCGGGCGAATGACCTGCAAGCCCGGGATCGCTCGCAACGTTGCCAGCTGTTCGACCGGCTGGTGGGTCGGGCCGTCTTCGCCGACCCCGACGGAATCGTGCGTCCACACGAACACGACCTTGGCGCGGCTCAACGAGGCGAGGCGGACCGACGGTCGCATGTAGTCGAGAAACACGAAGAACGTGCCGCCGGCCGGGATGATGCCGCCGTGCAGCGCCATGCCCACCATGGCTGAGCCCATGGCATGCTCGCGGATGCCGTAGTGCATCTGGCGTCCACCCTGATGCTCGAACGATTGCGGCAGTTGGTCGGTGAGCCTGGTGCCGGTGTTGCCGGTGAGGTCGGCGGCACCCGCGAAGAGACCGGGAACGCCGTCCAGCGAAGCGTTGAAGGCCTTTTCGATGGCGACTCGGGTGGCGATCTTCTCGCCCTGGGCGAAGGTCGGCAGCGCGGCGTCCCACCCCGGGATGCCCGTCGCCGCCCAACAGGCGTCCCAAGCGGCCTCGTCGAGCGAAGAGGCGACCTTGCGTTTCGACCACTGATCGAACTCCGCCGCGCCGCGCTCGGCGCAGAAGTTGCGGTACGCCGAAACGAGCTCGGGGGGCGCCCAGTACGGCTCGTCGGGAATCCCCATGATCGCCTTGGTTCGGCTCACCTGTTCGGCCGTGAACGGGTTGCCGTGCGCCTCGTGGTGATCCGTCCAATCGGGGCTCGGCGCGGCGATGTGGCTTCGCAAGATCAGCAGTGACGGTTTGTCGGTGACGGCCTTGGCCGCCAACAGCGCAGCCTCCAGACCATCGCAGTCGTCGGCCATCTCGCCGAGGTGCACGACGTTCCATCCGTAGGCCTCGAACCGCATGCCCACGTCGTCGCTGTAAGCCAGCGAGGTGTTGCCGTCGATGGTGATGTGGTTGTCGTCGTAGATGCAGATCAGGTTGCCGAGGCGCTGATGACCGGCGAGTGAACCCGCCTCGTGGCTGACACCCTCCATGAAGCAGCCGTCGCCGGCGATCACGAACGTGTGGTGGTTGACGACATCATCACCGAACTGCGAACGCAGCCGACGCTCGGCGATCGCCATGCCGACCGCATTGGCGAAGCCCTGACCCAGTGGACCAGTGGTGACTTCGATGCCGGTCGTGTGGTGCACCTCGGGATGGCCGGGGGTGAGCGACCCCCACTGCCGGAAGTCTTTGATGTCGTCACGCTCGAGGCCGTAGCCGGCGAGGTACAACATCGAATACTGCAGGATCGAGGCGTGCCCGTTCGACAAGATGAAGCGATCGCGGTCTGGCCAGTGCGGATTGGCCGGATCGTGGCGCATGACCCGGCTGTACAGCACATGGGCCAGGGGTGCGAGGGCCATCGCCGTGCCCTGGTGCCCGCTCTTGGCGTACAGCGGCGCATCCATCGCGAAGCCGCGGATCAAGGAGATGGCGTCGCGTTCTTGCTCTGCTGACAAGGTGTTCGGCACGGCTTCGACTGTATCCGCGGTCAGGCCACGGGGGGCAGAAGGGTGAACGGAACAAGGTGCCAGGACCCTTTGTCGATCCGGCAGTGGGCGAAGATCTGGCCATAGTCGGAGAACTCCAACTCGCCTTTGACCAACCGGTAGGTGAACTTGCCCGGGTCAACCGTGAATGGACTGACGTTTCGGGCGATCTGCTCGTCGTCTTCGGCCATGCCCTTGCGGAAGGCGACTTCGAACACGCCGCTTCCCACCTCCGTCGCCGGGCAATAGATCAGCGCGACGAGATGCGGTGACAGCGTCACCGGCGCCTCGGATGGTGCGGCCATCGAGAACATCGCGCCGGTGAGATCGATGCGTGTCGACGGACCGGGGGCCTGACGCATTGCGAAGTTTTCGACGAACAGCGCGGAGACGATGTGCATGTCGGCGAGAGTATCGGTAGATCGCACATTGCTCAGCGTTTGCGCGCGTTTCCGCCGCCGGCCGAACTCACCAAACGTCGTTGGCGGAGGCATCGAGGTCCTGTGAAGCTGTCGACATGACCGAAGGCGTGAGCGACGAGCTGTTGTCGTGGCTGGGTCGCTTCAACCCGAGGACCGACATCGAGCGGCGCGATGTCGATGCCGTGCTGACGCTGGCGGCTGCAGGAAGCCCGTGGTCACGAGCGACACCGTTGCACGTCACCGGCTCCGCACTGATCGTTCATCCAGCGAGCCGGCGGGTGCTGCTGCGGTGGCATGACCGGCAGCAGGCGTGGCTGCAGGTCGGTGGACATGCCGACGCCGGCGAACACGATCCGCTGGCCGTGGCGCTTCGGGAAGGGGCCGAAGAAACTGGGCTCGCCGATCTTCGGCCATGGCCGGATGCCGCGCTGCAGCACCTTGTCATCGTGCCGGTTCCGGCCAACACTCGCGAGCCGGCGCATCGTCATGCCGACTTGCGGTTCTTTCTGGCCACTGGTCATCCTGATCTTGTGCGGCCTGAAAGCGAGTCGGCCATCCTGCGCTGGCTTTCGCCAGACGAAGCCATCGCGCTGACGGACGAGGACAACGTCAAAGAAACCATCAGCCGCGCCGCCGCGTTGATGACGTGACGCTGCAGCTTCAGACGGTGCCCGGAAACAGACAGAACGGATGACCAGCCGGGTCGAGCATCACCCGTACATCTTGTTGGGGCTGGTGGTCGGCGACGGTGGCGCCGAGCCCGGTGGCCCAATCCACACCCTGCGACCGAGTCGGTGATGAGGACTGCCCGGTCACGTCCGAGCGCGTGGAACGCGAGCCGCAGCATTCGCGGATGTACGTGCACACCGTCGGCGATGATCGAGGCCGAGACCGTGGAGTTGGTGAGCGCCCACGCAGCAACGCCGGGCGTGCGGTGATGAAGGCCGCTCATCCCGTTGAACAGGTGCGTGACCATGGTGGCGCCGTGAGCGACTGCCGCATGGAGCTCGGCGTCGGCGGCGTTGGTGTGACCGATGGAGACCAAGATGTCTCGCCCACGCAACATGCTGATCGCCTCGCCAGCGCGCGCTTGCTCCGCGCCGATCGTCAGCATCGTGACGTGTGATGGAAGCACGTCGAGCCAGGCGAGGTCGACATCGACGATCAGGTCGCGGGGATGCGCCCCGGGAGCACCACCGAGGAACGGGCCCTCGAGGTGAACGCCGGCAATCGTCGGCCGCATCGAACGGCTTCTGCTCATCGCCGCGGCGACTCGCTCGAGGGCTGGGCCGTAGTGATCGAGTGGCATCGTGATCAGCGTCGGGCACCATGTGGTGACGCCCTGGGCGATCAGCAGTTGATCGAGGCGGTCCCACTGCGATCCGGATGCCGTCGACACGTCGACGTCGTCGATCCCGTTGACCTGCAGGTCGACGTACCCAGGTGCGAGCAGATCGACATCGGTCGACCCGCTCCACGGCAGGACGGCGTCGATCAGTGCGTCGGCGAACTCGACCCGCGAAGGGCCGAGCCATTCGCGCCCCGTCCACAGACGGGCTGCGCGCAGTGAACTCAGGCCGGGACTCGCTTGGCCGAAACGAAGCGCAGCTCCGTGAGTCGGACTTTGGCGAGGTGCAAGATCAGCAGTGCACGGATGACCCACCACCCCGGATCGATCTCGAACCAACGATGTGACAGTCGAGCCGAGGTTGGGGCCGCGTGATGGTTGTTGTGCAACCCTTCGCCGGCGGTGATGAGCGCCAACCACTGCAGGTTTCCGGCGCGGTTGGGGTACGGACGACGCCCGAAGTGGTGGGCGATGGCATTCACCGCTGCCGACCCGCCGAGGTACACGTTGACATGAACGAACGCGGCCAGCAGACCGATCACCGGACCGAAGACCACGACCAGCACGCCGACGCCGATGCCGAGCCCGAGCAGGGCATGGTCGTAGAACCAGGAGTCTGCGCGCGTCGGGGGCACGTCTCTGCCATAACGAGCGAGCGTGTCTTGGTTGCGCGCCTCTCGTCGATAGAGGGCGACGTTGCTGATCTGCACCTTGAACCACCCGAGCAGAACAGGGGAGTGCGGGTCCCCTTCGACGTCGGTGAACGCGTGGTGCTTGCGATGCACCGCGACCCACTGCTGCGGACGGATCCCCGTGGTGATCCAGACCAGGAACCGGAAGACCTCGGTGACGGGGCGCTTGAACGAGATGGCTTTGTGAGCGAGCCCACGATGGAGGAACACCGTCGATGCCACGAAGGCGATGAACGACGCACCGAAACCGATCGTCAGGCTCTGGGCGATGACCCGCAACATCACTCCATTTTAGCACTCCTACCTACCGGTCGGTAGGCGTTCGGGGAAGAAACGTTTACACTGCCCACATGGGGGACACCGTGGTCGAGCAGCTATCGACCCGCGACCTGATCATCAACGAGGCCCTGCACTGTTTTGCCGAGTCGGGGTATGACGGCACCTCCCTCAACGACATCGCCGCAGGGGTCGGAATTCGCCGTCCGAGCTTGCTCCACCACTTTCCGTCCAAAGAGGCGCTGTATCACGAGGTCTTCGAGCGGCTGCTCAGCGATTGGTTCGAGCGGCTGGCCCAGGCCATCGATGTTCCCGAACACGGTTGGGCCAAGGTCGAGCTGGTCATCGGCGCCGGTTTCGACTTCTTCGCCGACAACGACGAATACGTCCGTCTCATGCGCCGCGAGGCGCTCGATGGCGGTGCTCATCTCGGCATCGATCTTGCCGCAGTGCTACGTCCGATGTGGGACCGCAGCGTGGAGTACTTCCGCGGCGAGATGAGTGCGGGGGTGTTCCGCCAGCACGACCCGGAGCAACTGCTCCTCACCGGGTACGGCGCATTGCTCAGCTACTTCTCCGACTCTCCCTTTCTCGGCGGCCTGCTCGACGAGGATCCGCTTGCGCCCGACGCGCTGCTTCGTCGTCGGGAACACATCACGTCGTTCTTTCGCACGGCCCTGGTGCCGTAGGGCGACAGTCGCCAGAAGCCAGCGAAGCTCGACGGTCCTCGCCTAGCGTGCAGCAGGTGAGCGGATCGGGCACCCTGTCGGAGGCAGCGTCAAAGGCACTGCTGGGCGATCACGGTGTGCCGTTCGCTCCTGAGCGCGAAGTCACCACTCCGAGCGCTGCGGTCGAGGCCGCCGAATCCCTCGGCTATCCGGTCGTGATCAAGCTGTGCGGTGCGACGATCGCCCACAAGACCGAGCGTGGCCTGGTCAAGCTGCGGCTCGCCGACGCCACAGCGGTGACCGACGCTTCGGAGCAACTGTTGGCCGGCGCTACGCCAGATGACGGCATTGTGTCGTTGTTGGTCTCGTCGATGGTTGCCGGCAATCGCGAGCTCATCGCCGGGGTCATTCGCGATCCGCAGTTCGGACCGATCGTGATGCTCGGCGTCGGTGGCATCATTGCCGAGGCGATCGCCGATGTGCAGTTCCGTCCGGCGCCGATCAGTGAGATCGATGCTGGCGAGATGATCGAGCACCTGGCGACGCAGAAGCTGCTCGGAAAGTTCCGGGGCGAATCGGAAGTCCATCGTCAGCAACTCGCCTCGGTGCTGCTCGCACTGTCCGCGCTCGTCGCGGCCCGGCCCGACATCATCAGCATCGACGTCAATCCATTGATCATCACCGCCGACGGTGCGCCGATTGCCGTCGACGCACTGGTCGAGCTCGGCGACTCCACGATCGTCGAATCAAGGTCACGAAAGCGACCGACCGATGCCCAGTTCCGTGCTCTCTTCGAACCGAGAGGTGTGCTGGTTGCGGGTGCCAGCGCTCACCCTGGAAAGTTCGGCTTCGTCGGACTCCACAACATTCTGGCCAGCGGGTACGACGGCGCCGTCTACGGCACCA
>JANYKU010000022.1 GCA_025358075.1 Ilumatobacteraceae bacterium
CGTGGCGAACCACCCGCGTGACCCGTCGCACACGCGGCTTGGGGGCTCGACGAAATTGGATCGGTCGAAGCAGCGGCCGCGACTCGAGCACCGGACCGATCTGGGTGACGTCGTCGATCGTCGCCGCCTGGTCGTACAAGATCGTCGCGGGGGCGCTGACTTCGGGCTCGGTTGACGGGGTGTCGGGCACCAACTCGGTGGGCACCAGTGCACTGGGAGGGGCTATGGGCGCGGTCGGTGGAGGCGTCACGACGGTGGGGACGAGGCCGGTGGGTTCCGATACGGTCCAGACGTTGGAACCCGTGTCGGTAGCCCGGGCAACCGGGGCGGCGGGCGCGACCGGGGCAAGCGGCATGGCGACGGAGAACTCGATCGGGGCCTCGGGAGCCAAGACCTCGATCGGCTGGTCGGCGCGTGCGGTCAACGCACCGGGGCGGCGCCACAGCGCCTTGCCGGCACGGGAGATGCCGAGGGGCGCGCTGGCGTCTTCGGTTCGGGGATCAACCGGGCCTGGCCGAGGGGCGCCGCTGCCGTTCGACTTGGCTCCGCCATTCCTGGCCTCACCGGTCTTGGCCTTGGGGCCGGCGGTCTTGGCCTTGGGGCCGGCGCTCTTGACGACACCACCGCTTGGCCGCGTGGCGGTGCGCTTGGAGGGTTGGGGCACGCCGTTGTCCACAGGAGAAGTGTAGGCACGGTATGCCGAAGAGGGCGGCTCACCACGCCGTGCACGGACCGCCCGTGCGAACACCCTACGGACCATCAGTGGCCCGAGCAGCGGCCCGTTCGCCGGCGACCTCAACGACGACGACGACCGCACCGGCCGACTCGCTGAAGCTGATCAATCGACCCCCATTGCTCGTGGCCAGGCGCTCGGCGGCGGATCGTCCGCCGCGCGTTGCCGCCAGCGCCGCCGCATCGGCCGCTGTCTGGGCGCGGCCGCGGTCGACGACCCGGGCCGCAAAGTCGCCGACGGCGATCACACTCAATGCGGCCATGACCACGACCGCCAGCAGTAGCACCACCGCCTGGCCGCGATCTCTTACTGTTGCGCGCACCCACGACCTCCGAGTCGACTCGAAACACCGGGCGCTCGGCGCCAATCGCGGGGCCGCGTGGGCCCGAGAGGCTATTCCTCGTCGCTGGCGATGATCAGGGCGACCGAGGCGACGTGCTGACCATCGTCGAGGTTCATCACTCGAACGCCAGTGGCGTCGCGACCCTGCGAAGAGATGTCGCGCACACCCATTCGAATGGCAACCCCACCACTGGAGACAGCAACGATCTCGTCGTCGAGACCGACCATGAACGCGGCGACGACTTGACCCTTCTTGCCAGTGAGGCGAATGCCGATCACGCCCTGACCACCTCGGCCCTGGACGTTGAACTTGTCGAGTTGGGTGCGCTTGCCGTACCCGAGTGACGTGAGCATGAGGATCGCCGTATCGTCGCGAGCAACATCGACGGAGACGACCTCGTCACCAGGCTTCAGCTTCATGCCGCGGACGCCCGAGGCGGCGCGGCCCATGGCTCGCACTTCCTCCTCGTCGAAACGAATCGTCAATCCCTTGCGGCTGACCATGAAGATGGTGTCGTTGCCTGCGGTCTCGATGACTCGCACCAACTCGTCGCCATCGCGCAGGTTGAGGGCGATCAACCCGTCGCGCCGACCGTTGTCGTATTCGTGGAACGACGTCTTCTTGACAACACCGAGTCGCGTCGCGAAGAACAGGTTGCGCTGGCCGGCGAAGTCGCGCGTGTCGATGATCGCCTGGATGGTCTCGCCCGCCTGCAGCGGTAGCAGGTTGACGATCGGCATGCCCTTGGCAGTGCGTTCGCGCTCGGGGATGTCGAGGGCGCGCAATCGGTAGACCCGGCCACGATTGCTGAAGAACAGCAGGAAGGCGTGGGCCGTGGTGAAGATCACGTGACGGACGATGTCGTCGGTCTTCAACTTGGCGCCGCTGACACCGCGGCCACCGCGACCCTGCGTCTTGAAGCTGTCGGCGGTAACCGACTTCACATACTGCGCCTCGGTCATCACGATGACGAGCTCTTTGTCTTCGACCAGGTCGAGGTCGGTCATCTCGCCCTCGTCGAGGCCGATCTTGCAGACCCGCGGTGTAGCGAACTCTTCTTTGATGGCGGTCATCTCGGAACGAATGACCTCGTTGCGCACTGCCGGGTTGGCGAGGATCGATTCGAGTTCGACGATCCGGGCGCGGACAACGATGATCTCTTGCTCGATGTCGATGCGGCTGAGCCGGGTGAGCTGGCCCAAGCGCATCTCCATGATGTCGACCGCTTGCACCTCGGTGAACTCGAACGGCACAGCCATCAGTCCGGCCTTGGCCGCCGCAGGGTTCTCGCTACCACGGATGAGGGCAATGATCTGGTCGATGGCATCGAGGGCCTTCAAGCGACCTTCGAGGAGGTGCTCGCGCTTGCGTGCTTCCTTGAGACGAAACTCGGATCGGCGAGTGATCACGTCGACCTGGTGCCGCAGATATCCCTGCAGTGCGGTGAGCAGGTTCAGTGTGCGCGGCACACCGTCGACGAGGGCGACCATGTTGACCCCGAAGCTGGTCTGCAGCTGGGTGAGCTTGTACAGGTTGTTGAGCACGACGTTGGCGTTGGCATCGCGCTTCAGGTGGACGACCAGACTGGTCTTGCCCCCGGCGGAGCCGTCGTTGACATCGGCGATGCCGTCGAGATCGCCGGCGTCGACCAGCTCTTGGATGCGCCCGGCAATCGACGAACAGCTGGTCTGGTACGGCAACTCGGTGACGACGATCTGCATCTGGCCGCGCTTGCCCTCTTCGATCGCCGCGGTCGCGCGCATCTTGATGCTGCCGCGACCAGTGCGGTAGGCATCCATGATTCCGGCTCGGCCGAGAATGCTGCCACCGGTGGGAAAGTCGGGGCCTTTGACGAACTGCATGAGATCGTCAGCAGTCGCCTCGGGATGGGCCAGCAGATGCAGGGCCGCGTCGATGACCTCACCCAGGTTGTGCGGCGGGATGTTGGTCGCCATGCCCACGGCGATGCCCTGGCTGCCGTTGACCAACAGGTTCGGGAACCGCGATGGCAACACTGCCGGCTCTTCGCGACTGCCGTCGTACGTCGGCTGCATGTCGACGGTCTCTTCGTCGATGTCGGCGAGCAACTGCATCGCCAATGGGTGCAGGCGGCATTCGGTGTAGCGCGCCGCAGCGGGTCCGAAGTCTGGGCTGCCGTAGTTGCCGTGGAAGTCGATCAGTGCGTGACGCAGCGAGAACGGTTGCGCCATGCGCACCAAGGCGTCGTAGATCGCCGAGTCGCCGTGAGGGTGGTACCTGGCCATGGTGTCGCCGGTGACGCGCGCCGACTTGACGAACGGCCGGTCGGGCCGGAACCCCTGCTCTTCCATGTCCCAGATGATGCGGCGGTGCACCGGCTTGAGGCCGTCGCGAACGTCGGGGAGGGCGCGGGCCATGATGACCGACATGGCGTAGTCGAGGAAGCTGCGCTCCATCTCGTCTTGCAAGGCAATTGGTTGCACCGACAACGACGGATCATCGTTGGCGTCGCCCGCGTCGTCGCCGTTGGTGGGTGGGATGGGAGTGTCGCTCATTTAGAAGTCCAGGTTTCGTACGTCGCGTGCATTGGTGACGATGAAGTTCTTGCGGGACTCGACGTCGTCGCCCATCAACACGCTCATCATCTCGTCGGCCAGCGCTGCTTCTTCGACCTCGACCTGCAACAGGGTTCGCGTAGCAGCATCCATCGTGGTCGGCTTCAGTTCCTCCCAGTCCATCTCGCCGAGACCCTTCAGCCGCTGGAACTCCTTCTTGTGGTTGGGGTGCGCCTCGAGCCACACCGCCTTGGCCTGATCGTCTTTCAGGTACACCTTCTCCTTGCCGACGACCGTGGAGTACAGCGGTGGCTGGGCGATGTACACGTAGCCGGCCTCGACCAGTGGGCGCATCTGTCGGTAGAAGAACGTGAGCAGCAAGGTACGGATGTGGCTGCCGTCGACGTCGGCGTCGGCGAGCAGGATCACCTTGTGATAGCGAGCCTTGGCGGCGTCGAACTCGTCGCCCACACCGCCGCCGATCGCCGTGATCAGGCTTTGCACTTCGTTGTTCTTCAACATCTTGTCGAGACGGGCGCGCTCGACGTTGAGGATCTTGCCGCGGATCGGGAGCAGCGCCTGCGTTCGCGGGTCGCGCGCGTTGAGCGCCGAACCCCCGGCGGAATCACCCTCGACGATGAAGAGCTCGCTCTCGTCGGGGTTGCCGCTGCTGCAGTCCTTCAACTTGTCGGGCATGCCCGCGCCGGTGAGCGCAGTCTTGCGACGAATTGCATTGCGGGCGTTCTTGGCGGCAAGCCGCGCCTGCGCCGCCGACAGCGCCTTCTTCACCAGACGGTTGGCCTCGACAGGGTTCTCTTCCAGCCACTCGGCGAGTCGCTCGTTGGTGGCCTTCTGCACGAACGAACGCATCGGCACGTTGCCGAGCTTGGCTTTGGTCTGCCCTTCGAACTGCGGGTCGCGCAGCTTCACCGAGACGATCGCGGTGATGCCTTCGCGGATGTCTTCACCGAGCAGGTTCTCGTCTCTTTCTTTGAGCAGGTTCTTGGCCCTGGCGTACTTGTTGACCACACCGGTGAGTGCAGTCTTGAACCCCTCCACGTGCATTCCGCCCTCGATGGTGGAGATGCCGTTGGCGTAGCCGTGGATGCCCTCGTAATAGCCGGTGTTCCACTGAATGGCGATGTCGAGGGTTTGGCTGTCGGTCTCGTCTTCGTCTTCGAAGTGGGCGACCTTGGAGAACAACGCCTCTTTCGAGGCATTGAGGTGCTTGACGAAGTCGACGATTCCGCCCTTGTACTGAAACGTCTGCTCGAGCTCGCGATCGGGCCGCTCGTCGCGGAAGATGATCTCCAAGCCCTTGTTGAGAAAGGCCATGGTCTGCAACCGCTCGAGGACCGTGCGAGAGACGAACTCGGTACCTTCGGCGAGGAACACGGTGGGATCCGGCCAGAAGGTGACCGACGTACCCGACGTGCGTGGGAACGACCCGCGGGTTGGGGTATCGCCGACCACACTGAGCTTGCCCTGCGGCTTGCCGCCCTTGGCGTACTCCTGCTGATAGCGCTTGCCGCCCTTGTCGACCTCGATGGTCAGTCGCTCGCTGAGGGCGTTGACCACACTGACACCCACCCCGTGGAGGCCGCCAGAGACCTTGTAGCCGGCTCCACCGAACTTGGCACCGGCATGCAGCACGGTGAGCACGACCTCGGCAGCGCTCTTGCCCTTGTGTGGTCCGGAGGGGTACGGGTCGACCGGAACACCGCGACCGTTGTCATCGACGCGGCACCCGCCGTCGGGCAGCAACGTGACGATGATGCGCGTGCAGAAGCCGGCCATTGCCTCGTCGACGGAGTTGTCGACGACCTCCCAGATGAGGTGGTGGAGACCCGCCAAACCGGTGGACCCGATGTACATTCCCGGCCGTTTTCTGACGGGATCGAGGCCTTCCAAAACCTGGATGTCTTTTGCGCCGTAATCAGCAGTTGGCTTGTTGGTGTCGAGCGACACGCGCACCTCAATCTATCGGCAAGAAAAGCATGCTTGACCTGCGGTTCTGTTGGCGACCAAACCCGCTGGCTTCCTGCGCCTCAGCAGCTGTCGCGATCGGTCCCCATCCTACCGGAAAGGTGTGACACAAAGGTGTCAATCGCGCCGCTTTAGAAGCGACGGACGCGGGCTTCGATCGTGTCGATCTTGGCACCGGCAACTTCCAGCAATCGCTGTTTCAGGGCCGTCTCCAGAAAGCGCAGTTGAGTCGCCCAAGCCGGGTCGTCGACCTCGACGATCAGTGTGCTTCCGTCGAGCTTCAATGGCGTGACATGAGCCGCGACGGCGTCGCCGACCGCCTCGGTCCAGCGACCGAACACGCCGCCCATCTGGCTTGCCATCTTGCCGGCAGCGTCGCTGGGCGAAGCGGAGCTCGGCGAATCGTTGCGCAGCGATCGAATGACGGCGTTGAGGCTCTCGCTGATCGGGACCGGCTCGCGCGTCACGACATCACCATGCCAGCTTCGATGCGCAGAACGGCGTCAGGGTGGGCAACTTCCGGAAGTACCCCTGCCGTCGTCAGCACGACCTGGCCCGGAGGGAGGTGTCGTAGTAGTGCCGCGCAGCGCGCCGGGTCGAGCTCGCTCAACACGTCGTCGAGCACCAAGACCGGAGCACTGCCGGCCTTCTCGGTGATCAGCCGATGGGCACCAAGTCGAAGCGCAAGAGCCAGCGTGCGCTGTTCGCCTTGCGATGCATGCGTGCGGGCCGGCATGCCGTCGATGAACAGTTCGACGTCGTCGCGGTGCGGTCCGATCGTCGACACTCCTCGGCGAACGTCTTCGGCACGTCCGTCGGCCAGTGCCACCGCCAGTCCGCGCTGACGCCACGACGGCTCGTAGCGCAGCTCGATGCCCGTCGAACGTTCGGCCAGCTGTTCGTAGGCCTGGAGCACCAACGGCGACAGGCGGGCAACCAACACGGCTCTGGCGTGGCCGAACTTGTCGCCGACGTCGGCCATCTTCGAATCCCACACATCGAGGGTCAGCGCCGCGTCATCGGTGAGCCGCCCACCAAGTTGCTTCAACAACGTGTTGCGCTGCTTGACGATGCGGTCGAGCTCCAATCGCATCGCGTCGTATTTCAACGCCAGACCGACCAACACATCGTCGAGGAAACGGCGCCGCTCGCCCGGGCCTTCCTTCACGACCGCCAGATCGTCTGGGGAGAAGACCGTGACCCGCATGACTCCCAACAGATCCCGTGCTCGCCCGAGCCGTTGCCGGTTCACCAACACGCGGTTTCGCCCGGTCTTGGTCAACTCCAGTTCGACCAGCACCTCGCGACCATCGTCGTGCAGCACCGTCGCCCGCACGACCGCCGTGTCGGCACCGACTCTGATCAAGGCGTCGAGCGGGGCTCCACGGAAGCTGTCGAGCGTCGCCAGATACGCCATGGCTTCGGCCAAGTTGGTCTTGCCCTGCCCGTTGCTACCAATGACCGCAGTGGTACCTGGTTGGAACTCGAATGCGGCGTTTGCGTAGTTCCGAAAGTCAACCAGCTCGAGCCGCGAGACGATCATCGCCAGTGAACGCCGGTCGCGGCCATCATTACGGCACGCGGACGGGCATCAGCAGGTACAGGTAATCATCGTTACCCACACCGCGAACGACCGCCGGCTTCAAGGCATCGAGGGTCGACAGCGTGATCGAATCGGACGAGCACGCCTCGACACCCGAGGCGAAGTACTCAGGGTTGAACGCAACGGTGAGATCGGTGCCTTCGTACGTCGCATCGAGCTCCTCAGAGGCATTGCCAACGTCTTGAGTGATCGCGGTGAGGCGCAACGTGTCGCCACCCATCTGCAACCGCACCGGTGTTGCATCTTTGGCGAGGATCTTGACGCGACGAATGGCCTCGAGCAGCGGTTCGCGTTCAACGGTGAGCGTGTTGGGATGACTCGTCGGGATCAGCTGGCGATAGTTCGGGAACTCGCCTTCGATCAACCGTGTCGAGAGTCGGGTGTCGCCAACTTCGAAGGTGGCATCGCGATCACCAAGTCGCATCGTGAGCTCTTCGCCGGCACCGACCAGCCGCTGCAACTCGCTGAGTGCTCGGCCGGGAACGAGCACCTTCTGATCGGCTCCGAGCACTTGATGCTCGGCAATGTCACGAACCGCCAGGCGATACGAGTCTGTGGCCACCATTCGCAGGCCGCCGTTCTCCGCGGTCAACAACACTCCCGTGAGGATCGGCCGTGCTTCGTCGGTGCTGGCCGCACGGACCACTTGTCGAAGTGCTTCACCAAATGCCGCCGCTGGCAACGTGACCGACGACGTTGTGGGTGTCGACAGCTTGGGGTAATCATCGAACGACAGTGGGCGCACACTGAACTGTGACCGACCGCCGCCGATGCTGACTTCGTCACCCTCGACCGCGACTTCGATCTTGCCGGCACCCATCGATCGAACGATGTCGGCCGCCAGGCGAGCCGGCAGCACCACGCCACCATCGCCCTCACCACCGACGGCCAACGTGAGTTGGATCGTCAAGTCGAGATCAGTCCCGGTGATGCTCAATCGATCGCCGACGAGTTCGAGGCGCAAGCCTGAGAGCACCGGGAGGGCCCCGGTACGGCCAGTGGCAGCGCGTCCTGCAGTAGAGAGCGCTTCGGCGAGTGCTTCGCGTTCACAACGGAACTTCACAGGGAGGCCTTTCTCACAATGAGGTGATGTATAAAGGTAGTAACGCTAATAAGGGCTGTGGACTGTGCATAAGTCATTGATCGGCCAGCGTAGGGTGCAGAACTGCTTCCCCACGCATATCCCCGGCCGTACACAGGTCGGAAACCACACTGTTGTGGTTCGGTGGACTACTCGTCGTTGTCCCCGCATTGTTGACCGTCGTCCACATGACGTACACAGTCACGCTTTCTTCAACCGTTGGACGAGATCGGTGACCTGATCGTAGACCTGCTTGCGCTCTTTCATGAGGCGTTGGATCTTGTCGACGGCATGGATCACGGTGGTGTGATCGCGACCACCGAACAACCGAGCGATCGCCGGGTAGCTGAGATCGGTGAGCTCACGGAAGACGTACATCGCCATTTGGCGAGCAGTGACGAGTGGTCGCTGGCGGCTCTTGCCACGGAGTGCTTCAACGCTGTGACCGAGGATGACAGCCATCTCACTGAGCAGCTCGTCGTCGGTGCGCGGCTTGACGTAGGTGTCGCTCATCAGATCGGTGAGCAGTTGCTCGGCGAGGTGCGTGCTGATGGGAACATGATTGAGACTCGCGTACGCGGTGACGCGGATGAGCGCTCCCTCGAGTTCACGGATGTTGGTCGTGATGCGTGACGCGATCAGTTCGAGGGTCTCGGAGGGAACCGGGCTGTGGTCGCGCTCGGCCTTGTTGCGCAAGATGGCAAGCCGTGTCTCGAGATCGGGCGGCTGGATGTCGGTGATCAAGCCCCACTTGAACCTGCCGCGGAGGCGCTCCTCGAGGGTCGGGATGGCGTCGGGCATGCGGTCGCTGGAGATCACGATCTGCTTGTTGGCACCATGCAGCGAGTTGAAGGTGTGGAAGAACTCTTCTTGCAGACCTTCTTTGCCTTCCATGAACTGGATGTCGTCGATGAGCAGAACGTCGATGTCGCGATAGCGACGTTTGAAGTTGGCGATGGTGTTGGTGCGGATGCCGTCGACGTATTCGTTGAGGAACGTCTCGGTGCTCACGTAGCGGACGATGTCGTGCTGGTAATGGCTGTGCACA
>JANYKU010000043.1 GCA_025358075.1 Ilumatobacteraceae bacterium
CGCCCCGGTCGGTCATCAGCGAGTTGTAACGCTGCTGAATGGGCTTCAGCATCTCGACGACGGCGTCACCGGCGTCGGTCTTCAGTGCCCCGTACTGGGTGTACTTTCCGGCGAGCTCTTCGGGCGTCGAATCGGTGCAGACCGCCAGGATCTCCAACAAGTTGGAAACGCCCGGCTTGTTGGCACGATCGAAGCGCACCTCGTTGTCGCTGTCGGTGACTGCCCGCTTGAACTTGCGGGCTACCTCGGCGGGATCGTCCATCATCGTGATGCAGCCGGCATCGGAGTCGGCGGACTTGCTCATCTTCGACGTCGGATCCTGGAGGTCCATCACACGCGCCCCGGCCTTCGGTGTGACGGCCCGGGGGATCACGAACGTGTCGCCGAAGCGGTAGTTGAAGCGCATCGCGACGTCGCGGGTGATCTCGATGTGCTGTCGCTGATCTTCGCCGACCGGCACTTCCTCGGCGTCGTACAAGACGATGTCGGCAGCCTGCAGCGCGGGATAGGTGAACAGCCCGGCAGAAATGAAGTCGCCCTCGCGCTTGGCCGACTTGTCTTTGAACTGCGTCATCCGGCTCAACTCACCGAACGAGACCGTGCACTCCATCACCCAGCACAGCTGGCTGTGCTGCACGACATGGCTCTGCACGAAGACCGTGGCGACATCGGGGTCGAGCCCGATCGCGAACAGCATGGCGGCCAACCGAACGGTGGTCTCGCCGATCACACCAGGGGCTTCGGTGACCGTCAGGGCGTGCAGGTCGACGATCCCGTGGAACGCATCGGCCTCGTGCTGGCCGTTGACCCAGTTGCGCAATGCCCCGAGGTAGTTGCCGAGGTGAACTTCACCGGTTGGTTGGATGCACGACAGCACGCGGGTCACGGCGCGCCAGGCTAGTGGCGAGCTAGCCTGAACCCGTATGGCATTTGCGGTGGCAACCCCCGTCTTCGAGGGCCCATTCGATCTGTTGCTCCATCTGATCCTGCGGGAACAGGTCGACATCTACGAGGTGTCACTCAGCCGAATCGTCGATGCGTACCTGGCGGAGATCGAGCGTCTTCAGGTGATCGATCTCGATGTCGCCACCGAGTTCCTGCTGATCGCTGCCACTCTCGTCGAGCTCAAAGCGCGCCGACTCCTGCCCGGCCGCGACGATGTCGATCTCGACGATGAGCTGGCACTGTGGGAGGAGCGTGATCTCCTGCTGGCTCGCCTTCTGGAGTGCAAGACCTTCAAGGATGTCGCAGGGGTGTTCAGCCGCCTGGCCGACGATGCCGACCGCAGCTACCCGCGCACCGCGGGCGCCGACCAACGGTACGAAGATCTCACGCCGGATCTGCTGGAGGGCATCACCGCGACGCGAATTCGTGCCGCATATGTACGTGCGATCACTCCCAAGCCAGTGCAGCGGATCGATCTGTTCCACGTCGCCCCCGTGCGCGCCAGCGTCGCCGACGCCGTGGCCGAACTGTTGGACGAGCTCCCTCGGGTCGGGCGGATCTCGTTCCGGCGTCTCACCAACGGCCTGGTGGAACGGCTCGACGTGATCGTTCGATTCCTCGCGGTGTTGGAGTTGTTCAAACAGGGTGTGATCGAACTCGACCAAGACGAACTGTTCGGAGAGATCGACGTGAGGTGGACCGGCGGGCTCGAACCGGTCGCTGCCGGATCGATCCCAATCGACGACTACGAAGGCTGATCAACGATGTCCAACATGCAGTTCGATGCTGAAACGGTGCGAGCGATCGAAGCGATCCTGATGGTCGCCGTCGAGCCAGTCGCTCCCGATCTTCTCGCTCAACTCCTCGAGCAGCCCACCGCGGTCATCGATCGGCTGTGCATCGAACTGGCCGCCGCCTACGACGAGGCCGGCCACGGGTTTCAGCTCGTCAAGGTCGCCGGTGGGTACCGCAACCAGTCCCACGCCGATCTGGCGCCGTACGTCGAGCGATTCCTGCTCGACGGTCAGCGGGCCCGCATGAGCGCCGCGGCATTGGAGACGTTGGCGATCGTCGCGTACAAACAGCCACTTTCGCGCGCCCAGATCGCGTCGATCCGTGGCGTGGATCCCGATGGCGTGTTGCGCACTCTGCAGGCCCGTGGCTACATCACCGAGGTTGCCCGAGACCCTGGTCCCGGCCAGGCAATCCTGTACGGCACGACCGGCTCGTTCCTCGAGAAGCTCGGTCTCAACTCGCTGGCCGACCTGCCACCGATCGCCGAGTTCGTGCCGGGCGCCGACGTCGTCGAGGCCCTCGAACACGGTTTGCGCATCGACGCTCCTGCACCTGATGCCCCAGCTTGAACCGCCGCTTTGGGAGCAGATTGCGGCCAAGAACGCCGCACTTCCCTCGGGAGAACGCCTGCAGAAGGTGCTGGCGATTCGTGGGTGGGGGAGTCGACGGGTCTGCGAAGACCTGATCGCCGCGGGCCGGGTCACGGTCAACGGCGAGGTCGCGGTGCTCGGCCGCCGAGTTGACACCGATCACGATCACGTCAAGGTCGACGGTGTGCCGATCGGTGTCAAGCCCGGCCTCGTGTACTACCTCCTCAACAAGGCATCTGGCGTTGTCACGACGGCCAACGATCCTCACAGTCGGCCGACAGTCGTCGATCAAGTTCCCCTGGAACCGCGCGTGTATCCCGTCGGCCGACTCGACATCGACACCGAAGGGCTGCTGCTGTTGACCAACGACGGCGCGCTGGCGCAACGGCTGACCCATCCCAGCCACGGCGTCGAAAAGGAGTACCTCGCCGAGGTTTCCGGCGGCATGGTTGCCCAGGGGGCGCTCCGCCGATTACGCCAGGGCGTCGAGCTGGAGGACGGCATGACAGCGCCGGCGAAGGTCTCGCAGCCGACTCCGGGTGTGCTGCGATTGACGATCCACGAGGGTCGCAACCGGCAGGTGCGACGGATGTGCGAAGCGATCGGTCACCCGGTGCAGCGACTCGTGCGCGTGCGAATCGGCCCGTTGCGCGACCCCGCACTTGCTCCCGGAGAGTGGCGAGAGCTCACCGCCGGTGAAGTCAAGACGCTGATCGAGAGCGTGGCCGCCGCAAGCCCGCAGCTACGCTAACGGCCCGTGAGTAGCACTCGTCGTGCCAACGTGGCCGGTCTCGGCCTGATCGGAGGTTCGATCGCGCTCGCCCTGCGGGCACGAGGGTGGTACGTGACCGGCGACGACCTCGACCCGACCCGCATCGAACGGGCGCTGGCGATGCGGGCAATCGACAGCAGTGGAATCGATGCTGAGGCCGAGATCACGTTCGTAGCCACCCCCGTTCTGGCCACCGCCGATCGCGTCAAACGTGCACTCGCAGAGTCGACCGGGTTGGTCACCGATGTCGGCAGCGTGAAGAGCGGTGTGGCGGCAGCAATCGACGACGCGCGCTTCATCGGTGGGCACCCGATGGCAGGCAGCGAGCTGGAAGGGTTCGACGGAGCCGAAGCGTCGATGTTCGAGGGTGCCGTCTGGGTGCTGACGCCGTCTGCCACCACGGCAGACAACACGTTCAGCCGGGTGGCGGCGGTCGTGGCCGAGCTCGGAGCCGAGGTGATCGCCCTGCCGGCCGAACGGCACGACCAACTGGTCGCGGTCATCAGCCACGTTCCTCATCTCGCCGCGGCGACGCTGATGGGGCTCGCCAGCGACCGAGCCGAAGAGCACGCCTCGCTGTTGCGGTTGGCGGCGGGCGGGTTCCGCGACATGACCCGCATCGCATCGGGCCATCCGGCGATCTGGCTCGACATCTGCACCGAGAATCGACCGGCAATCCTGTCCGCGCTCGATGGCTTGATCTCCGGTCTCGAGTCGATGCGCGATGTCGTGGACCGCGATGACCGCGATGCCCTCTTCGACCGCCTGCAGCACGCCCGTGAGGCTCGCGCCAACCTTCCGAGCAGGGTCAATCAGCCGAGCGAGCTGGCCGAGGTGCGCATCCCCATTCCCGATCGCCCTGGTGCGGCAGCAGAGGTCTTCACGCTGGCGGCGGAGTTGGGCGTCAACATCGCCAGCTTCGAAGTCGTCCACAGCGTGGAAGGAAATCGCGGCGTGGCTGTCGTGCTGGTCGACGTGGCAACCGCCGAGCGGTACCGCGGCGGCCTGATGGCGCGTGGCTATCGTCCGGCAGTTCAACGGCTGGGATAGTGGCCGCCCATCTCGTGACCCCGCTGCTCCACCCGGTCGACGCCGTCGTCGACGTGCCCGGGTCGAAGAGCATTGCCAATCGTGCCCTCGTCTGTGCCGCCCTGGCCGAAGGCACTTCCTCGCTCGCCAACCTGCCCGACGGCGACGACACCGACGCCATGCTGACGTGTCTGGAGCTGCTTGGGGTTGGCATCGATCGCAAGGTGACCGAGCCCGGCTCCGCCACGATCTCGGGTTCCGGCGGCAGGCTTCGGCCTGGCCCGGAGACCCTACCCACTCGCCTCGCCGGCACGACATCGCGTTTCATCACCGCGGTTGCCGCGCTCGGCGCCGGTCCCTACACGATCGACGGTGATCCGCCGCTACGCGTCCGGCCCATGGCCCCCCTCCACGACGCTCTCGTTGCTCTCGGCGCGACGGTCGACGCGGGTGAGCACTGGGGTCATCTCCCCGTCACCGTCGGCGGCCCGTTGAATGCGACCACCCTCATCGAAGTGCGCGGCGACATCAGCAGCCAGTTCCTCACGGCGCTCATGCTGATCGGCCCATACATCCCGGGGGGCCTACGCATCGGCATCGGCACTCCGCTCGTGTCTCGCCCCTACCTGGAGATCACACGAGCCGTCATGGCCGACTTCGGTCACGACGGCGTTTCAATCGGTGACGACCACGTCGAGGTCGTGACCGGGGGGTACCGCGGCCGCGACTACGTGATCGAGCCCGACGCCACGTCGGCGGGGTATCCGCTGGCGGCCGCGGCGATCTGCGGTGGCCGGGTCGAGATCCCGAGGCTGACCAAGGGCTCGATGCAGGGCGATGCGGGCTTCTGCGACGTACTGTCGGCCATGGGTTGCACATCGATCCGCGACTCACGCTCGACGACGGTCGAATGCGGCGCACCGCTCGACGGTATCGACATCGACATGGTCGACCTGTCGGATCTCGTTCCAACGGTCGCCGCCGTCGCAGCCTTTGCCACCAGCCCCACGAGGATCCGCGGTGTCGGCTTCATCCGCGCCAAGGAGAGCGACCGGCTCGGTGACCTCTGCAGGGAACTGAGGCGTCTCGGCGCCGATGCGACCGAGACCGACGATGGCCTCACGATCGAGCCCACGGATCTGCACGGGTCGCGGCTCGACACCCACCACGATCATCGTCTGGCAATGGCGTTCGGTCTGATCGGTTTGCGCGTCGCCGGCGTGGAGGTCGATGATCCCGGTGTGGTGTCAAAGAGTTGGCCGGGATATTGGGACATGCTCAGAGGATTGCAATGACCGGCAAGTTGGTGGTTGCCGCGTTCGACGTTGATGGCACGCTGACGACACGTGACTGCGTGCGGCCATTCCTGGAACGTGCCGTTGGTCGTCGTCGGTTGATCACGGCCCTGCTGCGCCGGCCATTCGCCACCATTGTTGCCGCCGCACGACGGGATCGCGATCGGTTCAAGGAGATCATCGTCGGCGGTTCATTGCGCGGCAAGGTGATCACCGAAGTGGAGGCGAGCGGCGAGCAGTTCGCCCAGTTCGTGCTCGTCAACTGGTTGCGCCCCGACACGTTGCGACGGTTGCGTTGGCACCAGCGTGCCGGCCATCGCACCGTGATCGTGTCCGCGTCGTTGGCGGCGTACCTGCGACCGCTGGCGTTGCGCCTCGGCATCGACGATGTCTTGTGCACCGACGCGACGCGCTCGGGCGACCGCTACGGCGACCGCCTCGTCGGGCTGAACTGCCGGTCCGCCGAGAAGCGGCGGCGGTTCGACCAATGGTTGGACGAACACCGGTGGGCCGACGCCGAGGTGTGGGCCTACGGCGACAGTGCCGGCGACCGCGAGCTGCTCGCCCGTGCCGATCACCCCGTCTGGGTCAACGGTGAGACCATCTCGGAAGTCCCCGACCTGGTCGCCGGATGACCGCAGCACTCCTCCGGCAGGCACGCCCGAAGCAGTGGGTCAAGAACCTGCTGGTCTTCGCCGCGGCGGGCGCCGGCGGGGAGCTGGACCATGGTCCGTACCTGTGGCGGGCCGTGGTGATGTTCGTGGCGTTCTGCCTGGCGAGCAGCGGTACCTACTTCTGGAACGATCTCCTCGACGTGGAGAACGACCGCAACCACCCCGTCAAGAAGCATCGCCCGATCGCCAGTGGAGCGATCTCGGCCCGCGTCGGTTGGACGGTCGGCACCATCTTGCTGCTGTGTGGCATCGGGCTTGCCGCGACGACGCGTTGGCAAG
>JANYKU010000094.1 GCA_025358075.1 Ilumatobacteraceae bacterium
AATACACGTTCCGGTTCAACCGCCGCTCGAGTCGCTCAAGAGGACTGCTCTGGTATCGCCTAGTGCAACAGGCAGTCAACACCGACCCCCACCCCCTCAACGTGCTCCAACACAAGATCTAGTACCCACTGGAGTAAAGCACAGACGCAATACATGAGTTCGATCACGGTTCCCGAACTTCACGACCTCGAACAGTTGGGGCCGCGCGACCTGGAGCGAACGATGCGCCAACTCGACGAAGCCGGGCGAGTCATCGACGCCTTGAAGGCGGAAGCGGTCGGTGTCGCCGAACGCACGGCGGCCTACGCCGAGGATGGTCATGCATCGGTGTCCGGGTGGGTCAAAGCAACGTGCAACTACTCCAGTGGCGAGACACGGGCGCTGGTGCAGTCGGCCAGGTTGTTGCAGGCCGTCCCCGAAGTACGCGACGCCGCCCACGGTGGTTCCTTGGGTTCTCAACAACTGCGGTTGCTGGCCCGGGTGTTTGCCAATCCGCGTTGCGACGACCAGTTCCCCGACTCCGCCTCATTGCTGGTCGATCATGCCTCCTCGCTGTGGTTCGACGAGTTCGCCGTGGTGGCCCGTCGTTGGGAGGCCCTCGCTGATGCCGACGGCGCCCACGCCGCTCATGAGCGGGCCCACACTGGTCGCGATGCCCATGTCGGCATCGCCGGCCCAACGTGTCTACGTCGACGCCCATGGCGGGGTCGCCGCCGGGTCGATGCTCGAGGAGATCTTCTCGCGATTCTGTCAGGCACAGTTCCACGCCGACTGGGACGACGGCCTCGCCCGCTGGGGTGGGGCGATGACCCCGTCACTCCTGGAGCGCAACGATCGGCAGCGACGCTTCGACGCGTTGCTGGCGATCTTCACAGCCGCCGCCCAATCCGGGGCGGTCGGTACGTTCGAGGCGTTGGCCAACATCGTCGTCGACGAGATCACGTTGGAACATCATCTCGCCAAACTGGCCGGTGGCCATCCCGAGCCGTTGGCTCCGGCGACAGTCGATGATCGGCGTTGTGAAACGGCGACCGGCCACCAGTTGGATCCTGGCGACATGCTCGCTGCCGTGCTTTGTGGCCATGTTCGTCGGGTCGTGCTCGACACCGCCGGTGTCGTCATCGACATGGGTCGTCGCTCCCGGCTGTTCACCGGCGCCGCCCGCGACGCCGTGCTCTTGGGCGATCGATGGTGTACCTGGCCCGGATGCGACCTTCGCTCCGGGCGCTGCCAAACCGATCACACCCAACGTTGGGCCGCTAGCGGCCCGACCCGGCCCGACAATGGCGGACCCGCCTGTGCACGTCACAACCGATGGAAACAACGCGGCTACCGAACCTGGCGCGACCCCGATGGCCACTGGCACACGTATCGACCCGACGGAACCGAAATCGGCAACCTCGCTGCGCTCAGCGACGAATCCGTCGCGTAAGTCCTGGGCCGAGTGTCAGCGGTTCCAGGGCGCCATCGGCGAAACGGCGCCGGGGGCGGTGAGCACATCGAAGCCATCGTCGGTGACGAGGATGGTGTGCTCGAATTGCGCGGTGCGCCGACCGTCGGACGTGACCGCGGTCCAGTTGTCGTCGAACACCATCTTGTGCTGCCATGACCCCATGGTGATCATCGGCTCGATGGTGAAGGTCATGCCTGGCCGCATGATCATGTTGGCGCGCTCGTCGTAGTAGTGCAGGATCTGGATGTCGGTGTGGAACTGCTCGCCGATGCCGTGCCCGATGAACGCCTTGACCACTCCGTACCGGTACTTCTTGGCGTGCGTCTCGATCGCCTTGCCGATGTCGCTGATCGGGCGGCCCGGCTTCACTGCCTCGATGCCGAACCACATGCATTCCTCGGTGACTCGAACCAGTTGCTGACTGGCCGGGTCGACCGTGCCGACGAAGAAGGTGGCGTTGGTGTCGCCGTGAACCCCACCCACGAAGGCGGTGACGTCGATGTTGATGATGTCGCCGTCTTGCAACGGCCGCGAGTCGGGGATGCCGTGGCAGATCACTTCGTTGACACTGGTGCACACGCTCTTCGGGAAGTGGTTGTAGTTGAGCGGGCTCGGGTAGGCGTTGCGTTCGATGGTGAGGTCGTGCACGTAGACGTCGATCTCGTCGGTGGTGACACCGGGCTTGACCATCGTGCCGGCGAGGCGCAGCACTTCGGCGGCAACGATGCCGGCGTGGCGCATGCGTTCGATGATGTCGGCCGACTTGACGCGCGGCTCAGCCCATCTGACGGGCACCCCGCTGGCGACATACGCGGGACGAACGATGTGATCGGGCACGCTTCGCCGAGGACCGACGACCCCTTGCGTGACCCGACCCTCGAGGGGCTTGTGGCAGCGCTTGTACTTGCGACCGCTGCCGCACCAACACGGATCGTTGGCCTGGGGCAACGTGGACGGCGGCTGGGCCTTCTGCAACATCGATGCCGAGCCTACCCGAACGCATCGCGACCCAACCCGGCAGTGAAATAACGGCGGGGCGCCGCGGGACGCATCGGAATAGCGTGAGCCAGCGCTATGGGATCGATCCAGGTCAGCCACGTGGGATGGCGGCGTCCGGGGGGCGCCGAGCTGCTGCGCGACGTCAGCTTCGGCGTCGGCAACGGAGACCGGGTGGCCCTCGTCGGCGCCAATGGTGTGGGAAAGAGCACGCTGCTGCGCCTGATCGCCGGCGAGGCGACCGCCACGACCGGCACCATCACGATCGACGGCCGCCTCGGGGTGATGCGGCAACTGGTGGGCGACAACGACCAGACCGTGCGCGACCTGATGGTGTCGTTGGCTCCGCAACGTCTGCAGGAAGCAGCGGCCCTGCTGGCCCGCGCCGAGGAATCGGCCAATGCCGATCCGATGCGCTACGCAACTGCGCTCGCCGAATGGGGCGACGCCGGTGGCTACGAAGCCGAGGTGTTCTGGGACGCCTGCTGCACCAAAGCGATCGGTGAGCCGTTCGCCGACCTCGAACGACGAGCACTGCGCACGTTCAGCGGCGGCGAGCAGAAGCGGCTGGCCCTTGAGGCCCTCCTGCGCAGCGACTACGACGTGTTGTTGCTCGACGAGCCCGACAACTTCCTCGATGTACCCGGCAAGCGTTGGCTCGAGGGTGAGCTGCGCGCCAGCCGCAAGACGATGTTGTTCGTCAGTCACGACCGCGAACTGTTGGCCGCGAGCGCGACGAAGATCGTGACCGTCGAGGCCAGCGGCGCGTGGACCCACGGCAGCGGGTTTGCCGACTATCACGAAGCCCGCCAGGCCCGCCTCGAGAACCGCGAGCACGCGTTGGCGGTGTTCGAGGACGAACGCAAGCGGCTCGAAGAACTGGTGATCGAGATGCGTCGTCGAGCCAAGATCAGCGACACGTTCGCGCCCCGCCTGAAGGCCGCCGAGAGCCGGCTGCGGCAGTTCCTCGAGCGCACCGAGGCACCGGAACTCGTTCGTGAACAGCGAATCGACATGCGCCTCGGTGGAGCACGCACCGGCAAGCGGGCGCTGGCGGTGCGGCGACTCGAGCTCGAGGGATTGACCGACCCCTTCGATCTGGAGCTGTGGTACAGCGAGCGCGTCGCGGTGCTGGGTGGGAACGGTGCCGGCAAGAGCCATTTCCTACGCGTCCTCGGAGGCGACAACTCGGTTGCCCACAGCGGCGACGTTCGCCTCGGCGCGGGGGTCGTGCCGGGGCTGTTCAACCAGACGCACGAGCACCCGGAGTGGAGCGGACAGACCTTGCTGCAGATCCTCCATCGCAACGACGTGGTTCGCGGACCCGCCATGGGCATGTTGCGCCGGTACGAGATGCAGGGCTGTGCTGATCAGACCTTCGACACGCTCAGCGGCGGTCAGCAGGCTCGATTCCAGATCCTGCTCCTCGAATTGAGCGGGGCGACGCTGCTGCTGCTCGACGAGCCGACCGACAACCTCGATCTCGTGTCAGCAGAAGCGTTGGAGGCCGGGCTCGCCGAGTTCCAAGGCACCGTCATCGCCGTCACCCACGACCGGTGGTTCCTGCGCAGCTTCGATCGCTTCGTGGTCTTCAACGACGACTGCACCGTGACCGACCATCTCGACCGCCCATCCGACTGGCGCTGACGTCGAACTCGACGGCTCGATCAGGCGCCGATGATGCTCACACCGAGCTCGCCGAGCTGACCGTTGAGCTGCGCCAGGTCTCCGTCGATGAGCGCTGTCAACGCCGACAACTGTTCGTCGGCTTGGCCGGCGAGCTTCTGATGCACCGCGTACGACTGGGTGGTCGGACGTGCATCGGCGCTGGCAACGACCGGGGGCAGTTCCATGAGCTTCTCGAACAACTTCTCGCGGTAGTTCAACGTGTCGCCGGCGGAGGTGAACTCGACTTGTACGAGCTCGTTCTCGATGCCTTCGAGCTGCTTCGTGAGTGCCTCGGCAGCGGTGATCGCAGCATCTGCAGACTCGTTGTCGGCCAGTCGCGTCGCCCAGTCGCCGAGCTGCCGCTTCAACGACCGGATCGTGTTCACGCCGGCGACGATCTCCGACAACTTGTCGCGGATCTCGATCAGCAGGTCGAACTGCTCGGCAAAGTCAGCGTCGGACGTGGTGATCCGAGGATCCTTGAGCAGCGCGAACGACTGGGTCATCGACCAATCTCCGACCGTCAACGTCGCGCTGTACCTGCCGGGCTTGGCCAGTGGGCCGCCGGGCCGCTTGTGGAACTCGCTGTCGGCCATCTTCACGCCTTCGGGGTGCGTCATCGGCCATTGGAAGGTGTTCATGCCGGCAGCCGCCGTGATGTACAGCCCGTGGCGATCCTTCTTGTCGGCGGGAATCGTGCTCGAGAAGGTCTCGATCTCCTTGCCGTCGCCATCGGTGATGGTGAGGCTTGCCTCGCCGACGGCCGCCTGGTCGAGGAAGTACATGATCCGTACGCCGCGCTCGAGGTCGTCGCCGGCGTCGATGACCCGCTTGCGCACGTGGCCGGTCTCCAGTTCTTCCACATAGAACGCGGCGTTCTGGCCGCTGGTGACGTGGTAGCTCTTGCCACCCGGCGTGCCGCCCCACACTGCAGCGATGTGCGGAGGCGTGCGGACGGCGTCGCGTGGCTTGAGCAGGTGCCGGCTCGCAGCGAACAGGTCGTCGTGCATCTGGTGCAGCGGCGTGAGGTCGTCGAGGATCCAGAACGAGCGCCCGTGCGTCGCGACCACGAGGTCGGTGTCTTTGACGACGAAGTCGTAGATCGGCGTGACCGGAAGGTTGCACTGCAGCGACTGCCAGTTGGCGCCATCGTCGAACGACACGTGGATGCCGAGCTCGGTGCCCACGTAGAGCAGACCTCGGCGATTCGGATCTTCTCGAATGACGCGACAGAACTCGTGCTGCGGCAGCCCGGCATCGATGCGAGTCCATGTGGCGCCGAGGTCGGTGGTCTTGTACACGTACGGCGCGTAGTCGCCCATCTTGTGGCGGGCCGCCGTCATGTAGATCGTGCCGGATGTATGTGGTGACTCGGCGAGCATCGTGACTTGCGAGAACTTCGGCAGGTCGGGTGGGGTGACGTTCACCCAGTCACCGCCGTCGTTCATCGACCGATGGAGCAGTCCATCATCCGACCCGGTCATCAGCACGCCTTGTTGATGGGCCGACACCATCAACGAGAAGATCGTCGCATACATCTCTGCGCCGGCTGTGTCCATCGTGAGTGGCCCGGAGACACCCATGGTGGCTGGGTCGGCATACGTGAGGTCGGGGCTGATGGTCTGCCAGCTGTGTCCCTCGTCAGTCGTGCGGAACAGCTTGTTGCCGGCCACGTACAGCACGTTGCTGTCGTGCGGTGAGAACACGATCGGATAGGTCCACTGGAAGCGGACTTCGGCGGTGTTTCCGTCGTGGTAGGGCTCGGGCCACACGTTGACGAGCTGGACTTGCTTGGTGGTGTGGTCGTAGCGCTGGAGTGACTCGCCGCCGCCGGGCGAGCTACCGATCGCGCCCACGTACACGATGTTCGGGTCGCCGGGCTTGGGCGCCACATACCCGCTCTCGGCGGTGCCAGGCGCATAGCAGTCGGCCCAGTTGATGGCGCCACGACCGTCCTGGCTGGGCACTGCGATGCTCGAGTTGTCCTGCTGCGAGCCGTACACCAGGTAGGGAAATTGGTCGTCGGTGGCGACGTGGTAGAACTGCGCGGTCAGCTGGTTGTAGATCGTCGACCACGATGTGCCGGCGTTGAACGACACCCAGGCCCCACCGTCGTCGCAACCGATCATGCGGTCGGGGTTCGCGGGGTCGATCCACAGCCCGTGGTTGTCGCCATGTGGCGTGTGGAACTCCTCGAACGTCTTGCCGCCGTCGACCGATCTCCATGCCTTCATGTTCATGACGAACACCTCGTCGGCATCGGTGGGGTGGGCGATGACGTGTTGGTAGTACCACGGGCGCCAGCCGAGATCGGGGTTCGATGACACCTTCTCCCAGGTCTCGCCGATGTCGTCGGAACGGTAGAGGCCGCGCTTGCGGCCCTCGGCTTCGACCATCGCGAAGACCCGACCGGAGCGTGCCGGCGACACCGAGACGCCGATCTTGCCGAGGATGCCGTCGGGCATGCCGGGGTGTTGACTGATGTTCTCCCACGTGTCGCCGCCGTCTCGCGAACGCCACAGACCACTGTCGGGGCCACCGCTGTCGATCGACCAGAACGTGCGGCGGGTCTGCCAGATGGTGGCAAAGATGATGCGCGGGTTGTTGGGGTCGAGCGACACGTCGACGGCACCGGCGCGTTCGCTGACATGCAGCACGAGCTCCCAGTTCTCGCCACCGTCCTTCGATCGGTAGAGCCCGCGCTCGGGGTTGTCTTTCGATGCATGGCCGAGCGCGGCGACGTACACGAGGGCGGGATCGTGAGGGTGGACGCGAATCTCCCCGATGTGACGTGACTCGGGGAGGCCCATGTGTCGCCATGTCACGCCGGCATCGGTCGACTTGTAGACGCCGTCGCCGTGGGTGACGTCGATGCGGATCGTCGATTCGCCTGTGCCGGCGTAGATGACGTTCCCATCGGAGGGCGCGACCGCCAACGCGCCGATCGATCCGGTGCTGAGGAAGCCATCCGTCACGTTCTCCCAGTACTGACCGGCATCGTCGCTCTTCCACACGCCACCGGCGACGGCGCCGAAGTAGAAGACCGACTGATGCTTCGGGTCGGCGGCCACTGCCACCACCCGACCACCACGGGTCGGCCCGATGCAGCGATAACGGATCTGACTCAGGAACTTCGGATCAACAGTCGACACATGTTGAATCCTGTCACCAGCGGAGGCCCGACGCGCTAGGCGTCGCCGAAGCCGAGGTCGCCGGCCCACGGCGGGGCGCAGGCGTACGGCGGGGTCCACGGGCCCTTGCCGCAGTACACCCACAGATCACTGGCCGCGTCGGCGCAGTTCTGCATCGATTGCTTCACCGAGTCGGTGGTCCAGCCTCGGCGCCCGAGCTCGCCGTGGGGCTCGAACATGCCGGCCAGCGCGTTGAGCTGGAACGTGCAATGCGAGTCGTCGCGCGTGGCCGGGTTGATGTTGACGCTGGCGTAGTTGCAGCCACCTTCGCGTGACGCGATGTACGTGGCCCACTGCTGGGTCGCATCGTCGGCGCCGTCTTTGGCGAACTCCGAGGCGATGATGTTGGCGTTGGCCGCCGTGCAGGCGACGTGGTTGCCGTAGTAGGGAATGCCGTCGGCGGTGAGGTTCCAGTTCGGATACGGCTCACGACCCGCCGGCCACGGGCCGCCGGCGGCGACTGTCGGCACCTGCCCACCCTGAACGATGGTCTTGCCGCTCCAGATGCCCATAGCCGCGAGCGTCGACGGCCCTGCGACGGCGTCAGTAGGCAACGGTGGGGTCGCGACCTGGAACGCCCGGACTGCGTCGGAGGTGTTCTTGTCGAACTTGCCGGTCGAGGCCACGTGCAGGTAGCCGGCCTTGGTCAACTTGTCTTGCAGGCATGTCACCGACGGACCGCTGGAACCTGCACCAAGACGAGCGTCGGCAAGGCACAAGGGAGGTGGCTGGGCATCGACCCCGGAGTAGATGCCCATCTGGGTGAGCGCCAACGGCGTGGCGACCCCGTCGACCCGCAACGGCGGGTTGTTGGACTGGAAGATGGCCATCGCCTCAGCGGTGTGCTTGTCGTACTTCTGGGTGAGTGTCGAGTGGTACAGGCCCAACGCGGCAAGAGTGAATTGCAGGCAAGCCACACTCGAACCCGCCGAGCCGATGGCCAGCCCGGCGTCGCTGGTGCACCACGCCAGCTCAGGAACATCGGCGCGGGCGACTGTTGGTGTTTGGGCTGTTCCGGCGCCGAAGAGAAGCATCGCCACCGCCAGCGTCAGGGCCCGTCGCCGCGACTTCACCCACGTATTCTGCCGGGAATGGCCCGCGACAACGCTGCACCCCCGAACATCTTGCTGATCACCCTCGATCAGTTCCGGGCCGATTGTCTTTCGTGCGCCGCCCATCCGGTGGTCAAGACGCCTGCCCTCGACCACCTCGCGGCCAATGGGATTCGCCTGACCCGTCACTACTCGCAGGCCGCGCCGTGCTCGCCGGGACGGGCTGCTCTCTACACCGGCACCTACCAGATGAACAATCGCGTGGTGGCCAACGGCACTCCCCTCGACGCTCGGTTCGACAACATCGCCCGCGCCGCACGCCGGGCCGGATACGCACCCGCGCTGTTCGGTTACACCGATCAAGGCGTCGATCCACGACTCGTCAGCGATCCTGCCGACCCTCGGCTGTCCACCTACGAGGGAGTCCTTCCGGGGTTCGATGCGGTGCTCGACATGGGCGGCTGGCAGCTTCCGTGGCTGGAATGGCTGAACGAGCACGGCTACGACTTCCCCGATCCCGTCACCGCGCTTCGCCTCGAACACGAGCGCCCAGCGGAGCTCTCGACATCGACGTTCCTGACCAATGCGTTTCTCGAGTGGCTCGGCGAGCAGCACCAACCCTGGTTCGCCCATCTCTCGCATCTGCGGCCACACCCGCCGTACAGCGCGGCCGGCGAGTTCGCGACCATGTACGACCCAGCACAGTGCCCGCCACCCTTGCCCATTCCTGCCAACCGTCACCGATTGGTCGACGCCATGCTGACCAGTCCGGCGGCAGCGCCAACCGATCCCGCCGAAGTCGCACACATGCGCGCCCAGTACTACGGCATGATCAGCGAGGTCGACGCCCAACTGGCGCGGGTGTGGACCGCCTTGGCCGAGCGCGACGAGTGGGACAACACGGTCATCGTCGTCACCTCGGATCACGGCGAACAGCTCGGCGATCAGGGGCTGATCCAGAAGGCCGGGTTCTACGAATCGAGCTACGCGATCTTGGGGATCGCGCGCGATCCGCGGTTCGAAACGGTCGGCGTCGTCGACGAGTTCACTGAGAACGTCGACATCATGCCGACGCTGTGCGACGCGATGGGCGTCGCCGTGCCAACTCAATGCGACGGCTTTCCGCTCACACCATTCCTGCGCGGCGACCGGCCGCCCTCATGGCGCGACGCGGCGTACTACGAGTGGGATTGGCGCGACGTGTTCATCCCCCTCGGCGACCACCCGTGGCCCTGGGACCGGCGGCTGGAACGACAGAACCTCGCGGTTCGGCGTAGCCGCGATCGGGCCTTCGTGCACTTCGGCGACGGGTCGTGGCGATGCTTCGATCTCGCTGCCGACCCCACATGGCAGACGGAGGTCTCCGACGCGGCGATCGTTCTCGCCGAAGCGACGGCCATGTTGAGTTGGCGATCACGCAACCTCGACCGGACGCTGACCGGAATGCTGCTGCAGGACGGCGGCATCGGTCGTCTGCCGGCGAACTGATTCACGCAAGAGGTCGATCGCCGTGGCGCCGGTCGTACTCGACCGTGCCATCGGCAGCGATGTCCTTGATCAATGGCACGTACACCGAGCGCGTCGACGACGGACGACCCTCGAGCAGTTCGGCAACGTCTTCGGGAAACTGCCGCATGATGCTCGACACGACAAGTTGTTCCTCGGTACCGAGGAAGCAGCGGTTGGCGTCGGTGACCGAACGCAGAAGGTTGGCAATGTCACCGAGCATCTCGTCGCCGGCCCCACCGTTGCAGATCGCCGCGAGGTCGGCAGTGATCGCCAACGAGCCCTGCTTGCATGGAGGGCACTGGCCGCATGACTCGATCGCCAGGAACCGCGAGAACTCGTGGGCGACAACGGTCATGTTGACCGAATCGTCGTACACCGCGAACCCGGCAGCGCCGAGCCCCGACCCCTGCGCCGCGAAGTCTTCATAGGTCAACGGCGTGTCGAAGCCATCGGCCGGGAGCACCGCGTTGGACACGCCCGAGAACGCCGCCTTGAAGCGCCGACCCGGCAACGGTCCGCCGCACAACTCCAGCAGTGCGGAGAACGGCGTGCCCATCTCCACCTCGTGCACACCGGGGCGTACGACGTCGCCAACGACCGTGGCGATGACGTTGCCGGGGGACGCCGACGTGCCCATCGCTCGGAACCATTCGACTCCGTTGGCCATGATGTGCGCGGCCGACGCCAGCGTCTCGACGTTGTTAACGGCTGTCGGGTTCGACTCGCCACGCGCCGACACCGGCCGGGAGCCTGCCTCCCAACCGATGGCCGAATCGGTGGCGAACAGACCGAGCTCGTAGGGCGGCAGTAGGCGAGGCAGCGGATCGCGGCCCTCGATCACCTCGAGCAATGCCTTCTCTTCGCCGTAGAGGTAGTCGTCGGGGCCCTCGACGACGTTGACGCTGAGCTCCTGGAGCAAACCCGTTGCACTGAGCTCGACGGCTGCGCGAGTCAACGCCTGCACCTCGCGACGGTACGAGCGCTTCGTCGCCAGGTACACCGTGCCGGCGCCGACCGACAGCGCGGCGATGGCCGCACCCTCGACGATGCGATACGGATCCACGCGGATCAACATCCGATCCTTGAACGTCGCCGGCTCACCTTCTGCACCGTTGGCGACGACGAACCTCGGGCCGGACCCGGCAGTGCGCACCGAGGCCCACTTCCGCCCGGTCGAGAACCCCGCGCCGCCGCGCCCGCGCAAACCCGCAGCAGTGATCACGTCGATCGTGGCGGCGTCGCCCATCTGGAGGGCGTTCTCGAGCCCTCGTCCACCGCCGGCCGCCAAGTAGTCGTCGACGTTGTCGATCGGTGACGGCGGCAGCAGATACTGATGCGTCAAGGCGGTTGCCTGCTCGTTAGCCGAGCGGTGGGCGCTTGTCCTTCTTCTCGCGCTTGGCTTCGCGCTTTTCCTTCAGCGTCTTGCCGGCCTTCTTGGCAGAAGCCTTCTGTGGCGTTTTCCCGGGCATGAAGCCCTCCTCATTGCTGGGTATTGCTGAATCGGACCCTATCAGTGCGAGTTCAGGTGGCGAACCCGCCCGGCATCGTCGTGTCGTGGTCGTCGGGGATTCCGAGCCGGCGGATGTCGGCCTCACGGCCGGGGTACTTGGGGAGCAGGTCGCTGATGCGGCCACCCTCGAAGCACGTGCTGGTGAACCCCGGCGTCATCGTGCAGCCGAACAGCGCCCACTCGCCTCCGTCAACGAGCTCGCCGGCCTGCCAGACGCCTGCTGGGATCACGTACTGCACGAGCTGTCCAGCGAGCAGATCGGGTCCCATGATCACCTCCTTGCTCGTACCCTCGGCATGCAACAGCACGAGCCGCATCGGATCGCCCCGATAGAAGTGCCACACCTCGTCGAAGTCGAGGCGGTGGAACAGCGAGCGACTCGGCGGTTCGTTGCTGTACAACCCGATTATCGCCGTGCCGACCGGTCCGCCGTTGGGCATGTCGGCCGCGCTGCGGTACGTGCTGACGAAGAAGGTCGCCTCGACCGGCAGCGGTGTCATACCGAGATGGTCGACAAGTTGCTTCGTGGTCGGGTGCATCATCGGTCGAGTGTCGTCTCGTAGGCGCGAGCGATGCGGAGCAGTTCGACATCGCCACGCGGCCGACCGATCAGCTGCATCCCCATCGGCAGGCCGCGCTGATCGAAACCGACGGGCACGCTGATGGCCGGCAACCCGGCGAAGGTCGCATACGAAGTGACCTCCATCCATCGATGGTAGGTGTCCATCTCTCGGCCCTCGATGTGGCGTGGCCAGCGCTCGCCGGCCTCGAACGGCCACACCTGCGCGGTGGGAAGAGCGAGCACATCGAAGCGCTCGAACAGCGCAGTGATGCTGGCGAAGAACAGCGTGCGCTCGACCGATGCCTGCGAGATCTGTGGGCCGGTGACCTTCATGCCGTTGTCGATCTCCCACAGGGCCTCCGGCTTCATCAGCTCGCGGCGCGACGGGTCGGCGATCAGCGGCGACAGCCCCGCCGACACCAGCACGTGACGCCACACCAGCCAGGCATCCCACACCCGCTCCGGCGACATCTTGAACGCAGCCGGATCGACCGTGCAGCCGAGACCCTCCATCCGGCGCAGCCCGGCGGTGCAGCATTCGATGATGCCGGCCTCGATCGCCAGATGGCCGTCGAGATCCCCGAGCCAGCCAACTCGCGTGCCGGCAGGGTCAGCCGTGAGGGCGGTGCGCGCACCCGCAACGGTGGCGAACTCGTCGAGGCGACCGGACAGCGACAAGGGCGACGCCGGGTGGTAGCCGGCTTGGCTGCCGAGCAGCAGGGCGATGTCCAGCACGGTGCGAGCCATCGGGCCCTCCGTGCCGAGTTGGGCGAGGTAGGCGTCGCGCTCGGGCAAGTTGGGCACGCGACCCTGACTCGGCCGGAAGCCGAACACGTTGTTCCATGCCGCCGGGTTGCGCAGCGAGCCCATGTAGTCGCTGCCGTCGGCGACGGGCAGCATGTGGGTGGCCAGCGCAACGGCCGCGCCGCCGCTACTTCCGCCTGCCGTGCGCGTGTGATCGAACGGATTGCGAGTCGTACCGAAGACGTCGTTGAACGTGTGCGAGCCGAGCCCGAATTCGGGAACGTTGGTCTTGCCGATGACGATGCAGCCGGCGGCCTTCATCCGACTCACCATCAAGCAATCGAAGTCGGGCACGAAGTTCTCGAGCAATCGCGAACCCATCGTCATGCGCACGCCCTTGGCAGCGGCGAGGTCCTTGATGGCTTGCGGGATTCCATGCATCCATCCGCGGGACTCGCCCTTGCCGATCTCGTCGTCGCACGCTGCCGCGTCGGCGAGCAAATCGACGCGATCGCGCAAGCTGACGATTGCGTTGACTGCTGGGTTCTGCTGGTCGATGCGGTCGAGGTAGGCGTGCATCACCTCGCGACACGACACGTCGTGCCGGTGGATGGAGTCCGATAGGTCGGCGGCAGAGAGCTCGGTGATGTCCACGTCTGCAGCCTGTCACGACCGGGAGAGCGTGACGGGCCTTCGTCGCCT
>JANYKU010000100.1 GCA_025358075.1 Ilumatobacteraceae bacterium
GAACCCCGCACGACGGCGAGCTCAGCTTCGACGCGCCTCGAAGCTGCACCGCAGACCACTGGGCACACTCATCGGGCCAGCGAACTCAACTCACACCGCAGCGACCCACTCAAAGGGCCCGGACGGTGGATCGAGGCTAAGGCCGCGCGCACTCCTTGGTCAGGGTGATCGGCTTTGCCGGCTCCAACTCAACTGTCCCCAACGACTACTGGGTGCCGGTTTTGAACGGCAGCATCAGCACGGACGGCATCGTTCGACCAGACCGTGGGTGGACCCACTGGTGGCCGTCGTTGTACTGGTCGGCCATCTGATCAACCCAGACCTTGAGAGCGTGGTGGATCGCCCATGGCGATGTCGATTCTTCATCGATAGCCGGCGGGTGGTGGAGCACAAGGCGCTCCACCACGCTCCGAAGTGGGTCAGGGTCGTCCCAAGGAAGCCGACTCGCCTCGGCAGCGGCCAGGAACTCGTCACCACCAGCGACGAGTGCGGCAGTGTGCCATCGCAACGCTTCCTCGAGAGCGTCGTAAACGGTGAGTCCATGTCTGTCCCCACGTGACAGGTAGTCGACCGCGGAGATGACGTCGAGCCACACTTGGCTCATCGACGTGTGCGTGGCGTCGGTCGTGCGTGTCATCGTGGCTAGAACTCCGATGGCTCGGGCTGTAGTGCAAACGGTACTTCGGGCCGCGAGTCCACTAACTCGGCGAGCAGCGCGGCGAGGTCGTCGCTCGAACTCGCACTGGGCGCCGGGAGGGCTGCGAGCAGTCCGGCGTTGGTGGTGAGGTCGCCGATCACCGGCACGTTGACCGCACCAGAGACGCCGCGATGAACGACAAAGATCCCGACGAGTACCGTCACCCAAACCAGCACGGCAAAGCCGGCAAAGAGCCGGAGCCAGCCCGTGGCGGGTCGTTCAGCTCGCGACCACTCCTCGGGCGAGAACTCGGACAGCGGAATCAGCGGGGCATCGAGGTCCTGAGCCCGGTCGCATCGCGGGATGACTGGCCCTTGAGGATCACGTGCGGCAATGACGGCAGCCAACTCGGCCCAGGCAAGAGCAGCATCGAGGTTGAGTAAACGCAAGGCAAACTGCGACGGTTTACCGAGTTCATATCGCGCTCACACGCAATCGGGCGGTGCGCCTTACAAATCAGATGTGAGATGAACGTAACCCCGAACACATTCGGGTACCGACGAAAGCAGGCCACATGAGATTCAGCCTTGGACGCAAGAAGTTGGCCACGGCGGCGCTCGTCGCCGGCGCAGCGATCGGCGGCGCCGGCATTGCCGCCGCCGCTACTGGAACCACGACACCCACCAATCCTGCAGCGACCACGCCCGCCACGCCAGCTGCACCCGCCGCAGGAAGCACGGCCGGCGACACCAGCAACAACGATCCGACCCATGAAGCCACGGAATCCGCCGACCGTGAGGCGGCGGAGACAGCCGGTCACATGGGCGGCGGCGGCGGCGACCACCGCTCGAACACCGATCCCGCCCACGAAGCCAGCGAGTCGCCTGCGCGGGCGGCACAGGAGGCGGCCAACGACGCCGCAATCCCCGCCGCCCCAACAAGCCCGGCGGCAGGATCCACTACGGGAGGCTGACTTCACCACGTTGCCAACGGAGGCCGCGTCATGGTGCGAAGGGCAAGGTTGCAACGACGGCCCTTCATCGGCGAGTAGCGACTAGCCCGGCGTCGTTCAGCCGTTGGATTCAGCCGGCTGCCCCTGTTCTGTCGGATCGTTGGCCTGGTTGGCTGCCGGGCCACCGTCGCACTGGGCGCCGGTCGCAGTGTCGATGCCGTTCTCGCAGTTGACTCCGCTATCGCCAGGGGCTTCGGCGGCGTCCGGGGTGTCGATGGTGTCGGTCGCGTCATTCGACTGGGCCGCCGCGGGGACTTCGGTCGCGTCCGGGGTGTCGTTGGCCTCGGGTGTATCGGCGGCGTTGTTGGCGGCTGCTGGGGTCACGACGGCAGGGGGTGCCGGCGTGGGCGTGTTGCCGCCGCCGGCTGCGGCGGCGATCCCGGCAGCGCCGGCGAACAGGCCGAGACCGACGATCGTTGTGTAGCTGGCCTTCTTCAATCGGGAGGTCATGTGAAAGGTCCTTTCGTAGTGCTCGGGTCGGAGGTTCGGTCCCGATGTCGACACGATGCGCCGCTGCACCTTGAGTTGACCCGAAGCGACCTGAAGCACCACTTCGGCCGAGCTTCAGGTTCGTCTGGCACGCTGTGGCGGTGAGGATCCTGGTGGTCGAGGATGACAAGCGGCTGGCGTCGACGTTGCGGCGTGGGCTGGAGGCCGAGGGGTTTGCGGTCGACAACGCGCTCGACGGTGAACAGGGGCTGTGGCTGGCATCAGAGAACCCGTATGACGCGATCGTGCTCGACATCATGCTGCCCAAAGTGAACGGTTTCCAGGTCTGTGCGCGTCTACGCGACCAGGGAAATTGGACACCGATCCTGATGCTCACCGCGAAGCATGGCGAGCTCGACGAAGCCGAAGCACTCGACACTGGCGCCGACGACTACCTCACCAAGCCATTCTCGTATGTGGTGCTGGTCGCTCACCTGCGCGCGCTGCTACGACGTGGCGCGGCGGAGCGGCCGGTGCAGATCACCGTCGGCGATCTCGTCGTCGACCCGGCCGCACGCACTTGCAGTCGTGGCGGCGAGTTGATCGAGCTGACTGCGAAGGAGTTCTCGATCGTCGAGTTTCTCGCTCGGCGCAGTGGTGAGGTCATCTCCAAGACTGATCTGCTCGAGCACGCGTGGG
This sequence comes from Ilumatobacteraceae bacterium, assembly GCA_025358075.1. Classification (GTDB taxonomy): domain Bacteria; phylum Actinomycetota; class Acidimicrobiia; order Acidimicrobiales; family Ilumatobacteraceae; genus JAENVT01. The sequence goes on from JANYKU010000100.1 coordinate 2,778, forward strand.
ATTTCGCTTTCGACGGCGATCCGAACGTGATCGAGGTACACATGTCCAACATTCGCCGCAAGATCGACAGACCATTTCGTACCGAAAGTCTGCGCACCGTTCGAGGCGCCGGCTACCGCCTCGTGCCCGATGGCTGATGATCCGCTGCTTCAACGGGTCGGACTTCGCATCCGAGTCGCCGCCGTCGCGTGCGTCACTGTCGGTGTCGCGCTCACCATCGGCGCCTTGCTGCTCGTGGCCATGCTCCGCGGGCGACTCGACCATGCTGCGACCACGGCGGCGAGCCTGCGTGCTCGCGACATCGCAGCTCTTGCCGAGGCGGGCGCCCTCCCCCACCAACTTGCCCTCCCCGGTGAGGAAACCGCATTCGTCCAGGTCATCGACCGGGCTGGTTCGGTCATTGCCTCGACCGAGAACATCAGTGGCGAGCCGGCGATCTCCACCGTTCGCCCCACCGGCACCAACGCGCTCAAACTGACCATTCCGATCCCGCCACTCGACCAGCGGTCGATGCGAGTGATCGTGATCAACGCCACCACCAATGCCGGGGTTCTCACCGTCTACGCCGGGGAGAACCTTGGCAACGCCGACGGCACCACCTCCGCCATCGTCACCGTCCTTGCTATCGGACTTCCGATGCTGGTCCTCATCGTCGCCGCTGTCACCTGGTGGGCCGTCGGCCGAACCCTTCGCCCGGTCCGCGACATCACGAGCACGATGGCCGACATCACCGCCAGCGACCTTCATCGCCGCGTCGAAGTTCCCACAGCACGCGACGAAATCGGACAACTCGCGACAACCGTCAACGCCACCCTCGCCCGACTCGACATCTCGGTCGAACAACAACGACGATTCGTTGCAGACGCCAGCCACGAATTGCGCGGCCCACTCGCGGCCTTACGAGCTGACCTCGAGATCTCCATCAGCCACCCTGACCGCACCATGTGGCAGAACGTCGCCCGCGACACCCTGGGCGACGTCGAACGACTCCAACACCTCACCGACGACCTACTCGTTCTCGCCCGCATCGACAACGAACTCCCCCAACTACCCGGCCCCGTCGACCTCGCCGTCATCGTCGTCGAAGCGCTGCACGCCCTGCGACGACAAGACATTCAACTGACGACGGTCGGACTCGCCACCCCAGCCATCACCGACGGCGACGACTTCCAGCTCCGACGTATGGTCCGCAACCTGATCCACAACGCCGAAGAACACGCCACCAGCCACGTCAACATCACGCTCCAAACAACATCCGGCATCCTCCGCCTCACCGTCGCCGACGACGGGCCAGGCATCCCTCCCGGCCACCGCGAGCAGATCTTCGAACGCTTCGTACGACTCGACACCGCCCGAACCCGAGACTCCGGCGGCACCGGCCTCGGACTCGCCATCGTCCACGACGTCGTCACCAACCACCACGGCACCATCACCATCACCGACACAAACCCGCACGGTGCAACGTTCACCGTCGACCTTCCGGAACGCCCCGGCTTGTAGCGATCCGCGCCAGAGTTTGCTGAGCGTTGACCAAACTCTGAACCGGAGCTTGCACGTGTCTCACCGTCCGCTCGCTCGGCGGGTCAAACGTTGTATTCATGACCGGCACGATGTCGCGAGTCAAGACAGATCAGGCTGTACCGGATCCGCCTTCGTCGGGCATGCGGGGCGACCTCAACGTCGAAGGCGGTGCCGACCCGGCGGCCAGGACGACCCGCGCTTCGATGCTGCGAGGGCTGTTGCGTGGATCGCTACGGTGGGTTCGGTCGTTGACCTTCATCGCTCTCGTCGCGGTGATGTCCGTACTCACGGGAATCGAATTCGGCACGCCAGATGGCTCCGGACTAGCTCAACTGTTGGATGAGATTGTCGCCCGGTGGGTTGCCCACCATCGCCCGCCGGGACTGGTCGGGATTGCCCAATTGATCAGCGTCGTCGGTTCGATCTGGCCGATGATCGTGGTCGGCGGAATCGTTGGCGGAGTTGCCTGGCAACGCAACCGCCGCGTGGGAACGCTTTTCGCCCCATTGGTCGCGGTCGTGGCAACCGAGACGGTCGTGCTGGTCTCCGGGTCGTATGTCGCTCGGCCGCGCCCGGACGGCGTCTACGCCGCGGTCACCCAAGCTGGCTTCGCATGGCCGTCGGGTAGCGCCGCAACAGCGGCGGCGCTTGCCGTATGCATATCGATATTGATGCGTTCGAGTTCTGTGACTCCGCCTACGCAGCTGCGAAGCCGCGTCGCACTCGCAGTCGGCGCAATCGCCGGCGTGGTCACACAGATCGTGCTGGGTGTCCAGTGGACAAGCGACGTTCTGGCCGGCGTGGTCGTCGGAATGCTGGTCGCGTGGATCACGACGCGACGATTGCTGGGCACGGACCGTCGAACGCATCGACGGCACCCGATGAGCCAGGTCACGCGGCTGGCAGTAGCCGGGCTGGGTACCACAGCGATCTTGGTCTGCGGTGCCTCGTACACCAAAGCCTTGACGGTGCCAGGCAGCGCGACCGTCGATGTACGGACAATCGAGTGGCTGAGAGATCACTACTTTGCTGGCTCCGTTGACCGAGCCGAGACCTGGTTTCTGTGGCGAAACTTGCCCTCGACGACCGCCAGGCTCACGTCACTACCGGGTCCGCCAATGGAGACAGCGATCCCAACCACGAATCTGATGATGCCTGCGCCGATGACCCCCGTGCTGTTGTCGGCACTGCCTGGAGAGGGCATCTGGACCGCCGCCCTGGCCTCGCCTACCGGTCAGGTGTCGATCGCGACGACGCGACTTCGACCTGACAGTCGTCATCCCGGAGTCGTGGTCTCCCTTGCTTGGATGAACCGGTCAGCCACGAGATTCGCGTTGATCCGTGGTACTCGCCAACCCGGAGGTGGCCAGGGCTCATCGGGTGCATCGGTTCCGCTCGTCGATCGAGCTCAGTTGCTGGTGGTGTTCAACTCGGGCTACAAGATGGGTGACACACCAGGCGGCGAACTGGAGGAAGGTCGTCTGGCTCGCCCGCTGGAACGCGGTCTGGCGACGTTGGGGGTGCGCGCCGATGGATCAGCGACAGTGCTGGAGTGGGGACGCGATCCGGCAGGCGATCGCTCGCTCGTGGCCACCCGGCAGAACCTGAAACTTATCGTTGATCACGGCCAGCTCGTCGACGGACTTCGACTCAACGTTGGCGGACGCTGGGGCCGGGTCAAGCACGCTCTGCCGACTTGGCGCTCGGGAATCGGAGTCGACCTGGGGGGTAACACGATCTACGCGAGCGGTCAGGGACTGACCCTAGACACCCTTGCAGATGCACTCCGCCGAGCCCGTGCCGTAACTGCGATGGAGTTCGACATTCATCCCAGCATGGTCACGTTCAGTCTGTTCTCGCATACCACGCCGCGAGCACCGATTGGCCACAAGCTCTCACCGGACATGCCTGGCAACGCTGACCGCTACCTCTCCGCAGACCAACGCGACTTCGTTGCAGTACTTTCTCGATGAGCGCGACTGACGGCTAACACGCGCGGCGGTCGACAACGGCAACAGTGCGGCATTCGCGTGATTTCCGGCCGACACCATCGGGTTACGCTCAGTCCCCGGCTTCAAACCGCGTCCGCGAGGAGATCGCTCATGAGATTTCATTTGGACCACGGGTCGCCCGACCGACTACTCGAGGCACTCCGAACCCACGGCGAATGCGAGGCTGCGGTGCTCGAGTCCTATCGTCGACTCGTCGACGAGTCCCCCGATGAAGGCGTCAGGTACCTCGGGCGGCTCATCATCGAAGACGAAGAGCGGCACCACAACGTCATCGCCGAGATGTGCAACCGGATCGATTCCTGGATCATCCGAGGCATCAGCGTCGGGCCCAGCACGCCCGCTCTGTCGCCACGAGTAGATCGTGAGCTTCTTCAGGAAACACGCCGCCTGATTGCACTCGAACGACGCGACGCGAGAGAACTTCGTCTGTTGAAGAAGGAGCTCCGCAACACTGCCCCAACGTCGTTGCTTCCACTCCTGGTCAAGATCATGCTCCACGACACAGCAACGCACATCGAGATCCTTCAATTCATCCACGCCTATGCAGGTTGACGATCGACCCAGCGCCGAGAGGCTCGACGAACTCGAGCCGTCGAGGATCGGGCCGAGCACCCTCGATTTACCGATCGTTTACCCGGCACAGTGAGCCGCCTGAGCATTGCATCGGTACGGTGGCTAACGACGCCCGATAGGACGCTACGTGCTCATCGCAAACATCCAGATGGTTCAGCAAGAGCCAAACCAGGCGAACACCGCCTTGCGAAATGACCGTGAGCGGCGTCGCTCTTCATGCAAGTGAAATCGGTTCGTACTTCGCAGAGCAGACGAGCTCCGCCTGACCATTTCCCCACGTTGGATTCAGGTCCTGTCGATGTTATGGACCCGTTGCTGCGGAAGTCGGCAGGCCGGTATCGAGAGGATGTGGTGTCCGCCGACGAAGAGTTCGATGACTTCGAGTCGAGTGGCCCTACAGGCCACGATCTCGGTGGGGGTGGTGGTCCGCGCCGCACCCGAGCCGTTCGGTCTCGGAGGGCTGGGCCGGCCACGGGCAACGCCAGCTGGACCGTTCGTTGGCGGCGGGAATGGACACGGTGGCGCCACGCCAGACGCCGAGTGCTCGTCGCCGTCGTGTTGTTGATGCTGCCGGTCGTATGGTCGTATGGGCGCGCGCTGACTGGCCCGGGCAGCGACAGCCTTCAGGCGCGTTCCGTGGAGTGGGCGCGCGAGAATCATCTTGGTTGGGCTGTCGACCGGGTAGAGCAGTGGTGGTTCGCAAATCACCAGGCCAAGATCGGCGGCACCCCGAATCTCGCGGCGGGCCCAACGGTCGAGACCGTTGTCAACGCGACGCCGACGCCGACTTCCTCGCCCGCCGGGGTCGCCGCTCCTTCTGCTCTACCGCTGGTTGCCGGTCATCTCGTGCCACCACTTGCGCTGGCGAGTCCGGCAGCGGTGCGGGTAGGCAACGAAGGTCAGTGGAAACCGTTCGGACCGGCCGTGAACGGCGTGCAGGGCGCCTATGTCACCTCGATCCGGCCCGACGCGGTTCACACCTCGGTGTTGGACGCGGTCATCTGGATCGACCCGACGGTGTTCAGCCTGCGCCAGTATCCGGGCCTCAAGATCCCCGGCTCGCCATGGGACCGGCCTCCGAGCGTAGAGGTCGCACGTCAGTCGCACCTGGTCGCAGCGTTTTCCGGCGGCTTCCGCATCCAGGATTCCAACGGTGGAATGATCCTCGGACATCGAACTCTTCAGCACATGCGCACCGGGGGCGCGACCTTCGTGATCGACGATAACGGCACGCCGAACATCGGTGCTTGGGGCACCGATGTTCGCGCCTCTTCGACAATGGATTCGGCCCGTCAGAGCCTCGACTTGATCGTGATCAAGGGGCAGCCTGCTCCCGATCTGACCACTGATGCCAACAGGAAGTGGGGTTTCACAGGCCCCAAGAACAAGAGCGCCGTATGGCGGTCCGGGGCAGGGATCCGCAGCGATGGTTCATTGGTGTGGGCGGGCGGCGACGGATTCACGGTCGAGACGTTGGCTGAGACGCTCGTGCGCGCTGGGGCGGTACGCGGCATGCAGCTCGACATCAACCAAGAGTGGGTGCAACTCAACACGTACGGCGTCGGTAGCGGTGGCACGGTGCACGGCCGGCGCCTGTTGCACGGCATGCAACACACTGGCGACCGCTGGCTCACTGCCGATACTCGTGACTTCATAGCCGTGTTCACTCGCTAACCACCTGAACATACGCTGGCAATTGTGTCTCCCGGGCTAAAGCGACGGATCGCCTTGATGTTGACACTGGTCGCGGTGGTTCTCTGGACGGCCGTCGCGATCAGTGCGCGCAACCAGGTCAAGGATGGCTCGCGAGGCGTGTCGTCGGCTGATCCATCGCTTCCGACGCCTCGGGCGACCGGATCGACGGGAGCGCTCGCGGCGAACTCGCCATCCAGTTCTGCCGCAGCGCCCCCGGCGACAACGCCGGTAACAGTACGATCAGAGACGTCGACAAGCGACGTCACATCCCGACCTGTGCCGTCGGCCGTCATGCCATCTCTGCCAGGCGACGGCCAATGGCGTGTCGCAGCATCGACCGCAGCAGGACCGGTCCTGTGGGAAACGTCCGTTCACCCGCTCCCCGGGCAACCGACCGTGACAGCGAGCTACGCCGCGTTTGATCCGACACGACTCCACGCAGCTCTGTTCAACGGCACAGAGCTCCCCGGTGGTGGACCGTGGAACAACGGATCCGAGGTCATGGCAGCGGCCCAGCCGGCACTGCTCGCCGCCTTCAACGGCGGCTTTAGATTCAAACACATCAAGGGCGGCTACTACACAGAGTCGCGAGTAGTGAAGCCTTTGATCGACGGGGACGCCACGCTCGCGATCGGTACCGACGGAAGGATCGTGCTGGGTGTGTATGGCCGCGATCTGACCAACGATGGATCGTGGGTCTCATTACGTCAGAACCTTCCGCCGGTGATCGACGGAGGCAGAGAAGCGGTCACCGCCGCTCGAGAGCAGGGTTCGTCATCGATCTACTGGGGTGACGATTACGGCCATGTGACCCTCGATCGGCGATCTGCAATTTGCCGTCGAGCTGACGGCCTGATCATGTACGTGGTGACCGAACGCGTCGACATCCGAGGGCTGGCGGATGTACTTCTCGCGGCGCATTGCGATTTCGCCATGGAGCTCGACATCAACGGATCCTGGCCCCAGTTCGTCTCCTTCGCACCGTCAACCGGCGCATCGACGCCGATCGGACTGACACCGGAGATGACTCACCTCAACCGCGTCACGACCGGCTCGACGAAGGACTTCATCGCGCTCTTCGACCCTTCGCTCCTACCCCCAGAGATCGTCAGGTGACCAATCCGGCGGTCGTCTCGTTGCTCGCTCACCGCGAGCCAGCAGCTCGTGACTTCGCGAGGGTCAGGTCGTTGCTGCGTTCGAACATGGTGACGTTGCCGACGACCGCGACCGGTCGGTAGGAGCGGCGCAGAATCTGATCGACGCGACCGGAGGAGTCACAGGTGGACGGGCGTTGGTATTCGGCGATGAAGTGCGGACCACGGGCTGGATCTCCGAGGTACCCGACGAGCCTGTTCTGCGCGTTGGTACCGCGGTGCACCTCGATGAGCCACAGATACGGGTAACCGGGATCCTGGTGAGCGTCCGCGTACACGCCCGCGCTGGCGCACAACACGTACATGTTCTGGCCAGGTTGGCGATGCGCGTTGAACCACTTGGCGACGAGCTCATCGACGACTGCGTGGTGATCGTGGGCGGCGCGAAGACTGAGGTGCGCGGGGTCGCCGGCATAGACCCAGGCAGTGATTGCCAGGCATGGCAGCAATGTGGCCGCAAGCATCACGTACCTGAGCCTCGGCAGCTGGGCAAGCCCTACGCCCGCGAGAGCGCTGAATGGCGCGGCGAGCAACAGCCAGTAGTGACGCCAGAAGCCGCCACCGATCAAGAACGCCATCGCCGCCGACACCAACCACACGACGAGCACCACCGACCCAGGCGTCAGCGACGCAGCAACCCGGCGGCGCAAACCACGGGTGACGGTCCCCGCACCGAGCACCGCCAGGAAGGCACTCGTTCCCAACACAACCGCTGCGTACGGTGCGGTTGCCACGAGGTTGGGCCAATCGGCGCCGGTGAACGCGCTCTGGGTCTTGAGCCGATATCCGGCGACGGCTGACCACCAACGCGACCAGCCCGTCAGCGCCCCGTGGAGCATCAATGCGCCAAGGATTGTCATCAGCCCTACAACGAGCGCAGCGATCCCCTTCAGCGCCGCTTCACGTCGGGCAGCGCAGAACACCACGCCGAGGGTGAGCCACACCAACAGCGAAAGCACGCCGTCAAAGCCAGACTGCTTCAACGACAACGCGACGCCGGCAAGCAAACCGGACGCGAAGAACCAGAGGTGGGGGCGGTGCTTCGAAAAGGCGAGCACACCGACCGCGAGGCCCGCAGCCGACATCGCCCCACTCAACAATTCAGTGTTCGCCGCGTACCCCTCGAGAATCGGGGCAGCAGAAACAACCGCGCAGATCATTGCCGCGAACCGGGCCGCGACATCGCCCGCGACTTCGCGGACGACAATGCCGGTGGACACCACCAGCAGAACCCCGAACAACATCGCCATGATGCGGATCGAGCCCGTACTCCCAGCCGACAGCCAGTCCCACACCCGAAACAGCACCAACAGCCCCTGAGGCCGGTCCACGAACACGTCCCGATAGAGAACCCTGCCGTGCGCCCAGCTACGGGCGATCGCCAAGTAACCGCCTTCATCGACGCTCACCGGGCTCCACAACATCCGCAGCCGCATCAGCACCGATGCCATCGCAGCAACGGCGATGACCATCCAAGTCCGGCGGTTGGCCGAACTGCTAACGACCATCTCCCACCACAAGGACAGCAGTTGACGCATGCTGCGGGCGATCGACGGGATCCGGAAGAACTGCGACTTTCCCGACGGGCGGTGGTAGTGGTGCACCGGTGTCTCGACGAATCGGGCGCCCGATTGGCTGAAACTGCGCATCATCTCAACGCAGATCACCCCGCTCGACGACGTGAGCGGGCGATCGACGATCAGTTGCCTGCGGAACAATCGGAAGTCGCAGTCCGTGTCGCGGCCCGGCAACGAAAACAATCTCTTGACGACGTGGTGGTAGCAGCGACCAATGATCTTGCGGGTCAATGTGTCACCCCGCCCCAACTTGTAGCCCTGCACAATGTCGACGTCATCCGTCGCGAGTGGCACCAGCACCGCGATTTCCTTGGCGTCGTATTGGGCGTCGCCGTCTGTATAGAAGACCCAATCGAACCGGGCCGCTGTGAAACCGGAGATCAAAGCGCCGCCGTACCCGCGATTGACCAGGTGATGGATCACACGCAACCACGGACGGCCCGCAGCCAAACCTTCGAGCACCTCGCGAGAGGCGTCCGACGATCCGTCGTTGACGACGATTACCTCGAGCTCCTCGACCAACGTCACCAGCGCATCGTGGACATCGTCCACCAACCCACCGATCGTTGCGGCGTCGTTGTAGCACGGGAAGACCGCCGAGATCGCCCGCGGCGTGGAGCGACCGCTCACGGCTACGTCTGCTTGGCTCGGCGGCGCGATCGAGGGCTGCCCTTGCATCGTCACCAACCGGAAATGCCGGCCATCCAAGGAGCCGCCAGATGCCAGCAATCGTGGAACGGGC
>JANYKU010000186.1 GCA_025358075.1 Ilumatobacteraceae bacterium
CGAGCGCCACGGTGGTCCAGATCGTCCAGTACCCCCTGGGCACCGGAGTGCGCTCTCGCTTCGCCACGACCCCCCGTTTTATCTGATCCAGCACCCCCTACCCCGTCGTAGCCGGCGATTGTCCGTTAATCCGGGGAAGTGTTGCCGTACGGCAACGGGTCAGGCGCCCTTCGCGCGCCAGTCGGGGCGCCCGGAGAAACCTGGCCGCGAGTCGACGCCGAACCGTGCGGCCAAGGCTGCTAGTGCGAGCAATGCGATGAGGACCAAACCTGCCATGATGATCACCTCTCAGAATCGATGTTGTACCGTAGTATCGTCCACTGCGATCAATAAGGGAAATCGATAAAGATGTTGGAATCCATCTCAAAATACGATTTGCCAGTCGGAGTCGAGATTCGCCACCTCGTCGCCTTGGAGGCAGTCGCCCAGACCGGATCGTTCTCGCAGGCCGCCACTCGCCTCGGTTATGCCCAGAGCGCCATCTCCCAGCAGATCTCCGCCCTCGAACGCGCCGTCGGCCACCGTCTGGTCGAGCGGCCGGGTGGTCCGCGCTCGGTGTCGTTGACCGAGGCCGGCAAGGTGCTGCTCGAGCATGCCGGACACATCGTGGCTCGCCTGGCAGCGGCGAAGGCCGACCTCGACGCGATGGCCGCCGGCGATGCCGGCATCTTGCGGGTCGGCACGTTCCAGTCGGCAAGCGCCAGGCTGCTGCCTCCGACGCTCGCCCAGTTCCGCACCGCCTGGCCGAACATCAACATCGAGCTGCGCAACGAGCCCGTGATCAACCAGATCGAAGGGCTGATCCGCAGCGGTCAGGCCGACTTGGCATTCGCCGACATCGCCGGGCTCGATGACGCGCACGCCATGGTCGAGCTCATCCGCGATCCGTCAGTGCTGATCACCGCGCCCACCCATCGCCTGGCGCAGGCCGACACGGTCGAACTGTCCGAGCTCGAAGGCGAGCGGATGATCTCGATGCCGAGCAACGACTTCTGCGCGCTACGCGTGGCACGGGCTCTCGAGCGAGTGGGCGTGTCGCCCAAAATCGTCTTCCGTAGCGACGACAACCTCACCACGCAACGACTCGTCGCCATCGGCCTCGGCGTCGCCATCGTGCCGTTGCTCACCGTCGAACGGTCGATCCCCGATGCACAGGTCGCCATCCGCGGACTGAGTGCCAGCCTCGATCGGCAGATCGGCATCATCTGGCATCGCGATCGCCTGCAGTCACGAGCTGCCGAGGCGTTCATCGCGACCGCCATGCAGATCAGCCTCGACGTCGAGATGCCCAAGGTGCCATCGATGTCGTCGAGCGGCTGATCGCGCAGCGTTCGTCAGCGGCGCACCGTCGTGCCGCCCTTGGTGGTCTCGACGGTCCACCCAGCGGTCTGCAGCTCTGCACGTATCGCGTCGGCGGTGGCGAAGTCCTTCGCACCGCGTGCGGCGTCGAGCGCCAAGGCCTTGGCCGCAACATCGTCGGGAACGTCGCCGCCGGAGTTGAGCACCAACCCGAACGCAATGCACATCTGGTGCACGGCAGCGACGAGCGGCGGCGCGGCGGGATCGCCGGCATCGAGGGCGGCGTTCGCGCGACGAACGGTGTCGAACAACACCGCCGTTGCGCCGGGTGTATCGAGGTCGTCGTCCATCCGCTCGCAGAACTTCGCCAACACGTCGGCATCGGCCTTGGCCGCCGAGACTCCTGCCGTGCGCGCCGCGAAGGAATCGAGACCGGCAAGCGCGTGGACCGACTGTTCGATGTTGTCTTGACCGACCGACACCGGACCGCGGTAGTGCGACTGGAGCAACAGCATGCGATAGGCGCGCGGATCGTAGAGATCCATCAGGTCGAGGAGGTTGGCGACGTTGCCGAGGCTCTTCGACATCTTCTCGCCTTCGGCGTCGACGACGAAGCCGTTGTGCATCCAGTGGTTGGCAAACCGCTTGCCCAACGCCACAGCCTGAGCGCGTTCGTTCTCGTGATGAGGGAACTTGAGATCCATCCCCCCGCAGTGCAGATCGAAGCCCTCGCCGAGTAGATCGAGGCTCATGACCACGCATTCGCTGTGCCAACCGGGACGGCCATCTCCCCATGGCGACGGCCACGACGGCTCGCCCGGCTTGGCCAACTTCCACAGCACGAAGTCGGCGGGATTTCGCTTGTTCTCGGCGCCGACCACCTCCCGGTCGCCGCCGCCCTCGAGCATGTCGCTGAGTCGCTGGTTGACCAGCAGGCCGTAGTCCTCGACGGATTCGACATCGAGGTAGACGCCGTCGTCGGTGACGTACGCGCGGCCGAGATCGACCAGCTGGCCGATCATCGTCGTAATCTCCGCGACGTACTCGGTGGCGTGTGGAACGTCGGTGGGCCGGGCGACGCCGAGCTTGTCCATCGCCTGGAACCAGACCGACTCGCATTTCGTGGTGATGTCCTTCCACGGCCGGTTCTCACGATTGGCACGATTGATGATCGCGTCGTCGATGTCGGTGATGTTGCTGACGAGTTGCACATGAAGCCCGCGCCACTCGAGGTAGCGGCGAAGCACGTCGTAGACGAGCGTCGCCCTTCCGTGTCCGAGGTGCGGAGGGCCGTACACCGTCGGGCCGCACAAGTAGATGCTGACCGTGCCGGGCTCGCGCAGGGCGAGCTCACGTACCTCCCGGGTCGCAGTGTCGTACAGGTGCAGCATGGCTCGCCAGCCTACGTGTCGGCGACCGCGAGCCCCCGGATGAATTCGCTGGTGAGATCGAACGCGGCGACAGCCCCGATGACGATCGTTGCCGGTGACTCGACATCAGCATCGGCCAGTTCGGAGAGTGCGCAACGCGCGACGTGCTGTTCGCTCGAAGTCGCATGGCGGATCGCGGCGACCGGCGTGTCGGGCGCCAGGCCGCCGGCGATCAACGCCTCGGCGATCGCGGCGCGTTGGGCAACGCCCATCAGCACAACGATCGTGCCACCGACCTGAGCAAGGGCGTGCCAGTTGACCGCGGCTTCGCCGCGCTGACGGTGACCGGTGACCACCGTGAACGATGCACTGACACCACGATGAGTCACGGGAATGCCGGCAGCAGCGGGAGCGGCCATCACCGACGAGACCCCCGGCACGACGTCGAAGTCGAGTCCGGCCGCGATCAATGCCAGGGCCTCTTCACCGCCTCGTCCGAACACGAACGGATCGCCCCCTTTGAGGCGCACGACGTTACGACCGCTGCGCCCGAGCTGGACGAGCAACTCGTTGATCAGTTCCTGCGGGACCGGAGCGCCGGGACGCTTGCCGACATCGATCAGCTCGGCACCGGGTCGGGCCAGGGCCAGCACGCCAGTGCCGACGAGCGCGTCGTGCACGACGACGTCCGCGTCCTGCAGGCGGCGCAGTCCGCGGATGGTGAGGAGCTCGGGATCTCCGGGCCCGGCACCGACGAGAGAGATCACGCGGCCTCGGTGATCATCACGGCCCCTGCCGTGGTGTTGGTCGCCTCGTCGACGAGGATCAAGCGGCCGCCCTCACGGCTCACTTCGTACGACGTGGCGACGATGGGCTCACTCAGTGAAAGCCGCACCATTGCCAGATCGTTGAGCGCGATCTGATCGGCCGCAACCGGCTCGAGGGTGTGGAGATCGTGGCGATACTCGACCGCAGAGACCACTGCGCGACCGACACGGGTGCCGTGCTTGAACCAGTACCGCGAACCTTCACGCAGTGGTTGATCGATCATCCAACACACATGACCGGAGACCGACTCCGTCGCCGGCGAGTCGGCGGCAACCAGCACATCGCCGCGGGCCGCGTCGATGTTGTCGGCCAGCGAGACCGTGATGGCCTGGCCCGCCGTGGCGGATGCGAGCTCGCGGCCGAACCGCTGGATCCCGGTCACCACACTGCGCTGACCGCTGGGCATCACCGTGATCGAGTCGCCGACCGCGAGGCGGCCGCCTACGAGCCGACCCGCAAAGCCTCGGAAGTCGGAGCCCTGCGGTCTGATGACTCGCTGCACGTCGAGGCGCGCCGCGGACTCCGCCGGGCCGGATGCGTCGAACGTCTCCATCCAATCCAGCAATGCCGGGCCTTCGTACCACGGCGAGTGTTGCGAGACCGCGACCACGTTGTCTCCGTGGAGGGCGCTGATCGGGAAGGCGAACACCGGTACCGGGGTGGGCAAGGCTTCGACGTACGCGGCGAGATCCTTGGCGACCGAGTCGAACTCTCCCTCGTCCCAATCGACGAGATCCATCTTGTTGACGGCGAGGGCGATCGCCTTCACGCCGAGCAGCGAGGCGATGAAGGCGTGGCGACGGGTCTGCTCGAGCACGCCGTGGCGGGCATCGACCAACACGATGGCAACGTCTGCCGTCGACGCCCCCGTGACCATGTTGCGGGTGTACTGCGAATGGCCCGGCGTGTCGGCGACGATGAAGCTGCGCCGTGGTGTTGCGAAGTACCGATGAGCGACGTCGATGGTGATGCCCTGCTCTCGCTCGGCACGCAATCCATCGGTCAACAGCGCAAGGTTGCGCTCGCCGTCGCCATAGCGCCGGCTGGCCTTCTCGACCGCGGCCAGCTGATCCTCGAACACCGTCTTGGTGTCGTGCAGCAATCGCCCGATCAGCGTGCTCTTGCCATCGTCGACGCTGCCCGCAGTCGCAACACGAAGTGTTGCGACACTTGGCCGGGCGATGCGAAGAGTGGGAAGTGAGGGAAGTGAGGTCATCAGAAGTAGCCCTCTCGTTTGCGGTCTTCCATTGCGGATTCGCTGAAGGTGTCGTCGGCACGAGTTGCCCCGCGCTCGGTGATGCGCGCCGCAGCGACCTCGGCGATCACCTCATCAACGGTGGCGGCCGCCGAACGAACGGCGCCGGTGCAGCTGGCATCGCCGACCGTTCGGTATCGCACGGTCTCGACCGATGACTGCTCGCCGGGCTCGAGCACGACCGGCCCGCCAACGGCGAGCAGCATGCCGTCTCGAGCGATCACCTCGCGTCGGTGCGAGTAGTAGATCGATGGCAGCGGGATCTGCTCGGCGTCGATGAACTGCCACACGTCGAGCTCGGTCCAGTTGCTGAGCGGAAAGGCACGCAACTGCTCGCCTTTGCGAATTCGTGCGTTGAGGACGTCCCAAGGTTCTGGTCGCTGGTTGCGCGGATCCCATCGACCCTGCCGATCCCGAAACGACAGGATCCGCTCCTTCGCCCTGGCCTTGTCCTCGTCGCGTCGGCCACCGCCGAACACTGCATCGAAACCGTGCTCGGCGATCGCGTCGAGCAACGTCACGGATTGAAGCCGGTTTCGGCTGGCGCGCGGACCGGTGTCTTCGACCACTCTTCCGGCGTCGATCGACGCTTGCACACTGGCCACGATGAGACGGGCACCCACCTTGCGCACGAACTCGTCGCGGTAGTCGATGACTTCGACGAAGTTGTGGCCGGTGTCGACGTGCATCACCGGGAACGGCAAGCGCGCCGGAGCGAACGCCAGCACGGCGAGGTGCAGCAGCACGGCCGAGTCCTTCCCACCGCTGAACAGCAGCACCGGGTTCTCACATTCCGTTGCAACCTCGCGAATGATGGTGACGGCCTCGTCGGCCAATGACTCGAGATGGGGGCTGGCCGTGGCGTTCACACGTGCAACCCGCATTCGGTCTTGCCGCTTCCGGCCCAACGGCCACCGCGCCGATCCTCGCCCTCGGCGACGGGGCGCGTGCACGGCCAGCAGCCGATCGACGGATAGCCACGGGCGCTGAGCGGGTTGGCGGGCAGTTCGTTGATCTCGGCATACAACGACATGTCGTCGTCGGTCCACGCCGCGAGCGGGTTGATCTTGACGAGGTTGCGGTTGATGTCGAAGCTGGCGACCGGCGTGTTGGCACGAGTCGGACCGTCGACGCGGCGCACGCCAGTGACCCACGCCGCCTTGCCGTTGAGCGCCCGTGCGAGCGGCTCCACCTTGCGCACCGCGCAGCATGCCTCGACGTCGGTCTGCCACAGGTTGTCACGTTGCACCTCGGGCCGGGGCGAGACAACGCGAACCTTGGCATCGAATCGGTTCTGCATCTGCTCGACCAGCCACCAGGTCTCGGCGAAGAGGTACTGCGTGTCGAGCAGGACGATGTCCGCGGCGGGGTCGACGCTGAGCGCAAGGTGCACCAGCACAGCGTCTTCGAAACTCGAGGTGACGGCTACGTCGGCGACGCCGTAGGTGTCGAACGCCCAGCGCAACACCTCTGTGGGATGGAGTTGCTCGAGATCGGCGGGGGCTTGCAACAACGTCACCGGGGCATATTACCGAATTCCGACTAATTAGATCAAGATTGAGGCAATTGCCGGTTGCTAGCCTCCTGGCGTGGCCTTCGACTATCCGATCGTGCTCGACCTGGCCGGCGTGCCGGTGCTCGTGGTGGGTGGCGGCAGGGTGGCGTTGCGCAAGATCGAGGGTCTGCTCGCCGCGCGCGCCGACGTCACGGCCGTCGCCACCCACGTGATCGAGGGGATCCACGCCCTGCCGATACAGGTCGTCACCCGGGCGTGGGAAGCGAGCGACCTCGACGCGGCGCGCTTGGTGGTAACGGCCACCGACGACCCGGCTGTCAATGCCGCCGTCTCCGCCGAGGCTCTGCGCCGTGGCATCTGGGTGAACTCGGCCGACGACCCGGCCAACTGCACGTTCACCTTGCCGGCAGTGGCGCGCGACGGCGCCGTCACGGTCGCCGTCAGCACCGGCGGCGCCAGCCCGGCGTTGGCTTCTCACCTGCGCGGCGAGATCGAGCGCTGGCTGGAGGAGATCGGTGCGGCCCGTGCCGCCGCGAGCCTGGCCGACCAGCGCAACGAGCTCCATGCTCGCGGTGTGTCCACCGAATCGGTTGATTGGTCGGAACGGGTTCGCGCGGCGTTGCGGCCGCAGCCGTGATCAGCTGCCCAGCACGGTGAAGCCGAGCGAACGCCCGGCTTGCGCCTGTCGCAAGTCGAAGGTCACGAACCGCAGCCCCGGAATGACCAGTCGCTGGGCGCTGGCCAGATGGATCGCGTCAAGCGATCGCACGGCAAGCTGCTCGCCGATCTGTGCTGCGGCGCGACAAACGGCTTCGTCTACGGCCACGAGCGCCATCGCGTCGAGATCGGCCGCAAGTTGTTGCTTGGCATCACGGAGCTCGGCACCCTTCAGTACCCGAGCAAGATTGCGTTGCACTTCGATCAACGTCACCCAACTGGTGACCAGCACAGCATCGCTGAGGAGAAGGCGGTCCGCAACTGACGAGTCGGGCTCGGGAAAGTAGCGCTTGAGCAGCGCGCTCGAATCGACGTAGGTGGTCACCGGCGCGATCAGTCGCCGCGGTCGCGATCAAGAACATCGGTGATCCGTTCGGATGTCCGAAACGTCTTTGCGGCTGCGAGCGAGCCCGGTCTGACCGCTGGGGTGATCCAACCCTGCTCGATTCCTTCCGCAAGGCGGTCGCCACCCCCCGGCAACGGAATGAGAAGCACCTTCGGGCGACCTCGTTCAGTGATCGTGATGGTCTGGCCTCGTTCGGCGCGATCGAGGTAGTCCGACAAGTGCTGCTTGAGTTCACGCACGCCGACCTCCATGTGTACACAATATCATCAAATGTGAACACATTCCCCCTTGAACTCATCGGTACGTCTGCCGGGCGATCAGTAGCCTTGGCCGAACTATGACGAACATCCCTGACAAGCCGTCGCTCGACGGCATCGAGGCCCGCTGGATGCAGCGGTGGGAAGCCGACGGCACCTACCGCTTCGACCGTACAGCCAGCCGCGAGCAGGTATTCGCCATCGATACCCCGCCGCCGACCGCCAGCGGTTCGTTGCACATCGGCCACGTGTTCAGCTACACCCACACCGACACCGTTGCCCGCTTCCAGCGCATGCGCGGCAAGACCGTGTTCTACCCAATCGGCTGGGACGACAACGGCCTGGCCACCGAGCGCCGCGTGCAGAACGTGACGGGTGTCCGTTGCGACCCCACGCTGCCGTACGACCCAGGGTTCACGCCGCCCTTCAACGGCAACGTTCCGAAAGACCATCGCGCCCTTCCGGTGAGCCGCCCCAACTTTGTCGAGCTCTGCCACAGCGTGATCCACGACGACGAGGAAGTGTTCGAACAACTCGTGCGCCGGCTCGGCATCTCCATCGACTGGTCGCTCCTCTACACCACGATCGGCGAACGGGCCCAGCGCACCAGCCAGCTTGCATTCCTGCACAACCTCGCTCGAGGCGAGGCATACCAACAAGACGCTCCCACGCTGTACGACATCGATGAACGAACTGCCGTCGCCCAGGCGGAGATGGAAGACCGCGATGTGCCTGGCGCCTACCACAAGCTGGCGTTCCATCGCAGCGATGGCGGGGGCGACTTGTTGATCGACACGACGCGTCCCGAACTGCTGGCGAGTTGCGTGGCGATGGTCGCCCATCCCGACGACGCGCGGTACCAGCCACTGTTCGGCACGACCGTGCGAACCCCGTTGTTCGACGTCGAGGTCCCGGTGCTCGCCCACCACTTGGCTGATCCCGAGAAAGGCACCGGCATCGCCATGATCTGCACCTTCGGCGATTCCACCGACATCACCTGGTGGCGCGAGCTCGACCTGCCCTCGCGTGCGTTGATCGGCTTCGACGGGCGCATGGCCGTCGAAACGCCGGAGTGGATCCGCACCCCCGCCGGGGGGGCCGCGTATGGGCACGTTGCCGGGTTGGGGCCGAAGCAAGCACAACGCAAGATCGTCGAACTGCTCATCGAGTCCGGCGAGATGCTCGGCGAGCCTCGCCCGATCAACCACCCGGTCAAGTTCTACGAGCGGGGCACGCGTCCGTTGGAGATCGTCGCCACCCGACAGTGGTACATCCGCAACGGCGGCCGCGACGACAAGTTGCGCAACGAGCTCCTCGAACGAGGCACGGAGCTCCGCTGGCACCCCGCCTACATGCACAACCGATACCAGAACTGGGTCGGCGGTCTCAACGGCGATTGGCTGGTCAGCAGGCAGCGGTACTTCGGCGTGCCGATCCCACTGTGGTACCGCCTCGACGATGAGGGCAACCCGCTGTACGACGACGTACTCGCACCCGACGCATCAGAGTTGCCGATCGATCCATCCGTCCACTGCCCAACGGGCTTCAACGACGATCAGCGCGGCAAGCCCAACGGATTCATCGGCGATCCCGACGTGATGGACACGTGGGCGACCTCGTCGCTGACGCCGCACATCGCCGGCGGTTGGGTCGACGACCCCGACCTGTTCACCCGGGTGTTCCCCATGGACATGCGCCCACAGGCCCACGACATCATCCGCACCTGGCTGTTCGCCAGCGTGGTGCGCAGTCATCATGAGAACGGCTGCCTGCCCTTCACGAACGCGGCAATCTCCGGCTGGATCCTCGACCCCGACCGCAAGAAGATGTCGAAGAGCAAGGGCAACGTCGTCACACCGATCAACCTGCTCGAGGAGTACGGCACCGACGCCGTCCGCTACTGGGCTGCCTCGGGGCGACCCGGAGTCGACACCGCGTTCGACGAGGGGCAGATGAAGATCGGCCGCAAGCTCGGCACCAAGCTGCTCAACGCCACGAAGTTCGTGCTCGGCTTCGGCGAGCCACCCGCCGGCACGGTCCCGACTGCAGTGATCGACCGGGCGATGCTGGCCCGCCTCGCAGAGGTCATCAGCGATGCCACGCGCGCGTTCGACGACTTCGATTACGCCAGGGCGCTCGAGCGCACCGAGGAGTTCTTCTGGTGGTTCTGCGACGACTACGTCGAACTGGTCAAGGGCCGCGCCTACGGAACGCACGGCGACGACGGCGCCTATTCTGCCCGCGCCGCGTTGCGTCAAGCCCTCGAGATCGTCCACCGTCTGTTCGCTCCATTCCTGCCGTTCGTCACCGACGAAGTGTGGAGCTGGTGGCAGCAGGGCTCCGTTCACGCGATGCCATGGCCGACCGCCGAGTCGATCGCCTCACTCGGCGATGTCTCGTTGCTCGTCCCGGTCAGCGAGGTGCTGGGCGCCATTCGTCGAGCCAAGACCGAAGCCAAGCTGAGTCAGCGCGCCGGGGTCGAGGAACTGATTGTCGACGGCCCACCGCACGCCCTCGCCGCCATCGAGGCCTGCCGCGCCGACCTCGCCGAGGCCGGTGGCGTCACCGAGTTCACGATGTCGACGGGCGATGCCCTGCTGATTGCCGTGCGGCTGACGCCCTCGACGAACGCAGAGGTCGCCCACTAGCCTGCTCACGGTGAACGGGAGGGTTCGACTTGTAGCGCCATTGGTGGCCATCGCCGCGCTGTGCGTCAACGCGGCCCTGCCGTCGCCGATCGCCTCGGCGACCACGCCCTCCACGTCGACGTCGACATCCACCACCGCAGCTCCCGATGCACCGATCAATGCCCCGATCGCCTCCTACGTCGCCGCGGCGGCAGATGCTCCGGCACCAGCGACCCGCGGCAGCAGCATCCAAGAATCCCCAACGCTTCCGCCGCCGCCGAGCGAGGAACCGACAACGACGCAGGTCGAGGCGCCGCCCGATACCGGTGTGCCCTACGCGTCGGGCGCCGGGCGACGAGTGGTCTATTCGAAGAACCAGATGCGGGTGTGGATCGTCGATGCCACCAACGTCACCATTCGCACGTACCGCGTGTCGGGCCGGTTCGGCCAGCCGACACCTGGCACGTATCAAGTGTTCTCGCGGTCCAGCTACACGTGCAACATCGACCATCCGAACATCTGCATGAGGTTCATGGTTCGTTTCGCGCATGGTCCGAAGGGTGACAACATCGGCTTCCACGAGATCCCCAAGGAAAACGGCGTGCCGATCGAGTCCGATGCTCAGCTCGGGCAGGCGCTGTCAGGTGGATGTGTTCGCCAAGCAACTGCCGATGCCATGTTCATGTGGGACTTCGCCGGCATCGGAACCACGGTCGTCGTATCCGACTAGCGCCTCATTCGCCTCATCCACCTCATTCGGTCGTCGGTGACGGCACCGGGGCGCTCACGGCAGCAGCGGCCACGGGTTGACGCAACGATCCGTCACGGAAGGCTCCGTGCGCCAGCACGCGCCACACCCGACGCACCTCGTCGTGTCGGCCCGGCAGCGTCGGAGCGGCGACCCGATAGATCAACCGGTCGTCACGCACCTCGGTGAGACCGACCATCGTGGGAGCACCCGTCAACATCGCACTGGCCGAGGCGTCGTCGGCCAACTTCTTGGCGAGCCGACGAGCGACCTCCTCGACCACGTTGAGGTCACTGTCGCGAGCAACCTCGAGGTCAAGTAGAGCGAGAGACGACTTCGACAGATTGGCCACGCGCATGACGTTGCCGTGGGCCACGTGCCACACCCGACCCTGCCCGTCGCGCAGGCGCACACTTCGCAGCGTGATCCGCTCGACCTCGCCGCTGGCGTACCCGAGGTCGACCTGATCGCCGACCCCGTACTGGTCTTCGGCGAGTACGAACAAGCCGGCGATGAGGTCACGGATCAACGTCTGCGCGCCGAAGGCGACGGCGCCACCGATGATCGTCGCCGTGGCGATGACGCCGCCGATGTTGACACCCAGCTCACTGATGACGGTGATGACGGCGGCGCCCCAGACCACACCGACCACCGCCGATCGCAGGGCGGAAGCCAGCGCGCGCTGCCTGGCTTCGGCGCGGGTGCGCTCGGCGCCAACCAACCCAAGTGTGCGGCTGAGCACTCGGCTGATGACCGTGCGCAAGACGACCGTGACGATGACTGCAACGATGATGATCGCCAGGATCCGAAGTGGGGTCAGCAGGTGCAGTTCGTCGAGTCGGTTCATCCACAGCGACCGTTTCGATGGCACGACCCGACGATACTCAGGTTGGGCCGATGGGGCGCTCCCCATCACTTCGACTGCCCGGCTATCCTGCACCGGTCATGGCTGAAGCGGAACCGAAAGCACCCCAGCCGTTCCGCGGGCACCATTCCGCAGGCCAGCGAATGGTGCTGGTGCTCAACTGCATCATCGTCGTGTTGTGCTTCGCCGGCGCTGTCGGTCTGCTCATCGGCAAGAGCGCCGGCGAGAAGGGCCAGAAGGTCGCGATCAACACCGGCGGCAGCCGTGGCGTCGGGTCTCGTCCCACGGCAGTTCCGCAGACCGCAGCGCCCGGTCAGACCTTGCCGCCGGCTCAGGTCACGCCCGACAGCTTCCCCGTTGCCGACCCGACGGCGATGAACTTCCTGGTGACCGGCGCCGACAACTCCACCGACAAGAAATGTGCCGATCTGCTCGACAAGGGAGCGCGCAGCGGCGCACGAAGCGACACGATCATGGTGATCCGCCTCGATCCGAAGACCAGTCGGTCGGCAGTGTTGTCGTTCCCCCGCGACCTGTACGTGAAGATCCCGGGCCACGGCACCAGTCGCATCAACAGTGCCTACCGTCCCAACCAACCGCAACTGCTCATCGACACGATCAAGAACGAGTTCGGCGTACCCATCGACCACTTCATCCAGATCGACTTCTGCGCGTTCGAGCGTTTGGTGTCGGGCGTCGGTGGTGTCAGCGTGCCGTTGCCGTACCCCGTGCTCGACCCCTCGATCGGGCTCAACGTGCCCGTTGCAGGCTGCCATCGATTCGACGGAGTCGAGGCGCTCCAGTACGTGCGGTCTCGCCACTTCCAGTACCAGGACGCGACCGGCACGTGGCGCCTAGACCCGTCGTCCGACCTGGGCCGCATCGCCCGCCAACAAGACTTCCTACGCCGCACGCTGACTGCCGCTTCGAAGCAGGGCATGCTCACGCCGAAGATCATCAGCAGCCTCTATGCGTCGTACAGCAACGACATCGTCGTCGACACCGGAATGACGATCGACAAGATGATCGAGTTCGTCGGTGTCGTACGCAAGGTCACTCCTGCGGCGATCCGCACCTATCAGATCGAAGCCACGGGCAAGAAGATCAGTGGCGCCGATGTGTTGATCTGGCACAAGGAGTCGAAGAACATGCAGGCGATCCTCGACATCTTCCGGGGCGTCGCGCCACTCGCCGATGCGCCCGTGCAGTCATTCGATACGACCGCTGCCAGCACCACGATCGCTGCCAACACCACAACCACGGGTGCCAAGGCGACAACGACCACGGGGAAGTCACCGGTTCCCTCAGCGATCACCTCGGTGCCACCGCCGAGCACTGTTGCGAGCACGGTCGCAACCACGGGCACGACGCTGCCGGCAACGGCCGATACCGCGCCGCCATCGAACACCCCGAAGTCGGCGATCGTGCCCGACCCGGCACTCGAGTGTTGATCAGCGTTCCAGCACGGCCGCTAGCGCCTCGACGACTCGCGACGGTCCGTCCACCGTCGCGAACCGTGCACCGCACTCGCCGGCAAACCTGACAGCTTCTTCGCAATCGTCCTTCGGCGCGACGACCACGATCTCGGACAACATTGCGGCGGCCGCATGCGCGTCGCCCTCGACGGTCGCCCGGCAGTCGCTCAACACGATGGCGATCTTGCGTGTCGCCCGACTGCGACCGAGCTGATCGGCGGCGGCGCGGAGCGCGCCGGCCAAGTCGGTCGTGCCATGGCCGCGCAGCGAGAGCACATCGGTCACGACCCGCTCACTCGACTTGTCGGCTTCCTGGCTCTTCACCGCGACGACGTCTTTGCCAAAAGCCAGCACGCTGTAGCTGCGCGGGTTGCGCAGGGCGATGGACGCGGCAGCGACCGCCGCTGTCGCCAACGGCCTGCCACCCATCGAGCCACTCCGGTCGACCAGCAGGCACAGCGCCGTGTCGGCCGTGGTCCACGATCTGACCCGTAGCCGTTCGGCATCGAGTGCAGTGCCGCCGGCGACCGCCTCGGCAATCGCATCGAAACTGGCGTCGAGATCGAGATCGCCACCATCGGGCCGATACGGCTGCTCGACGATCCTGCCGATGCCGCGTCGCGCCGACGGTCCACGACGGGCGAGATCCAAGAACAGACGCCCGGCGAGCCATCTCGCCAGATCTCGCAACCGTTGGTCGGTGGCCCCGGCAAGATCAGCGAGCAGGGCAAGCGTGTCGTCGGGGTCGTCGAGCAGTCCCTCGGCGACGGCGGCCTCGTCGAGCTCACCGACTTCGGGCGAGACCTGTTCGAAGCGCGGATTGCGGGCGAGGTCGCGTCGCGAGGTGGTGCGCCGCCGCGACTCGGCGATTGCTGCATCGGCCGCTGCGCCCTCCCGGGCTAGCTGGTTCGGCGCGTCGCCCCGTCTGGGGCGGTCGCTTTTCCCGACGTACCCGGCTCGTGTTCGGTGAACACCTCGTTCCACAGCTCGGTCACCACCGATTCGGCGGTGCGAGACACACCATCGCGCAAGCGCAATCGGCCGGAGAGGGCGACGATCGCACTGTCGAGCCCGACGTCGAATGCTGTTGCCGACGAGTGGCGCAAGGGCGCCAGCGACGCGGCGACCGCGGCGATGTCGATCGCACCGCGCACCGACGAACCGATGCGTACATCAGGGTGGGCGCGGGTCGACCGAACCACCTCGACGACCTTGTCGAGCCACGCCCGGTCGGGCGTCGGGTCGACGAGTTTGGCGACGATCTCTGCCTCGTCGGACGCCGACTGGTAGTCGACCGAGAGCCGGCAGACGCGGTCGTAGACGGCGCTGCTGATCCGCGCCGTGCCGACTGCGTCGAACGGATTCATCGCTGCCACCAAGCGGAATCCCGGCTCGGCCACAACCCTGCCGAGGCGTGGCACGTGGATCTCGCGCTCGCTCATCACCGTGATCAGCACGTTGAGCGTCTCTTCCGGGATGCGGTTGATCTCTTCGATGTACAGCAACGATCCATCACGCATTGCCGAGACGAGCGGACCATCGACGAAGACGTCGGGGTCGTAGCCATCGGCCAGCACCCGCGCCGGGTCGAAGTGGCCGACCAGGCGAGCCGGCGTCAGTTCGGCGTTGCCCTCGACGAATTCGAAGCCGAAGCCGAGCTCGTGGGCGACAGCGCGCAGCAGCGTGCTCTTGCCAGTGCCCGGCGGACCTTCCAACAACACATGACGGTCGGCGGCCAACGCGGCGACAACCAACTCGACTTCGCGCTCTCGCCCCACGACGCGGCCGAGCACGCGCTCGACCAACGCGGCGGCATCAGCCACGGTTACTCATACACCAACACGCCGCGGATGTTCTTGCCGGCGTACATGTCGGCATAGCCGTCGTTGATGCCCTCGAGCGGGTAGGTGCGGGTGACCAGGCCGTCGAGATCGAGCTGGCCTTGCGTGTACAGCTCGAGCAGCTTGGGGATGTCGCGGCGGGCGTTCCCCGAGCCGAACAGCGAGCCGATCAACTGCTTCTCGAAGACAGTGAGGAACACCGCCGGAATGGCGATGGAAGCCTCACTGGTGGGATGGATGTTGGTGACGACGATCTTGCTGCGCTTGCCGCCCAGCCAGAAGGCCTGGCCGAGGGCATCGCCGTTGCCGACACCCATGGTCATGATCACCTTGTCGAAACCGCGATCCCAGGTGGTCTCCGACATGGCAGCGAGCGCTTCGTCGATCGACGCATGAGTGTGCGTCGCGCCGAACTCCATCGCCTTCTCCCGCTTGAACTCAACGGGATCGATCGCCGCGATGACCCGCGCCCCGGCGAGCCGCGCGCCCTGCACAGCATTGGCGCCGATGCCACCGACACCGACGACGGCGACGGTGTCGCCAGGCTGGACACCGGCGGCATAGACAGCCGAACCCCAACCGGTGACGACGCCGCAACCCATCAGGCAAGCGCGGTCGAGCGGGATCTCCTTGTCGATCTTGATGCAGCTCGCCTCGTGGACGACCGTGTGATAGGCGAACGTGCCGAGCGCGCCGATGCCGAGACGCAAGTCTTGACCCTGAGCATGGTGACGACTGGTGCCGTCGGAGAGCTGCATACCCGAGGCCGTGATTCCCCCGAGATCGCACAGGTTGCTGTGTCCGGCAGCGCAACTCGGACAGCGGCCGCATGCCGGCACGAACCCGAAGACGACGTGGTCGCCCGGGGCTACCGAGAAGACCCCCGGCCCGACTTCCATCACGACGCCGGCACCCTCGTGCCCGCCGATGCACGGCGGCTCTCCCGTTGCACCGGCAAGATCGCCGGTGACCAAATGCTCGTCGCTGTGGCACATCCCGCTTGCTGCCAGCTTCACCAGCACTTCACTCGTCTTCGGCGGATCGAGCTCGATCTCCTCGACGCTCCACAACGCGTGCCGCTCCCACAAAATCGCAGCCTTGGTCTTCACGGTCGAACCCCCATGTCGCTCAGTGTGCCAGCGACCATAGTTCGCGAGCGATCCGCCGGAGCACCGGGCACATCCGGTGATCCACGCAACGTTCGGTGACGAATACGACCGTCGACATCCCGGAAAGCACGCTATTGACAACACAAGACATACCCCCCGAGATCGGTGCGTTCCTGGCATCGCTCACCGAGCGTGCGCCGTCAAACGACGCAGCGCTCGTGATCCGTGCCGCGCTCGCCGGCCGACCGGCCGCGCCAATGCAGGCGCCGCCGACGGGTGACGAGGTTGCCGCCTTTGGCCGCGCCGTCGACGACGTGCAACACACCCTCGATCTGCTCACACCCGGCGACTGGGGCGCACCGGCGGTCAACGGGCTGACTGTCGGCGAGTTGGTCGGCCACCTGATCGGCACCCAGGTGGCAATGGCGGCCGAGCTCGGCCTCTGCGAACCGCTGAGCGAGAGCGACGATCACATCGAGGCAACACGTCCGGCAATCACCTCCGCAGTCGGTGCCAGCCCGGCCGAAGCCGCGTCCGAGTTCGCTCGTGCCAGCACGGTCATCACGACGCATCTCGCGTCGCTCGACGAGCGAGACCTCGCGGCACCGGCTCGCTTCGGCGGCGCGACCGCCGACGTCAAGTTCGTGTTGCTCGCTCGGGTGTTCGAGCTGTGGACGCACGACAACGATCTACGCCGCGCAGTCGGCTTGGGTCGGGCCGAGCCCGATCCCGAGCGGTTGTGGATGATGACCCGAGCGGTCATGCCCCTGGTTCGGCTCGTCGGCGATGCCCGGATCAGGTTCGTGGTCACCGGCGCAGGCGGAGGAGTCTGGCCCGCAGAAGGAGACGAGATTGCTGAGATCGCTGTCGACTCTCTTGCGTTCTGCCGCCGTGTTGCCAATCGCATCGGCGTGGATGATCTCCGGGCCGAGATCAGCGGTGACGTAACGATCGCCGACGGAACGCTCACCGCCCTTGCCGGCTTGGCTCTGGACTGACGGAGGCACGAGATGACGATGACTATCGTTCGCCCGGTGAACGCCGTGTCGCCGACCGGCCCCACCGATGTCAGCCTGGTGGCGCGCATCGCTGTGGGCGACGACCGAGCACTTCAGACGATCTACGAGAGGTACTCGCCGATGGTCTACGGGCTTGCTCGCCGAGTCACCGCCTCAACGGCTCATGCAGAAGAGATCACCCAAGAAGTGTTCGTCTACATGTGGCAGAACCCTGATCGTTTCGACCCTGAGCGCGGCACGTTGCGCGCCTTCCTCGGGGCGCTGGCCCACCGCCGTGCCGTCGACGAGGTTCGCCGCAACACGCGACGCACGGCGCGTGAAGACCGGGTCGGTAACGATGCATCCAGTCTCGAGGCATTGGAGATCGGCGACGACTTCGAGCGATCGCAACCGCCGAGCGAGTCCGAGCCGCGGTGTCGTCATTGCCCGAGCAGCAGCGCCGAGCGGTGCTGCTCGCCTACTTCGGCGGCTGCACCTTCCCGCAGGTCGCAGAGCAGCTCGGAATCCCCGAAGGTACGGCAAAGTCGCGTCTCCGACTCGGGCTCGGAAAGCTCGCCCTGCTGCTGGAGGGCCTCACGTGAGCGGATCCGACGACGAGTTGCTCGGTCTGCTGGCAGCGTCCGTCGCCGTTCCGCCGCCCGGCCGGCTCGGCGACGACGTCGTTCGTGCAGCGCGCGCGGTGCGGCCCGTTGGGCAGGCGATCGAATCGTTGGGCGGCGGCCGGCCGGCGGATCCGGCCGAAGCCTTCGTGCAAACGATCGCCGAATTCGCTTCGCTGCTGGCGAGTGCCACCGGTGGTGAGATCGTCGAGCCCTACGGGTGGAGCGTCACCCAACTCGTCGCCCACCTGGTGGAGGTCGACCTCTACCTCGGGCGCCAGCTGGGCCTGTGGCAGCACCACATCGACGAGCGACTCGAAGACGATCATCTGGCGATGACCGAGGCGGCGGTGCGGGCCGCGGTCCGCGCCGACTTCACCGACACCGTCGCCCGGTGGAAGCAAGTGTCGACCGAGCTGTGCAACCACATCGCCTCGCTCAACGGGGACGCGCTGCGCGAACGCATCAAGTTCCACATTCTCTACGCGCGACTGTCGAGCGTGCTCGTGGTCAGGATCTTCGAAGTGTGGACGCACATCGAAGACCTCGCTCGCGCGCTGCGGCGCGACCCGCCCCCGCTCGACGCGGCGCGCTTGCACCTCATGACGAATGTCGCTGTCGCAGCCATCCCGCTGGGAATGTTGCTCGCCGAGATCGATGGTGGTGCGATCACGGCACGGATCGTGCTGACCGGCCGCGGTGGAGGTGTGTGGAACCAACCGCTGCAGGTCGGTGGGGAACCTGCCGAACCGTCGGTCACCATCGTTGCTGATGCTGTCGAGTTCTGTCGTATGGCTGCCCAGCGAATCGCCCCGGCCGACCTCGAGGCCGACATCGAGGGTCAGATAGACGTCGCCATCAAGGTGCTGCGCGGCGCCTCAGTCTTCGCTGCCTGAGACCTCGAGCAGCAGTTGTGGCGGCGGCGCGTCGTCGCCGATGAGGTGCAGCACCTGCACGGCTCGGGTCATGGCCACGTAGAGCAGACGCGCCCCGAGGGCCGAGCCGTCGAAGATCTGGTGGGCATTGACCACCACCACGCCGTCGAACTCGAGACCCTTCACGGCCTCGGCGGTGAACACGGGGACATCGTCGTGAGCGAGGTCGTGCACGTGGCTCACGAGACGCAGACCGTGAGCCGCGAACGAGTGACCGATCGCCGCGTGTAACGCCAGTGGCGCCACCACACCGGTGTTGTGATGTCGATGACGTACCGAGATGACCTCGGCAGCAACCGCATCGAACAGCTCCGCCGGCTCGACGACACGAACGATCGGTGGCGTTCCTTCCAAACGCACACTGCGACTCGGCTCACTGGAGACATCGGTGTAGGGCAGGAGCCGATTGGCGGCGTCGAGGATCGGGCCCGGCACGCGATATCCGATGGTCAACACGGCGACGTGCGCGGCGGGAGCTCGAATGTGAGCGAGTGCTTCGTTCCAATCCTGTTGACCGGCCGGCGTCGTTGATTGGGCGAGATCACCGAGGATCGTCATCGAACCCTGGGGACTGCGCCGGCCGATCACACGCAACGACACGGCCGAGTGATCTTGGGCCTCGTCGACGACGACATGACCGAACGTGAACGGGGTGCCGTTGAGCATCGAGTTGGCCTCGTCGACCAGGAACTGGTCGGCGACCGTCCATTGCCGCCGTTTCCCCGACGGGCCCGGCACCAGCTTGTCGACCATTCGGATCGGCTGCTGCATCGGCCAGGCCCGGCCGACCGCGGCGCGCAGCTCCGGCGATCGCTCCCAGACATCGTCGCGCTCGGTGCTGCGGAGCATCTCGCGCTGCACCAGACCGCGAAGTCCCTCGCGTCGGCGGTTCACCGGCGTGACCCCATCGAGCGCCTCGTCGACCCATTCGGAGAACGTTGCCGCCGTGATCGTGATCGTTCGCGCGCCGATCGGCAATCGCAGATCGTCGGTCGGGTGAACGACGTGAGCGACTGCGGCCCTCGCCAATTGGTCGAGCATCTCCGGCGCACCCTTCCAGCGCCGTGTCGCGTCGTCATCGATGCCGGTGATCTCGACCTTCGGCACGCAGATGTCGAGCGCCGTGCGTTGCTGCACCAACCGCTCGCCGAGCGACGGCAAGACGTTGGCGATGTAGTCGAGAAACACCGAGTTCGGGCCGACGACCAGCACTCCGGTGCGCGACAGCCGGCGACGATGTTCGAACAGCAAGAAGGCGGCGCGGTGCAATCCCACCGCGCTCTTGCCCGTGCCTGGGCCACCCTGCACGACCAGACATTGATCGAGGGGAGCACGGATCACGACGTCTTGTTCGGCCTGGATGGTGGCGACGATCTCGCGCATCGCACCAGTGCGCGCCGCGCCGATCTCAGCCAACACCGGGTCGGGCACACCAGTGGCAGTGATCGAGTCGGGATCATCGAGCTGTTCGTCGAGGTACGCCGAGAGGTCGGCGTCGACCATCGTGAAACGGCGACGATGGCTGAGGCCCAACGGGTCGACACCGGTCGCCCGATAGAACGGCGCGGCGATCGGCGCCCGCCAGTCGACCACCACCGGATCGTGCGACTGATCTTCGATGTGGCGCCGGCCGATGTACCAGCGATCGCTGTGCTCGTCGGTGATCCGGCCGAAGAAGTCGCCGGCGCCCGGGCTGTGCAGGTCTTCCAGCGCCTCGGCCACCGTGACCTCGACGTATTCCGACGTGATCTCGTCGGCCGCAGCCGACGGATCGACGGCCCGGAACCGCTCGATCATCGCATCGCGGCATCGCCGGGCGAAGGCCAGGTGGTCGCGCTCGACGGCGAGTTCGGGGAACAGGTCAGCATCCACGGGGTCGCCAACGCTAGCGGCCGGACTACGATCCGATCCATGGAGAACGAAGACATCGTCGAGCCGTCTCCCGATGACGCCGGCATCGAGGAAGAACTGCTGATCGAAGAGATCTCGATCGACGGCATGTGCGGCGTGTACTGAACTTGTCGCTGCTCGACACCCCGTTGGAACTCGACCCGCAGGTCGCGCTGCGACCCGAGCCGTTCGGCGCGTTGGCCTACCACTACGGCACTCGTCGGTTGGTCTTCGTGAAGCACCACGACGTGGTTGCCGTAGCTCGCCAGTTGGCCGCCCACCCGTCGTTGTCGGCCACGTTGCAGGCGTGTGGCATCGCCGAATCGCGCTGGCCATCGTTCGCCAAGGCGTTCGCCACACTCAATGAATCGGAGATCGTTCGTGAGCGCCCCAGCGCTGGTTGAGGAGCTGAAGCGAGGGCTCGATGCCCCCATCTGCCTCACGTGGGAACTGACCTACGCGTGCAACCTGCAGTGCGTCCACTGCCTCTCGTCGAGCGGGCGGCGCGATCCACGCGAGCTCTCCACCACGGAGGCCAAGCAGGTGCTCGACGAGTTGCGCGATCTGCAGGTCTTCTACATCAACATCGGCGGCGGCGAGCCGATGGTGCGCAGCGACTTCTTCGAGCTCGTCGAGTACGCCATCAATCCAGGAAAAGGGCGCACCGGCATCGGCGTGAAGTTCTCGACCAACGGCACCTACATCGATGCTGCAAAGGCCCAACGGTTGGCGTCGATGGAGTACCTCGACATCCAGATCTCCATCGACGGAATCGATGCCGCCACCAACGATCGGGTGCGCGGCGCAGGGTCGTACGCGATGGCACGGCGGGCAATGGACCATCTTGCATCGGCCGGTTTCGGCCCGTTCAAGATCAGCGTGGTGGTCACCCGCCACAACGTCGACCAGCTCGACGAGTTCAAGGCGTTGGCCGACTCGTACGGCGCGCAACTGCGCATCACTCGCCTGCGACCGAGCGGCAGAGGTGCCGATACCTGGCACGACCTGCACCCGACCAACGCCCAGCAACGACAGATCTACAACTGGTTGCTGGCCAGGGGCGACGCGGTGCTGACCGGTGACTCGTTCTTCCACCTCAACGCGTTGGGCGAATCGCTGCCGGGTCTCAACATGTGCGGTGCCGGTCGAGTGGTGTGCCTGATCGATCCTGTCGGTGATGTGTACGCCTGCCCGTTCGTGATCCACGATCAGTTCAAAGCCGGAACCGTCCGCGGCGACGGCGGCTTCGCCGAGGTGTGGAAGCACAGCGAGCTTTTCCGAAGCCTGCGCGAGCCGCAATCCGCCGGGGCATGTGCCAGCTGCGGGAGTTACGACGCTTGCCAGGGCGGGTGCATGGCAGCCAAGTTCTTCACCGGTCTGCCGCTCGACGGGCCCGACCCGGAATGTGTCGCCGGCGATGCCGACTCGATGCTCGGTGCAGTGCGCATCGAACTCACGCCGCGCCCATCTCTTGATCACTCGCACCGGCGAACGCTGTCGCTGACCACGCGCTGAGGGCGCTACCAGCGACAAAGTTCGGGCTGCCGTAAGGTTGGCGGATCACCGTTGCACTCGCACTTGTTCCCTTCACCTACCTGCTCGGCACGTTCCCAAGCGCAGTGATGGTCGCTCGATCACGAGGGGTCGACATCTTGACGCAGGGCTCCGGCAACCCCGGCGCGTCGAACGTCGCCAGGGTTCTCGGAGGCAAGTGGGGAGCGCTCGTCTTCGGGCTCGACGCGCTGAAAGGCGCGGTCCCGGCGATCGTCGGGCTCGCCCTCGACACGCGGCTCGGCGCCTACGTTCTCGTGTCCGCTGCAGTGCTCGGACACATGTATCCCGCGACCCGGAGGTTTCGCGGCGGCAAGGGCGTCGCGACCATGGGTGGCGCAATGTCGGTTCTGCATCCTCTCGTCTCGCTGGTGCTGCTGTTCTTGTGGGTCGCCGCCCGCAAGATCTCCGGCAAGGCGTCGTTGGCGTCGTTGCTGATCACGGTGGGGCTGCTGGTCGGGGTTGCCATCGCGGGTGTGCCGGCGTGGGAGATCGTGTACGTCGTTGCCTTGTGCGTGCTCGTGCTCGTGCGCCACGTCGACAACATCAAGCGCTTGATCGCCAGGCGAGAGCTGCCGGCCGATCGCCAATGAGACAACTGATCGCCAGACCTGCGGCCGCGGCGGCGTGCGCCTGGACCTCCGTCTATCTCCTGCTGTGCGCAACGGGTCAGCGCTTCTCCACGCAGTTCCTCGACATCGCCTGGCAGTTGCTGCCGACCGAGACGCTGCGCGCCAATCCTCTCGCCAGCGTCTGGTACCTCCACATCCAACCGCCGATCTGGAACCTCATCGTCGGAGGCGTGCTGGCCTGGTCGCCCGCGCCGGATGCGATCAGCTTGCAAGTGGTGCAATTCGTCTTTGGCGTGATCACCGTGGCGCTGCTCGCCTCATTGCTCGCCCGGCTCTTCGGGCGGCGCTGGATCGGCGTCGTCCTCGCCACCTTGACGATGCTCGACCCGCAGGTGTTGGCCGGCGCCTTCACGCCGACCTACGAACTGCCGACGACGTGCGGTCTCGTGGCCGTGCTGTGGCTGGTGGTTGTCAGGCCGCGGTCACCGCGCTTCACCTTGATCACCCTTGCTGCGGTCGGCACGGCGATCGTCCTGACGCGAACGATCTTTCATCCGGTGTGGCTCCTGCTGCTGCTGGGGTCGAGTTGGTGGGCCCTGCGCAAATCGGTCGACCGTCGCACCGTGGCGATAACGGTGGCCATCCCGCTCGTGCTCGTCGGCGGCTGGATGGTGAAGAACGAAGTGCTGTTCAACCGTCCGACGCTGTCGAGTTGGTTCGGGATGAACCTGCAACGCGCCGTCGTACCCATCGCAACGGACGCGCAGTTGGCGGGATGGGCTGCAGAGGGGCACATCTCCGAGATCACCGCCGCCTACCCCAGTGGCTTCGTGTCGTTCAGCGGCTACGAGCCGTACGTCGGGGAATGCGTCGCCCAGCACAGCAACCCGGCGACAGCGCAGACCACCAGGGGAGGGCCGGATGGTCCGCCCAACTTCAACGCAGAGTGCTTCCTGCCGATCTATGACATCGCCGGAGCCGACGCCCGTTGGGTCATCATCCATCATCCGTCGCTCTATCTCGAAGGTCGCTGGTGGGCAATTCGAGCGTGGATCGCCGAGGCGCCGCCGCCGTTGACGCAGACCTCGGGTCTCTACGACGACATGTGGCGCGTGTATCGCGTCGCCGAGGTGGGCGTGCCGACCACCATCCCTTCGGTCCGTTGGGTGGGTCTGCCATTCGGCGCGTTCGACAACCCGACACACCTGTCGGTGATTCAGGGATTGACGACCATGATGGTGATCGGCGCGGCCTTGGTGGCGGCGTGGCGACGATTGCGGCGGCGACAACCTTCGTCACCGTGGATCCTGGTCGAGGTCGTGGCCGGATTGATCGTCGGGTGGAACCTCGTCGTCGGCGTGCTGTTCGAGCTCGGCGAGCAGTTCAGGTTCCGAGCCACCACCGATCCGATCACGATCAGCCTCGGGATCTGGCTCGCCTGGCGACTGATCCGCCACATTCGCCAGGCCCGCACCACGGTGCCCGAGTCGGTCGTGACATGAATCTGCTCAGCCCGCTGTCGCTCGGGCCGTGCGAGGCGAACGGTCGCGTGATGTTCGGACCACACGTCACCAACCTCGGCGACGACGCCCGACGCTTCACGCCACGGCACACCGCCTACTACGGCAGGCGAGCCGCCGGCGGTTGCGGTGTCATCGTGACGGAAGGTGCCAGCGTTCACGACAGTGACTGGCCGTACGAGCGGGCGCCGTTGGCGCAGCGTTGCGCGGCCGGATGGAGTGAGATCGCCAGCGCCTGCCACGAACACGGCAGCCTGGTCATCGCCTCACTCGACCACGCCGGCGGGCAAGGAAGTAGCGCCTACAGCCAGCTGCCGTTGTGGGCGCCATCGAGGGTTCCCGAGGTCAACACGCGCGAGAGCCCGAAGTGGATGGAAGAGTCCGACATCGGCGCGGTCATCGCCGGGTTCGCCGCGGCGGCCGAAGTTGCCGTCGCTGCCGGCTGCGACGAATTTATCACCCCCGATGGAACAAGTAGGCAATCCCGCCTGTCGTTGAGAAAGCTCATGGAGACCTATAGATTTATGAAAAAAATCTGGAAAGGAATCCGTCCAGGGGATTTCTTGAATTCAAGTATGGATGACCGCATGCTACAGCCTGCACAAACAGGCCTT
>JANYKU010000158.1 GCA_025358075.1 Ilumatobacteraceae bacterium
CACGCCAAGGTCTGCATCATCGACGACGTGTGGATGATGGCCGGGTCCGACAACTTCGATCGCCGCTCATGGACTCACGACTCCGAGCTCTCCCTGGCGATCATCGACGAGAACATCGACGAACGAATGCCGACGGACCCCGGAGGATTCGGTGAGCGGGCTCGCGTGCTTCCACGCTCGACGCGCCTGCAGCTGTGGAGCGAGCACCTCGACCGCGATGATGTCGCGGTCGATCCGATCGATGGATTCAACATGCTCGCCGCCGCGGCGACAGCGGTCGACGCCTGGCACGACAATGGTCAGGTCGGGCCACGACCCCCCGGTCGACTCCGGCATCATCGGCCGGCGCCCGTGGCATGGTGGGCGAAGCCGGCAGCAGAGGCCTTCTACCATCTCGTCAGCGACCCCGACGGGCGACCGCTCTCGCTGAGACGGCGCAACACCTACTGACCATTCCGTCTCGATGAGACTCTGAGCGAACTCCCAGAGAGCGCCGAGGCTTGGCACAGACCACGGGCCGATCATCATCGAATGGCAACGATCGATCTGTCCCCATCACACCTGATCGAGCGCGACGGGCTGCTCTTGTACGACCCGCACCGCGAGCGACCGACCGCCACGGTCGACATCGTCATCCCGGTATACAACGAGGAGGCAGGCCTGGAGGAGTCGATCCGACGACTGCACTCGTACCTCACTCAACAGTTCCCGTTGTCGTGGACGATCACGATCGCCGACAACGCTTCGACCGACCGTACCTGGCCGATCGCTTGCCGTCTCTCGCTGTTGTTCGATGGCGTTCGCGCGGTACATCTCGACGCAAAGGGACGTGGTCGGGCCCTGCGCGCGGTGTGGTCTCGATCAGAGTCCCCGGTCGTCGCGTACATGGACGTCGACCTGTCGACCGACCTCGCCGCATTGCTGCCGCTCGTGGCGCCGCTGGTGTCGGGACACAGCGATTTGGCCATCGGCACTCGGCTCGCGCCCACAGTTCGTGTCGTGCGAGGCCCAAAGCGCGAGGCGATCTCGCGCACCTACAACCTGCTTCTCCGTGCCGCCCTGAATGCCGGATTCTCGGACGCACAGTGCGGCTTCAAAGCAGCCCGCACAGACGCTGTGCAACGGTTGCTGCCGCTCGTGGTCGATGAGGGATGGTTCTTCGACACCGAGCTACTCGTTCTCGCCGAGCACAACGGTTTGCGGATTCACGAGGTGCCGGTCGATTGGGTCGATGACCTCGACAGTCGCGTGCATGTGGTGTCGACGGCCAAGGGCGATCTGCTCGGCATGTGGCGAATGATGCGTGCCTTCGTACGCCACAACGGGTCGCTCCCGGCGGGATCGTTCGAATCGGTCGAGCCTCAACAGCGGCCGTTCCTCGAGCAACTCGTACGTTTCGGGTCCATCGGCCTAGTGTCGACGGCGGTCTTCGCGCTTGGGTTCTTGCTCCTCGCAGGAGCATTGGGTCACGTACTGGCGGCGATCACATCGTTCGCTCTTTGCAGCGTCCTCAACACTGCAGCAAATCGGCGTCTCACCTTCTCGCTCATGGGTCGCACACATCGCCTGCGTCACGTTGCCCGGGGTCTCGTCGTCTCCTCACTTCCTCTGGCGATGATGTTGGTGACGCTTGCCGCGCTTGCAGCGCTCGGGTCCACGGCAACGTTGACCGCGCTCGCTGCTTTGACCGTAGTCAACGTGACCACCGGGCTCCTTCGCTTCGTGCTGCTGCAGAGATGGGTGTTCCGGAGCCCGTCGTGATCCGCATTCGCCAACTGCTGCGCTACGCGGCAGTCTCGGGAGTTTCGACCGGTGTCAGCCAAGTGGTTCTCGTCGTTCTGGTCGCGACTCGGGCGACGAGCGCCGTCGAGGCCAACATGATTGCGACGATGGTCGGCACCGTGCCATCGTTCGAATTGAATCGACGTTGGGTCTGGGGCAAGTCCGGGAACCGTTCACTGGCCAAGGAGGTCGTCCCATTCGCGGCGATCTCGGCAGCAGGTCTGCTCCTCTCGACACTGGCCGTTGCCGTTGCGTCGCGTTGGGCTGAGGCAAATGCATTCGGTGACGCCGGCAGAACTCTGACCGTGCAGGCCGCGAATCTTGGAGCGTTCGGAGTCGTCTGGGTCGCGCAGTTCGTCCTACTCGACAGGGTGTTGTTCCGTAGCCGACCGCGTCGCAACGATTCTTCACTCGGATTCCCAGAGTGTTCGATGGATGAACTGAGCCGACTCTGAGCATCGTCGACGAACGTGAGTGCCATGAGCACGACCACCTTCGCCCCCTCTGACCCTCAGTCGATCGAGCTTGATGACGCGATCGAGATCCCCGACTTCGTCTCGACGGAGCCCCCGTTGCAACCACCCGGAGGCGATGCTCGTTGGGTACGACCGAGCGTGGTTGTGCTGCTCGTGGGCACCGGCCTGCTGTACATGTGGGGGCTCGGTGCCTCGGGGTGGGCGAACAGCTTCTACTCCGCAGCGGTCCAGGCCGGTACAAAGAGTTGGAAGGCGTTCTTCTTCGGCTCCTCCGACGCCTCGAACTTCATCACCGTCGACAAGCCGCCGGCGGCGTTGTGGGTGATGGAGATCTCGGCACGGATCTTCGGCGTCAACTCGTGGAGCATCCTTGTGCCACAGGCACTCGAAGGAGTCGCCGCGGTGGGATTGCTCTACGCGACCGTTCGCCGGTGGTTCAGCGCAAGTGCCGGCCTGATCGCCGGCGTGATCATGGCCCTCACTCCGGTAGCTGCGCTGATCTTTCGTTTCAACAACCCGGACGCGCTCCTTGTGCTGCTGCTCGTCGCCTCGGCCTACGCATTGACTCGCTCGCTGGAGAACGGCAGCACCAAGTGGCTGATGCTCGCGTCCGGCCTGATCGGTTTCGGGTTCCTCGCCAAGATGTTGCAGGCCTTCGTCGTCGTACCGGGATTCGCGCTCGTCTATTTGTTGGCCGCCCCGCCCCGCCTGCGAAAGCGAGTGATCCAATTTGCTCATGGCCGGTGTCGTCATGTTCGCCTCCGCCGGCTGGTGGGTTGCACTCGTCGAACTGGTCCCGGCTTCATCTCGTCCTTACATCGGGGGCTCTACCAACAACAGCGTCCTCAACCTCATCTTCGGTTACAACGGCTTGGGCCGCTTGACCGGAAACGAGACCGGCAGCGTCACCGGCGGCGGTGCCGCCAGAGCAGGCGGCAGCATGTGGGGTCCGACGGGTTGGACGCGCATGTTCAACAGCGAGTTCGGCGGGCAGGCTTCGTGGCTGATCCCCGCGGCACTGATCCTCGCCGTGGCAGGCCTCATTGCCACGCGGCACAAGCCCCGAGTCGACCGTGGCCGTGCCGCGATCATTCTCTGGGGCTCGTGGTTGGTCGTGACCGCGCTGGTGTTCAGCCTCAGCAAGGGCATCATCCATCCGTACTACACCGTTGCACTCGCTCCGGCGATCGGCGCCCTCGTCGGCATCGGTGCCCACATGATGTGGCAGCGGCGTGACTCGATCCTCGCCCGTTGCGTACTGGCGGCAACCGTCTTGACTTCATCCGTTTGGGCGTACGTCCTGCTCGATCGCTCGCCCAATTGGCACCCCTGGCTGCTCACCGTTGTCATCGGTGCCGGCGTCGTTGCAGCCATTGCGCTCATTGCCGGGCCGAGGCTCGGCAAGCGAGTGACAACGCTGGCGATCGCCGGCGCGCTGGTGGCCGGCCTTGTCGGTCCTGCGGCCTACAGCCTGCAGGCTGCCTCCACAGCCCACGCCGGTGCGTTGCCGACCGCCGGGCCTGCGGTCGCCGGCGGGCGAGGCGGCCCCGGCGGCGGCTTCGGTGGAGCGCCCGGCGGGGGACCGCAGGGTGGCCGAGGCGGAAATGGTCCCGGTAACCCTCCAACGTTCGCCGGGCAGCCACCAGTAGCCGGTCAGGCGCCCGGTGGCACCACACCGCTCGGCGGTGGCCCAGCAGGTGGCCAAGGTGGCGCAGGCGGGCTCTTGGGCAGCAGCACCCCGAGCGCCGAGTTGACCGCCCTGTTGCGCACCGATGCGAACAGCTACACCTGGGTGCTGGCCACGATCGGTGCCAACCAGGCGTCGGGCTACCAGCTCGCCAGCGATCAACCGGTCATGGCGATCGGCGGCTTCAACGGCACCGATCCGACGCCAACACTTGCCGCCTTTCAGGCGGACGTGGCGAACGGTGACATCCACTACTTCATCACCGGTGGCACCGGCGGTTCGAGCGCTGAAGCAAGCAGCATCACCACGTGGGTGACGAGCAACTTCAAGTCGATCACGATCGGCAGTACGACCTTGTACGACCTGACGTCACCGCTCGCCGCCTGACCACGTTCAGGTGGCTCGAACGAGCTCGATGAAGGTCGTGCCGGTGTTGAGCTTGATCGGCTGCCCGGTCGCGCTCTCGACGAACTCGTACGAATCGTACGCCGTGGCCCGCGACCACGTCACCGGAATCGCCGTGCCGTTTCGGTGCACAACACCGATCCCGGTGCCAACGGTGATCGGGGTCGGCGATCGAGCGTCGATCGGCGACGGCACGTACATCGTGGAGATCTCGACGACGTTTCGTGCCGCGATCTGCGTGCCGGCAACGGTCAGGTGTGGCTCACCGTCTTGAGATCGCAGGTACGTACTTGTGGTGTTGTTCCACGTCCAGTCGACTGCGACTCCATCCATCGCCAGCGAGAACGTCGTGTCGGCAATCACGCCGACATCGTTTGGTGGCGTCCACGACGGATCGATGTGCCAGAGCGGTCGAGCAGGGCCCGCCGCGGTGGAGGTGGTGACGGCACAGTTCGGGTCGAGCAACAGGTTGTGCGGCCCGGGCCGGTCGGCCGTGCGGACGTAGCACGGGTTGTGCAGCGCGGTGAAGTCGACCAGCACACCGGAGCGCGTCGCGGAGGCGATCCAGTCGGTCACCCCCGGGTTCGCGCCGGAGTATGCGAAGACCGGGCGGTTCATCGCCGATAACAGATCGAGGTCACCGATGCGCGCAGAACGAACGGGTCCGACAACATCCGGCAGATTCGTTTGGAAGAGCGCGATGAACCGGGTGATCCCTTCGACGTTCTCCTCGATGATCGCATCGGCCTGCTCGAGCGCCCATTGGGGTCGCGCCGGGCCGTAGTTGTCGATCTTGACGGCCAGGATCGGTCGGCTCGTGACCGTTGCATCTGCCGTTAGGCCAGTGAGCGCAGCAACCCCGTCGAGCGGTGGGAGCGTTGTGTACGGCGGCCACACCGGCACGTTGTTCGACGTGATCGAGCCGGGCGGCAGTGTTTGGCTGCGGGTGTCGGTGCGTTCGTTGGGAAACGAACTGATGCCCACGTCGGAGACACCGTTGATGTCGACGATCAGCGCCGTCGGGCGCTGTGTGTAGAAGCACACATCGCCGTTCTGGTCGGCCTTGACGACCAACCGGTTCGACGACACCGGTGAGACGCCGCCGTCAAAGTTGAGGTCGGAACGACTGACCGTGCCATCAGTGGCTGTCGGGATGCCGTCGTCGCAGCCGTAGGCCGTCACGTACCCGGCACCCAACGCCCGGTCGACGGTCAATTGACCGAGCACGGTCTTGCCCCCGACGGCCTCGGGAACGGACACTCGCAGCACGTCGCCGCCGGTGACGCGCGGGATGGGCAGGGTTCGGGTGTCGGTGCGATGGTTGGCAAAGGAGCTGATGCCGACGTCGGAGACTCCGTTGATGTCGACGATCATGGCCGCAGCACGCGTTGTGTAGAAGCAGATGTCGCCGTTGTTGTCGGCCTTGACGATCAACCGGTTCGACGACACCGGCGACACGCGTCCGTCGAAGTTGAGGTCGGATCGGTTGACCGTGCCATTGGTGTTGGTTGGCAGGCCATCGTCGCAGCCGTACGCCGTGAC
Source organism: Ilumatobacteraceae bacterium (assembly GCA_025358075.1). Lineage (GTDB taxonomy): Bacteria > Actinomycetota > Acidimicrobiia > Acidimicrobiales > Ilumatobacteraceae > JAENVT01. Next base: position 5,893 of record JANYKU010000158.1, read on the forward strand.
GAACCCGGACCCGACGGTCTGGTCGACCGTCAGTTGACCGACGACGGTCTTGCCGCCGGCGGCTTCGGGAACCGACACCTGCAGCACCCCACCGCCGACGACGCGCGGGTTCGGCCCGGTGCGAGTGTCAGTACGACGGTTGGGAAATGAGTTGACCCCGGTATCGAACGTGACGGCGTTGATGTCGACGATCATTGCCACGGGGTTCAGCGTGTAGAAGCACACGTCGCCGTTGTTGTCGGCCTTGACGATCAATCGGTTCGACGACACCGGCGAGATGTTTCCGTCGAAGTTGAGGTCGGATCGGCTGATGGTTCCGTCGGTGTTCGTCGGGATGTCGTCGTCGCAGCCGTAGGCCGTCACGTAGCCGGCGCCGACGGCGCGATCGACGGTTAGTTGACCGACGACGGTCTTGCCGCCGACGGCCTCCGGCACCGATACGCGCAACACACCACCGGCGGGGACCCGTCCACTGTTCGCCGCCGAAGTCGACTGACTCACCGACAACACCACCGGGCACACCAGCGCCGCGACGATCAACGGGACAATCCGGCGCACCTTCCACATCGGTTTGGCGGAGAGGCGACGCGACCAATCCACGACGACCACGACCGGCGACCGTATCGCGGAAGCCCATCACGATGACCGCAGGCCGCAAATGTCCCCGCAGCGGGGACAATCGTCGCCTGCGTCGCGGCCTGCGTCGAACGCATGTCCCCGGGGTTGCTACATTCGCGGAACTCGATCGAAACGCGGACAGCTGCAACGTTTTCCGTTGGCCGAACGACTGGAGCGGTGTGAGCGATGTGTCGAGCGGATCACAGCAGATCGAGGAGGTCTACCGATCCCTCTCGGGACCGCTAGTCCGCCTGGCCTATCTGCTCGTCGGCGATCGCGAGGAAGCCCGCGACATCGTTCAGTCAGCGTTCGCGTCCGCGAGCCGCCGGTGGGAGGGGATCGACGATCCGCACGCATACTTGCGTCGAGCAGTGGTCAATCGTGCCAACGATTCGCATCGGAAGGCGTTCCGACAGGCCAGGTCTCCGATGCCGGTGGCTCGCGACGGCGCCTCTGAGCCTCAGCTCGACGGCGTTTGGCACTTCGTGCAATCTCTTCCAACTGCGCAGCGCACCGTCGTCGTTCTGCGGTACTACGCGGACCTCACATTGGTCGACATCGCCGAGGTCATCGGCCGACCGGCAAGCACGGTTCGTTCCGACCTGCGACGCGCCTTGATCAACTTGAAGGGACACCTGACGTGATCGACGACCTGGAACAGCTCGAGGAGACGTACGGCGCAACGTTGAAGTTGGCACTGCGACACGCCGTCGAGGCTGTCGATGTCGAGCCGCCAGATGAAGACTTCTTCGTTGCCGTGCTGGTTGAACCCGTGGTACGTCGTCCCCGACGTCTGCTTGTCTTGGCCGCAGTGGCCGCAGTGCTTCTGGCGGCAATCGCGGGCACGATCGTGATCGTCCACGTCCGGCCGTCGACGCCGTCGACACATGAAGCGGTCGAGATCGCACCCGGCTGGGCCCTGAGCCGCGAAGGCCCGCTCGGCGTCCGAACTGGGGGCGTGTTCCTGTGGGACGGCTCCGGTGTGGTGCTGTGGGGCGGGGCCTCGTACGACAAGACCGGTCACCTCCTTCCTGCCGCCAACGATGGGGCTGTCTACGACGCGGCGACGGACACCTGGACGGTCATCGACAAGGCACCGATTGCCGGCCGCCGGTCGGCAGAAGCGGTGTGGACCGGGACTCGCGTGGTGATCTGGGGAGGAGTTGACGACCAGGGGAGAGCGTTGCGCGACGGGGCACTCCTCGATCCATCCTCCGGCGAGTGGACCAAGATGGCCGACGCACCTGCGGACGTCTCCGCGGCGGGCTCGGCTGCCGTGTGGGCGCGAACGGAGATGCTCGTCTGGGGCG
>JANYKU010000189.1 GCA_025358075.1 Ilumatobacteraceae bacterium
CGAACGGCTCGAGCTCCGCGGGATCCCGCGTCCCGAGCGCACCACCGAGGTAGCGGTAGTACACGCCTTGCAAGATGCAGGCCAACTTCCAATAGGCGAACGAGACGTAGAACGGAAGCTGTGAAACGTCGCGCCCGCTGACGGCGGCGTAGCGGGCGACGAGATCGGCACGATCGAGAAACCCATCGGCAGTGGTTGCCGACCCGCCCCAGGGAGAGGGCTCGTCGCCGGGGCCGGTCCAGTACACCGAGAGCAGACCGACATCGGCGAGCGGATCTCCGAGCGTGCAGATCTCCCAGTCGAGCACCGCCCTTACGTTGCCGTCATCACCGACGATGCAGTTGTCGAGCCGGTAGTCGCCATGCACCAGACGAGCGGGTCCCTGTTCGGGGATGCACTGGACGAGCGCGTCGTGCACACGGTCGACCTCGACGACCTCGCGGGTCTTCTGATCGTTCCACTGGCCGTACCAACGTTTGAGTTGGCGAGCGATGTACCCCTCGTGGCGGCTGAGATCGACCAGCCCGCAGGCATCGAGATCGACCGCATGGACCGCAGCGAGCGTGTCGACGAGCGACTCGGTGGCCCGACGGCGCGCCACCGGAGTCAGCGCGTGTTCTGCCGCGGTTCGATCGCGCAGGACGTGCCCGTCGACGAAACCCATCAGGTAGAACGGCGCATCGTTGACCGTCTCATCGGTGCACAACCCGAGCGCCGGCGGTACTGGCACGGCAGAGCTCTGTAAGCCTTCGATGATCCGATGCTCGCGACCCATGTCGTGCGCACTCGCCAACCGATGCAGCAACGGAGGTCGGCGAAGGACGTAGGCCTGGTCGTGGGCGCTCACTCGGTAGGTGAGGTTCGAGTGACCGCCGGCGATCACGTCGAACGTGAAGGGGCCGTGAGCTCCGGCAACGTTGGCCTCGAGCCACTGGCTGACCCGCGTCGTGTTGATGCCCGGCAGGTCGTTCATGCTGCCGGTACGGTATCCCGGTATCGTGCCGAACATGGCCATCGATGTCACCGACGCAACATTCCAGACCGAGGTCGTCGACCGCTCCAAGACTGCCGCGGTCGTCGTCGATCTGTGGGCTCCATGGTGCGGTCCATGTCTCACTCTGGGTCCGATCCTGGAGAAAGTCACCGACGCCACGATGGGCGAAGTGATCGTCGCCAAGGTCAACATCGACGAAAACCCCGGCGTCTCGCAAGCCTTCCAGGTGCAATCGATCCCGGCGGTGTTCGCGTTCAAGAACGGTGAAGTCGTCGATAGTTTTGTCGGTGCCTATCCCGAACACTTCATCGAGGAGTTCGTGGCCAACCTGCGGCCGTCCGAGGCCGAGCGCACCATGGCAACGTTGCTGGCCGAAGGTACCGAGGGCGCGTATCGGGCCGCGTTGGAGCTCGAGCCGGCCAATGAAGACGCAATCGTCGGGCTCACCGAACTGCTCGTTGCCCGTGGCGAGGCCGAACAGGCTTTGTCGTTCCTGGCACGCATCCCCGAGTCCGACCGCACTCGCCGGATTGCCGCCGCGGCGCGTGTCAGCACGCAGCCCAGCCTGATCACCGACGACTACGACGCCCGGCTGGTCGAGCTGCTCGAACGGGTGAAGGGTGACGACGAGGTGCGCCAGCAGTTCGTCGACATCTTGGAGCTCATGGGCACCGACGACCCCCGAACTGCCGCCTACCGAAAGCAGCTCACCGCACGTCTGTACTGATCGCGGCTACAGTCTTTGGTGATGCCGATCGAACATCGCGTGGGCTACCTGTTGTGGGAGGGCGGCCCGGTGCCTCGGGGCGCCGACGGAATCACCCTCGGCCCGCTGGTCATCGTCAGGCGTGGTAAGGCGACGCCGTATCTGTTGCGACACGAACTGGTGCACGTGCGCCAGTGGAAGCGCTTTGGCGTCGCCGGGTTCACCGTCCGCTACCTGGGCCCGTACGTGCTGTGGCGACTGCGAGGCAAAGACCACCGCAGCGCCTACTTGCGGATCCCGCTGGAGATCGAAGCGGATTGGGTCGCCCGCCGATCGCTGACCACTGCCGTTCGAGACGAGCTGGCGGAGCGCATCGCTTCGTAGCGAAATGCGGCGACGCTCGATAGCGTCCCGCCTGGCTTCCCCCGGTAACCGACGAGCGCGTAATGGCGCCCCAGCGGAGCGGAGGTCGTCATGGAATCGAGTCTGCCTCGTCCGGCTCCGCCGCGATCGCCAATCGATCGTCTTCGTGAGTGGGTGGTGTGGTTCGGCCCGGGAAGGCTGGTGGCGACGGCGTTCGCGGTCGTCGCTGTCGTCGTCGGCGGAACCTGGCTGCTGAAGGGCTCGCCCAGCCGTGCCGAGGATGCCCTTCCGTTCGCCACGCGGGCAACCCCGACATCGACCACGGCGGCGGTGGTGGTTGCGCCGTTCACAACGCTTGCCACGTCGATCGTCGTGTACGTGGCCGGCCAAGTCGCCATACCGGGCATCTACACACTGGCCGCGACCGCACGTGTCAACGACGCCGTGCTCGCTGCTGGGGGTCCGCGGGCAACTGCCGATCTCGGCGTGGTCAACCTTGCGGCCACGTTGCACGACGGCGAGCGGGTCTACGTACCGGCAGCCGGAGAAGCTGTTCCACCGCTGATCGAGTCCGCGCCAGGGGCCACCGGCACGTCGCCCGCCGAGCCCGTCAACATCAACGCTGCGACCGCCGCGCAACTTGACGTGTTGCCTGGTGTCGGGCCGGCAACGGCAGCGGCGATCGTCGCCCATCGCCAGCAACACGGTCCGTTTCAAAGCGTGGAGCAACTCGGCGACGTGCGCGGAATCGGCCCGGCAAAGCTCGATGCGTTGCGGGGTCTGGTGACCGTTTGATCAGAACAGTGCTCGGCCGAAGACCAGGTTCACCGCAAGCAGAGCCACAACGACACCAAGCCACACCCCGACAGCCAGCCACAGGTACTCGCGCCAGTAGTCGCGCCACGAGGCCGCCGGAAGTCGTGTGGCTCGCCTGGCTGAAATCGCGCCGACGAGCATCCACAACGCGGCGCTGCCTACGACTGCCACGAGGTACGCGCTGTTGTCCGCTCGCAGCGGAGCCCCGGCGACCAGCAAGCCCGGTGCCGCCAGCACGGCGGTCAAGAACCCTGCCAAGCCGCGCGTCAACGACGTGTGCCTACGCAGCAACAGCAACGACAGGGCACCCAACGCGCCGGGCGGCACGAGGGCGACGATCGGGCCCGACCCGCGCAGTTTCGAGCGGTACGCCCGCGGCCCCATTGGCACTGGTTCGTGGAAACGCGGCGCGGGGTCGATGACCCGAGCGTACGACGCTACGGGTGGCGCACGGCGGCACCCGGTCCGCGATGTCGAGGTCGCGCTGATCGCCTTGGCGGCCGTGATCGGCGTGTGGACACAGTCCTTGGTGTGCGTGGGTGTCGTCGCGGTCGGCTCGATGATCGTCTGCCGTCGAACCGCGGTGCTCGTCGGCTGTCTGCTGGTCGGGCTGCTCGGCGGATGGCGGGCACACCGCAGTTGGGACGCCGCGGCTCCCCGGCAGCTTGGTCACTACGTCGGCTGGGTCGTGGTCGTCGGCGATCCGGCGCCCTTCGGCAGCGGGCTGCGGGTCACGGTCGAGATCCACGGAGAGCGCTTCGACGCCTGGGCATACGGCTCGTCGCTGCGTCGGCTCGTCGAACGTCAGGCCGGCGAGCTCGTGTACGTCGATGGCCAACGACGGGCGACCACATCGCAGGTTCGCAGAGCACAGCTTCGGCACGTCGTCGGTCGATTCGAGCTGTCGGTCGTCGGAGACTGGCACGAAGGCTCGCCGTTGTATCGCACGTCGTCTCGGGTACGCACCGCGTTGCGCACCTCCGCAGAATCATCAATGGGGATACCTGACAGCAGCCTGTTCACGGGGCTCGTGATCGGTGACGATTCGCGTCAGCCCGCCAAGATGATCGCTGCGTTTCGCGAGTCTGGGCTCTCGCATCTGACTGCAGTGTCGGGCGAGAACGTCGCGTTTTTGATTGCCGCCGCTTCGCCCCTGCTCCGGCGGCTGCGTCCGTGGTCGCGCTGGGGGGCAACCCTCGCCCTCATCGGCTGGTTCATGGTTCTCACTCGCTTCGAGCCGTCGGTCCTGCGTGCCGGTGTCATGGCGATGCTGGCCGGTTCGTCGTATGTGCTCGGTCGGCAGACGGCTGTGGCCCGGCTGCTGGCGTGGACGGTGGCGCTGCTCGTGCTCGTCGATCCGATGTTGGTGTGGTCGGTGGGCTTCGGGCTGTCGACGGGGGCGACCGCCGGGGTGTGCCTCGCCGCGCCGCGGCTCGCCGCACTGCTGCCCGGCCCCGACTGGTTGCGCGTGCCGTTGTCGGTCACCCTGGGTGCCCAGCTGGGTGTGGCCCTACCGAGCTGGTTGGTCTTCCACCGGCTGCCGTTGGTCTCGCTGCCCGCCAACCTCCTCGCTGTGCCGGTCGCCGGCTTCGTCATGCTGTTCGGCATCCCCGCTGGGCTGCTCTCGACGCTGATGCCGCCGATCGCTCCCCTGTTGATGGCGCCGTGCACGGCCGGAACGCGGTGGGTCGAAACCGTCGCCTACCTGGCTGCTGCGATCGAACCCTCACCCGGTTGGGCGGCGGTTGGTTGGCTGGCCGTCGTGATCAGCATCGGCGGGTTGGTCGCTCGCCATCACTGGCGCGGCTCGGCCGACGATGTGCCAATCTGAACCGGATGGCTGTTCACCTCATCACCGGCGACGACGAGTCGCTGCTGCTCGCCGCGGTTTCTGACCTTGTTCACCGTCTCGTCGGCGAGGGCGATCGTTCGCTGATGGTCGACGAGTTCGATGACGATGAATACGACGTCGCCACGGTTGTCGACGCTGCCCAGACCTCGCCGTTCCTCACCGAGCTGCGCGTGGTCGTGGCTCGTGGCCTCGGTCGCTTCACGACCGACGATGTCGGACCGCTGGCGGCCTATGTGGCCGATCCGCTTCCCAGTACCGAGTTGGTGTTGGTGGCTGGCGGCGGGCGGTTGCCCAAGGCGCTCACCGATGCCGTCAAGAAGGCCGGGGGAGCGATTGTCGACACCTCACCACCGATGCGCGCCGGCGAGCGCAGCGGTTGGTTCGAAGATCAGGTGACCGCCGCCGGGCTGCGGTTCGATCACCATGCGCTCGCGCTGCTCGCCTCGTGGCTCGGAGAGGACGCCGGTCGGGTGCAGGGCATTCTCGAAACCCTGGCCTCGGCGTACGGCGACTCGCACGTGCTCAAGGTCGTCGATGTCGAGCCGTTCCTCGGCGAAGCCGGGGGAGTGCCGCCGTGGGATCTCACCGACGCCATCGATCGCGGCGACACGACCAAGTCGTTGTTGCTGCTCCATCGCATGATGCGCGCCGGCGAACGACATCCCTTGCAGGTCATGGCAATCCTCCACAGCCATTTCACCAAGCTGTTGACGCTCGATGGCTCGAATGCCCGTGACGAATCGTCGGCCGCTGCCGTGCTCGGCATCAAGCCAGGCTTCCCGGCCCGCAAGGCGCTCGATCAGTACCGCAAGCTCGGCAATGGCGGAGTCGTGCGAGCCATCGGACTGCTGGCCCAAGCCGACCTCGATCTGCGCGGTGCCAAGGAATGGCCCGATGAGCTGGTCATGGAGGTGCTGGTGGCTCGATTGAGCCGTCTCGGCGTGGGGGCTCGCCGCGCCTGAAGTTGTCTACAACTGCGGGCGATCAGCCGGCAGTGTTGATCTTCTTCATCAACCGGCTCTTGCGACGAGCAGCCTGGTTCTTGTGGATGACACGCTTTGCGGCGGCCATGTCAAGGCGCTTGACGGCGAGCCGCAGCGACTCCTCGCCCGAAGCGGTACCGATCGCATTGACGGCGTTCTTGCTGCGCGTCTTCAGCTCGCTCTTGACGGCCTTGTTGCGCTCGGCCGCCTTGGCGTTGGTGAGGATTCGCTTCTTCTGACTCTTGATGTTCGCCACGTTGCAGACTCTTTCGCGGGATTCGGCGCGGGTTCGGCTCGGGTTGGATGAGCTTGGCAAGGCTAACAGCGCCGCTGCAGCGCTCCAACCACGTCACAACAGTCGCCGGTAGCATCTAGCGACCGGACATGGACCTCTCACGCATTCGCAACTTCTCGATCATTGCCCACATCGACCACGGCAAGAGCACACTCAGCGACCGCATTCTGGAGCTCACCAACGCTGTCGATGCCCGCGACATGCGTTCGCAGTACCTCGACACCATGGACCTGGAGCGTGAGCGGGGCATCACCATCAAGGCCCAGAACGTGCGCGTCGATTGGAAGGGCTACACCCTGCACCTGATCGATACGCCAGGTCATGTCGACTTCGGCTACGAAGTCAGCCGAAGTCTGGCGGCCTGCGAGGGCGTCGTGCTGGTCGTGGATGCCGCCCAGGGGATCGAGGCCCAAACTCTGGCCAATTGCTACCTGGCCATGGAACACGACCTCGAGATCGTCGCCGCGCTGAACAAGATCGACCTTCCTGCCGCCGACCCCGACAGGTACGCGATGGAGATCGAGACCGTCCTCGGCATCCGCGCAGAAGACATCCTGCGCATCTCGGCCAAGACCGGGGAAGGTGTCGACAAGCTGCTCGATGCCATCTGCCAGCGCATCCCGGCACCCAAGGGCGATCCCGACGCGCCGCTGCAGGCATTGATCTTCGACAGCCAATACGACCAGTACCGCGGCGTCGTCAGCTCGGTGCGGGTGATGAACGGCCGGCTCACCACTGGTGCGGACTTGCTGTTCATGCAGGCCGGCACGCGCCAAGAAGCGATCGAGATCGGTGTTCGCCGACCTGTGCCCACACCGGTACCCGAGCTCGGCCCTGGCGAGGTTGGCTACCTGATCGCCGGCATCAAAGAGGTCGGTCATGCCCGCAGCGGTGAGACGGTCACGACGTTCGTCCATGGCGCGACAACGGCCCTGCACGGCTACCGCGATCCGAAGCCGATGGTCTTCTGCGGGCTGTTCCCGATCGATGGCGACGACTTCGAGACGTTGCGCGAGAGCCTCGAGAAGCTGAGGCTCAACGACGCCTCGATTTCGTACGCGCCCGAGTCATCGGGGGCGCTGGGGTTCGGGTTCCGCTGCGGTTTCCTCGGTCTGCTGCACATGGAGATCGTCAAGGAGCGGTTGGAGCGCGAGTTCAACCTCGCCCTGATCGCCACTGCGCCCAGCGTCGAGTATCGGGTGCGCAAGACCAATGGTGAGGTCGTGTTCGTCGACAATCCCGCCGATCTGCCCCCGACGCAGAACATCGACTACATCGAGGAGCCGTTCTTCCGAGTCAGCATCATCACGCCGAAGGACTACACCGGCACGCTCATGGACCTGTGCCAGACGCGCCGTGGCGAGCTCTCGAAGCTCGAATACCTCTCGCCCGAGCGGGTCGAACTGCATTACCAGATCCCGCTGGCCGAGGTCGTCGTCGACTTCTTCGATCAGATGAAGAGCCGCACACAGGGGTACGCCAGCCTCGACTACGAGCTCAGCGGGTACCAGCGCAGCCAGCTCGTGCGCGTCGACCTGTTGCTCAACGGGCAGCCTGCCGATGCGTTCTCGACGATCGTGCACCGCGACAAGGCGTTCGCCTATGGCAACCGGATGTGCGAGAAGCTGAAGGAGCTGATCCCGCGGCAGATGTTCGACGTGCCGATTCAAGCCGCGATCGGGGGAAAGGTCATCGCTCGCGAGACCGTCAAGGCCAAGCGCAAGGACGTGCTGGCCAAGTGTTACGGGGGAGACATCACCCGCAAGCGCAAGTTGCTCGAGAAGCAGAAGGAAGGTAAGAAGAGAATGAAGTCGATCGGGCGCGTCGAGGTGCCCGGCGACGTTTTCATCTCTGCCCTCAAGCTCGACGACTGAGGGCCATACGACCGTGCCTCGCGCCGGTCTGCGATACTCCATTCAGTGGCACGAGCATCGGCTGACGGGCACTCTTTGGGTCCGGCCATGTGGTCGCGGCTGACGGCTACCGTCGTCGGCCCCCGCAGCATTCGAAGGCTCACGATCGTTCACGCGGTCGACGACTTCGCCGACGCGCTGATCACGCTGTCGCTCATCGGCTCGCTGTTCTTCAGCGTGTCGCTCGAGGCGTCGCGCACTCGCATCCTCCTGTACCTGTTGCTGACCGCAGCACCCCTCGCTGTCGTCGCCCAGGTGGTCGGCCCGGCGCTCGACCGAATCCGGGCCGGGGCCCGCTTCGTGCTGGTCTCTTCACTCGCCGCTCGTGTGGTTTTTGCACTGCTGCTGGCCAGTTCGCTGCTGTCGCTGGCGTTCTACCCGTTGGTCTTCGGGATCTTGCTGGCGCGCAAGGCGTACTCGCTGGCGAAGACCGCGCTGGTCGCTCAGCTCGCACCGGAGCGAGCCGAGCTCGCCGCGGCAAGCGGTCACCTGGCGCGAACCGGAACGATCGCAGGGGGTGTTGGTACGGCCGTGGGCGGCGGCCTCATCGCCTTGGTCGGTGTGAGATGGCTACCGGTGGTCGCAGCAGCGTTCTTCGTGTGCGCCGGCCTGCTCGCCTGGCGAATCGCCGCGAGTGCGGTCGAGACCCGTGTGGAGAGCGCGGTGATCCGTGTCGAGACACCTGTTGACGTCCGCCGTGCGGCGCCGGCTGTCGCCACGATCAGAGCCGCTGAGGGCGCGCTGACGTTCCTGCTGGCACTCTCGATCAAACGCGGTGGAGGGGACAAGTGGATCTTCATCGCGGCCCTCGTCGCGGCCGGCGTGGGCACGTTCCTCGGCACGATGGTGACGCCGCGGCTGCATCGCGCGTTCTCGACGGACGGGATCCTTCTCCTCAGCCTGGTGGTTCCCGGGGCGATGACGGCGTTCGGCGTGCTGACGATCGGGAGCTTCAGCATCGTCGCGATCGCGCTGACCATCGGACTCGGCGGCAGCGTGGCGGCCCGAGCGATGGATGCGTTGTACGGCGACGTCCCCCACATGATGCGTGGCCGAGTGATCTCGCGCAACGAGTTGGTCTTCCAACTGGCCAACGTCACCGGCGCGGCGGTCGCCGTGTTGGTCTACCCGGGACCCCGCGTCGGCTTTGCCACAGTGGGCGCAGTTCTGATCCTCGGTGGCATCACGTATGCATCCGAGGTTCGACTGTCGTTGCGGCACGAAGCCGGGCGTTGGCTCCTCGGTCAGCGGCCGCACGCCGGCAACCGCGCCCTCCCTCTGGCGCTCCTCGCCGAGGCGATACGGGTCGCTGAACAGGGTGACCACGACGTGTCAGTCGTTGTCGCAGCCAGCGCGGTGCAGGCCCTCGTCGCTCGCACCGTCGTCGCTCCGGGCTCGACCACGCAGGCCGCGTGGGATTCGCTCAGCGAGGTCGTCGACGGTGTCGTCGCCGGTACCCGCCCGCCCGCGGCCGCGGACTCACTTGCCGTCATCAACGCCGCCGCGGCCTTGATCGCCGAGAGGTTGCTACACGTCGGCGAACCGACGAGCCACAGCTAGCCCGCCGGCAGATCCACCGGCGGCTTGTCGATGACCCATTTCCCGTCGACCAGCGTGAGATTGAACTGCATGGTCGTGAACACTTCGTCGTGGTCGTGGAGATCGACGTCGAGCTGAACCTTGTTGCCCTGCTCGACCACGGGGGCGAGCCGCAACAAGATGCCGTCGTTGGCCACGACCACCGTGCCGTCGGCCTTGGTGATCAACGCTTCGTCGCGTGTGTCGATGAACCGCACTGTTGCGACATCTTTCGTCGACTTCACCAGTTGAGCTTGCACGTCGAGCTGGATCGACACCCCCTCGCCTCGTGGTTCGATGTACACCGGAAGCGGATCCGGGTCGGTCGAGTCCTTCTGAGCGAACCAACGCACGATCGAGTCGTACACCGCGCCGGCGCGGGCTCCGGCTTTGGGGGGGGAGGATGCCGAACACGCCGCCAGGATCAAGACGATCGCAACGAGCACAACACTTCGGCCGCGCACGGCAACGAACACGAGTCGAACAGTACCACCCACCTCCCGACCGCCGCCGACTGCTCGACTTCGCGACGATGACGGTAGAAATGACGGCGATGGCTCAGTCGCAGATGTTTCGCTCGCTGGAACATCGAAACGCACGCCTGTTCTTCCTCGGTCTCAGCGTCAGCAACATCGGCAGCTGGATCCAGATGACCGCCATCTCGTTGATGGTGTACCGGCAGACGGGCAAGGCCACCGATGTCGGTTTCACGTTGCTGTGCCAGTTCCTTCCGATGCTCGTGCTGGGGGTCTGGGCCGGCGCGGTCGCCGACCGCGTCGACAAGCGCAAGATGACGTTGTTCACTCAGGCGGGCCAGGCGGTCCTCGCTTTCGTGCTCGGGTTCCTCGCGCTGGCCGGCTTGGCCTCGTTGCCGGTGATCTACTTGGTGTCGGTGGCACTCGGCGTGGTCGCAGCCATCGACAACCCGGCGCGCCGCGGGTTCGTGATCGAACTCGTCGAGCCGCGCCACATCTCCAACGTCGTCTCGTTGAACACGGCAGTGATGACCGGCTCGCGCATCTTCGGCCCGGCGCTGGCTGCATTGATGCTTCGCTGGATGGAGCCGGGTTGGCTGTTCATCGTCAACGGCGTTTCGTTCGCGGCGATCCTGTGGCCGATCTGGCGAATCGACACGACGCAGCTCTATCCGTCTCCACCGGCGTCAGCGGGTGGTCAGCCGGTTCGCGAGGCGTTGCGATTCGTGCGCCGCAGCCGCCGCCTGCTCGTGGTGTTTCTGGTTTTCACCGTCGTCGGCACCTTCGCGTTCAACTACGGCGTCTCACTGTTGAAGCTGGCAGACCAACGTTTCGGCAATCGCGACCTGTTCGGCTGGCTGTTGGCGGTGACCAGCATCGGTAGCTTGATCGGGTCACTGATGACGGCCGCTCGGGCCCGGGTGGACTCGGCGTGGTTCTTCGGCGCGGCGGTCGTGCTCGGTCTCAGTGGGTTCGGCGTCGCCTGGGCACCGTCGATCTGGGTCGCCTACCTCGTCAGCATTCCGCTCGGCGCCGGGGGCGCGGCCTTCATCGCCGCGTTGAACGCGATCAGCCAGCAGGAGAGCCCGCCCGACATGCGCGGGCGGCTCTTGGCCCTCGGTGCAGTCGCGTTCCTCGGCACGTCGCCGATCGGTGCGCCGATCACGGGATGGATCGCCGATCATGTCGGCGCCGAATGGAGCCTCGGCTACGGCAGCGTCATCACGTTGTTGTGCGTGGCAGTCGGCGTCGCCGTTCGTCGCCGGTCAATCGGCGCGAATGTTCCAACCAGTGATCACGTAGTGCCCGCGCTTGTCGGCGATGATCCCTACGGAGGCGGTGTCGTTCTGCAAGACGGCTCCGGCCTCGGCGCGCAGTCCGACTAGTTGCGTGGTCAGGATTCGGCTGAGATGGCCGTGGGTGAAGACGATCGCAGTGCGGCCGACTGCGGTTCGCTCGAGCTTGGCTATGAAGGCCTGACACCGGGCGACGACCTGATGGAGGCTCTCGCCCCCTGGGCAGCCGTCGGCGAACAGTTCCCAACCGGGGTGCTGCTCGTCGATCTCGGCCGAGGTCAACCCCTCGTAGGCGCCATAGTCGTACTCGACGAGCGCGTCGACGACCGTTGCCTCCACACCGGGCACGCCTCGACGGGCAGTCTCGGACGCCCGCTGCAATGGACTGGTGAAGACGAGGGGGAGGGCACCCTCCGACAGCGTCGCCAGTATCGGTGGCAGGCGGTCGGCCTGACGCAGACCTTTTTCGTTCAACGGCACGTCAGTGCGCCCGGTGTGCTGCCCACTCTCCGACCAGTCGGTCGCGCCGTGACGTACCAACAGGATCATCGTCGGGCCGGCAACTGCGGGATCTGACACGGGTGCACACCGTAGGCGAGACTGCCCGCCAAGACGCGCTGCGCGGCCGTCGAGCGCACCGAGGCTCTGCGCCGGTACAGGCTTGTTACCCCTGGCGCTCGCTAGCCTGGAGTGCCAGATGCTCGACGAACGAAAGACCTCCATTCTCCGAGCGATCGTGCAGGAGTACATCTCCACGGCGCAACCGGTGGGTTCGACGCACATCGCCGACGCGCCCGGCGTGCGGGTCAGTTCGGCGACGGTTCGCAACGAGATGGCGGTACTCGAGCAGGAGGGGTATCTGGCCCAGCCGCACACCTCTGCAGGGCGGGTCCCGACCGACAAGGGCTATCGCTTTTTCGTCGACCACATGACCACGCCCGGCCGTCTCGATTCGGCCGCGTCGCAGCGGGTCGGCACGTTCTTCGACGGCGCCCACGGCCGGCTCGAAGAGCTGCTTCACCAAACCACCAACCTGCTCGCCCAAGTCACGCAGCACGCCGCAGTCGTTGTCGGTCCGCGGGCCGAGACCGCGACCGTTCGATCGGTGCAGATCGTTGGCCTGTCGTCACGAGTGGCGCTGGTGGTCGCGGTCTTCAGCAACGGCACGATCGACAACCAGACGATGGAGCTCGACGGCGATACCTCCGAGCTACGCCTGTCGGCGGCCTCCGCCCATTTGCAGACGGTGATGATCGGCCACTCGCTCGACGCTGCCGACCTGAAGCGGTCATCGGGCGATGCAGCGGTTGATCTGTTGTGCTCGGTGGGCTTCGAGGCGTTGCGCAAGGGCAGCAGCGACGAGTCGGTCTTCGTCGGGGGGGCTTCGTCGATGGCCCGAGCGTTCGACGCGGTCGACACCGTCCGCAACGTGCTGCGTACGCTCGAACAGCAATACGTCGTGGTGTCACTTGTTCGCGACGTCCTCAATCGCGGGCTCACGGTCGCCATCGGCGCCGAGCACGGTGTCGAGCCACTCGTCGCCTGCTCGGTTGTCGTCGCCCCGGTGATGGTCGACGGTGATCAGGTCGGCACGATCGGCATTCTGGGCCCGACGCGCATGGACTATCCGCAGGCACTGGCAACGGTCGACGTAGTCAGCGAACGACTTGCGAGGCGACTCGGGGAAGGTGCGGCATAGTGGCCGACTACTACGAGCTGCTCGGCGTGTCGCGTACCGCCACTGCCGAAGAGATCAAGAAGGCGTACCGCAAGAAGGCGCGTGAGCTTCACCCCGACGCCAATCCCGGTGACGCACCGGCTGAGGAGCGGTTCAAGCAGGTTGCCCAGGCGTACGAGGTGCTCAGCGATGCCGACGCCCGTGCTCGGTACGACCGCTTCGGCGAGGCCGGCGTCGGCTCGGCTGCCAGCGGGCCGAACATCGGCGACATGTTCACCGGCGGCGGGTTCGGGGATCTGTTCGACGCCTTCTTCGGTGGCGGGGGAGGTCCATTCGGCGGGGGAGCCCGCGGTGGTCCGGCCGGTCCGCCACGCGGGCAAGATCTCGAAGTCGTTGCCGACATCACGTTCTCCCAAGCCGTGTTCGGCGCCACAGTGCCGGTCGAGGTTCGCACCGCGCTTCGTTGCGAGGAGTGCGGCGGCTCAGGCACCGGCTCCGGCACGCAGCCGGTCACCTGCTCCGAATGCAACGGGCGCGGCCAAGTGCAGCGCGTGCGCCAGAGCTTGCTCGGACAGATGGTCACCTCCAGCGCCTGTCCGCGCTGTGGTGGGCTCGGCCAGGTCATCGTCACGCCGTGCCCGAGCTGCAAGGGCGACGGTCGAGTCATCACCGAGAAGACCTATCAAGTCGACGTGCCGGCGGGTGTCGACACGGGCTCCACGTTACGGCTCACCGGCCGCGGTGCTGTCGGCCCGCGGGGCGGTGGCGCCGGCGATCTCTACGTCCACACTCGAGTCGCCGCGCACGAGACGTTCACCCGGGATGGCGACGACCTCGTTGCCGATCTTCCCATCTCGATGGTTCAGGCCGCGCTCGGTACCAAGATCATGCTCCCGACGCTCGATGGCGAAGAGGAGATCACGGTGCCGGCGGGCACGCAGCCCGGCAAAGAGTTCGTGTTCCGTCAACGAGGTGCACACCGACTGCATGGTCGGGGCCGCGGCGACATGCGGGTCCGCGTCAACGTTCAGATCCCCACCAAGCTCACCGAGTTCGAGACGGATCTGTTGACGAAGTACGCGCAGTCGCGTGGCGAGGCAGTAGGCAGCGGCGAACACGGCTTGTTCTCGCGCATCAAATCCGCCTTCTCGTGAACCCGGTCCTGCGCGGTTCGGCGGCCCACGTCTTCGTCGAAACACTCGCAGCTCCGCAACTCAGTGTTGATGATGATCACCACTTGCGCCGAGTGCTCCGCATCCGCGACTCCGACGTCATCACCGTCGCAGACGGCGCCGGTCGCTGGGTGATCGCGAGATTGGACGCCAGTGGTCTCCGCGTCGAATCAGATCCGGTCGTTGAACCACCGCCGCGCCGGGCCGCTGTTTTCAGTGCCGTGCCGAAGGGCGACCGGGCCGAGTGGATGGTCCAGAAGCTGACCGAGGTCGGCGCGACCTCGATCGGTTTCATCGATTGCGCTCGGTCGGTCGTCCATTGGGACGAAGAACGCGGGCACCGGCAGGTCGAGCGTCTGCGGCGGATCGCCCGTGAAGCGGCGATGCAATCGCGGCGGCTGTGGCTCCCCGAGGTACTCGAGATCGTGCCGATCGCCGAAGCCGAACGCAACACGTGTTGCGCCATCGCCGACCCGAATGGTGCCGATGACCTGGCCGGAGTCGACGCGGTGCTCGTCGGTCCTGAGGGCGGCTTCACCCCGGAGGAGCTCGCGCTCGTCGCCCGTCGGGTGTCGTTGTCGGGGCAAATACTCCGCGTGGAGACGGCGGCGCTGGTCGCGGTTGTTATGCTGACGCTCCGTAACGAATCGCACTGATTTCTCACGGAGAGTTGTATTTTCTCAATAAGTCTGGCAAAGTTGCCGAAGTAAGTCGTGGCTTAGGCGGGCATTTAGCGGAGGAGAGCGGGGCCAATGCGCGAGTTTGACGAAGATGATGCAACAGCATCCCCATACAGTCGCAAGGTAGGCGAACGTCTGCGGGTCATCCGCCGGCAGAAGCGCTTGTCGTTGCAAGAGGTCGAGGCGACCTCGGGCGAAGAGTTCAAGGCCTCGGTGCTGGGTGCATACGAGCGCGGCGAACGGGCGATCTCGGTGCCCCGCCTCGAACGGTTGGCCAAGTTCTACAGCGTGCCGGTCGACCAACTCCTTCCCCGTGAAGACATCACCGCGCCTGCGGAGGGTGACACCGCCGGCAAGAAGCTCGCCGTCGACCTGCTCAAGCTCAGCCAGTTGCGCGGCCAGCCGTTCGAGATGTTGATCCGCTTCTTGAAGATGATCCAGGTACAGCGTCAAGACTTCAACGGCAAGGTCATCACGGTTCGTGGCGACGACACTCGGGCAATCTCGGCGATGCTCGATGTGCCGGTCGACCAGGTTGGTCAGCGTCTCGATGCGCTCGACCTGCTGTACCGTCCGTTGTAGTGACTGGGCCGTTTGGCGTCTACATCCACATCCCGTTCTGTCGGCATCGTTGCGACTACTGCGCCTTTGCCACGTGGACCGACCGTGACCACCTGATCGACGACTACCTCGACGCGTTGCGTCTCGACATCGAACGCGCCGCGCTGGCTCCGGTGTCGAGTGTGTTCATCGGCGGGGGGACGCCGACCCGGGTGCCCGCTGACGACCTGGCGAAGGTGTTGGCCGCGGTGCCGTTGAGTCCCGGCGCGGAAGTAACGGTGGAATGCAACCCCGACGACGTGACCACCGCGATGATGCAGACCTACGCCGCGGCCGGCGTGAACAGGATCAGCCTCGGTGTGCAATCGATGGTGCCGTCGGTGCTCGCCGCGCTCGGCCGCACGCACGTGCCGGCCAACGTCGAGCGTGCCGTCGCGGCCATACGAGAGGCCGGCATCGCTACGTTCAACGTCGACATCATCTACGGCGGCTCGGGTGAGTCGCTCGATGATTGGCAGGCAACGTTGCAGGGTGTGCTCGCACTGCGTCCTCCGCACGTGTCGGCATACGCATTGACGATCGAGCCGGGCACGCCGTTGGCCGAGGACCCGTCACGTCACCCCGACGACGACGATCTCGCCGACAAGTACGAGCTCGCCGACGACCTGCTGGCCGCTGCCGGCTTGGCCAACTATGAAGTCAGCAACTGGGCCGCGCCCGGTCATGAATGCCGTCACAACGTGCTGTACTGGCAGCAAGGCAACTACCTCGGCTTCGGTTCTGCAGCACATTCGCATCTCGACGGCCACCGATGGTGGAACGTTCGCACGCCCGAGCGCTACCTCGATGCTGTGCGCGCCGGCGAGTCGACCGAGGCTGCCGGCGAGACGCTCGATGACGAGACCCGTCGCCTCGAAGGCCTGCAACTGGCGTTGAGGATGAGCGACGGTGTGCCGGCCGAGGCCCTCGATGCGGACGAGCTCGACGGTCTCGTCGTCACTGACGGGCAGCGCGTGCGGCTGACCCGTAGAGGCCGTTTGCTGGCAAACGAAGTGTCCCACCGGCTGCGGTGACTGCTAGTCTCTGCGTCCTACACGGGCGTGTAGCTCAGTTGGTTAGAGCGCTACCATGACACGGTAGAGGTCCCGGGTTCGAGTCCCGTCACGCCCACCGAAACACGCTGTGATCAGGTGTTTCGACATGCTCCAACGCTCAACAGAACGTGTCCGGATTCGCTCCGGACACCTACCATGAGGAGTGTTGTTATGGAGATAGTGGACGGCGACCTGAGCGGGTTCGTTGACGAGTGGATGCTGGCTGACCAGGCCGAAGTGACGGTGCGCGGCTACCTCGCCTGCCTCAACAAGCACCGATCGTGGTGCGAGACCGAGGGTGTGGGGAGACTTACCATGCAGGGTGCGCGCAGGCATCTGGTCGAGGTTGCTGGGGCCTCGAAGTGGCAGGGCTACATGCTGAGCCGCAGCCTCAAGGCGTTCGGCCGGTTCATTGCTGCCGAGTACAAGATCGATGACCCGTTCAAGGATCCTGTCGGCCCCAGCGGGTTGAGGCCGTCGATCAAGACCGTTGGTGAACCGGCAAATCCATCCGCAGTCGGCTCGTCGGGCCTCACCTCGTAGAGCGTGATCGCGGCTTCTGTTTCCCCGGCCTGCGCCAGGCGATCGAGCACGACGGAGAGGTTCGGACAGTCCGCCA
The DNA here is from genome assembly GCA_025358075.1 of Ilumatobacteraceae bacterium. Classification (GTDB taxonomy): domain Bacteria; phylum Actinomycetota; class Acidimicrobiia; order Acidimicrobiales; family Ilumatobacteraceae; genus JAENVT01. The sequence goes on from JANYKU010000189.1 coordinate 17,076, forward strand.
CGTACTGCACGACGATGTCTCTCATGCGGCATCCTCTGCGACGGCGCTCACGCCACAACATCGTAGACCCACGTTCGTCGTTCGAGAGATGCTCGGGTCGTCCGACTCAGCATTCGCCGCCTGGAGAACTGCCCAACGCGAGCTGGATAACGAGCGCCAGAGCGTGTACCGGGGAATCGCGTTGGCTCGGCATGGGGAGTAGGCTGCTTGACGGCGAAGGGGAGTAGCTCCGTCTGCCGGATGATCGACATGCTGGACGATGAGTCCCGGTCCCCGGGCCTGCTGCGGCAGGTGAGCAAGACCTTCGACCGGCACCGCTATTGACGTTGCCCGGTCGAGGTCGCAGCGTTTCATGCGTCGTCTCCGGGCTGAAGAAGGAGACACCCATGCATCTCGCCATCGTGCTCGCAGTATTCCCCGTGATATTCGTTGGCGAACTCCCGGACAAGACGATGTTCGCGTCGCTGGTGCTCGCCTCGCGGGGCAACCCGGCGTTGGTGTGGCTCGGTGCTGCGGCAGCCTTCGCGCTCCATGTCGCGATTGCGACAACGATCGGCGCGGGCCTGTTCCATCTGCTGCCTCATCGTGCAGTCGAGGCGTTCGTGACGGTGCTGTTCGCCGCCGGGGCCGTGTTGGCATTCGTAGAGGCCCGGACCGAGGACGAGGAAGCGTTGGTGGAACGCGAGGCGCGCTCCGATCGCCGGATCGCAGGTACGGCGTTCGCTGTTATCTTCATTGCCGAGTGGGGTGATCTGACGCAGATTCTCACCGCCAACCTGGCAGCCCACTATCACTCCGCGATCAGCGTCGCGGTCGGGGCCACGGCAGCGTTGTGGGCGGTCGCCGGTCTCGCAGTGGTGAGCGGCCAGGGGCTGATGCGGCGGGTCTCGGTGCGTCGGGTGCGTCAGATGACCGGCGTCGTCCTGGTCGTCCTTGCCGTCATCTCGGCAACGTCAACCATCCGTGGCTGAGCCTCATCGGGCATCAAGGCGCACTGATCTAGTCATTCGGTGCGGACAGCGCCAGCGTTGCCCAGGCTTGGGCAATAGTGGCGTTCGCTCCCGCGTTCTGCCAAACCAACTCGCCACCGGCTAGAGACGTACCGGGCTTGATCCCACTGGCGACGGCGTCGGCGCGCAGCGCCCAGTACATTGCTCGCTCCCTGTCCCCGCTCGTTGTGGCTGGCATGCTGGGGTGTATGACCGTCATCAAGATCAACGCCCTCACCGTGCCCGCCGAGATGGGTGAGGAGGTGGCTCGTCGCTTTGCCGCTCGACTCGGCGCCGTTGACGATCAGAAGGGTTTCGAGGGGTTCGAACTGCTCCAGCCGTCCGACGAGCGCACGACGTGGCTCGTAGTCACCCGATGGCAAGATGACGCCTCATTCGAAGCATGGCACTCATCGCCTTCCTTCGCTCACGGTCATCGCGGCGAGGGTGGCGACAGCCGACCACCGATGCCGATCCAGGCCGAACTCTGGTCGTACACCGTGGCCGTGACCTCGAAGGGCTGACGAGAACTCGGTCGGTCGAAGTCCGAAGGGTTAGTGCCAGGTGGGATCGGGTATCGATACGGCATGAAGATTCTTGTGATAGTCGTCATTGTTGTCATTGTCGTGGCCATCGCTGCCGTCCTGATGAAGCGCCGAGCGAATCAGCAGGCCGCAGGGCTGCGCAACCAGGCTCAAGAACATCGTGATGAGGCCAAGGCCAGTCAGATCGCCGCCACGCGGCAGGAGACCCAGGCGAACGCCATGACTGCGAAGGCCAAGGAGGACCTGGTGGTGGCCGAACAACAGAGAAACGCTGCGGCCGTCAAACGCGAAGTTGCCGCGGATCTCAATGTCCGCGCCGACAACATCGACCCCGACGTGCCGAATACACCTACCTGAGGGTCCGGGTCGTCCACGTCGAATCCGTGGCCGCTCAACGAAGAATTAGCTCCTGCGTCGCAAACTCGCGCCATGAGGTCGTGAGTGGCCTTACCCGTCGGTGAACATCTGCGAGCAGGTGAACAATCTCAAGGTGGGACCTGGCCCGGAAGTACCAATTGTTGACACCGGCGAAAGTGTCTTCCCCGCCGGATGAGGGCGAAATCGACTACTGGGATTCAGTTGACCTTGATGGGCCGTAGCGGCCGTTGTTTGGACGGCAGCGAAATTGGGTATGGCACGAACATGACCACTGTTCGGCGACTCCCCGGCATTTTGCTCGCGATCACGCTTGGGGTGGCTGTCAGCGGGGTCGGCGGCATCCAAGCCGACGCGGCGCAAGCACCGGTTGGTCTCGGTACTGCCGCCAGCTTCGCTGTTCTCGCCGGCCAAACCGTCACGAACACCGGCCCATCGGTGATTACCGGCGGCATCGGGTTGAGTCCCGGCAGCGCCGTGACGGGCTTCCCGCCAGGCACGGTCAATGGAACCATCCACGCCGCGGACGCCGTCGCGCTCCAAGCTCAAGCCGATGTCACAACGGCGTACAACGACGCCGCAGGACGGTCAACCTCGGCCACTGTCAGCGCGGATCTCGGCGGCCAGAAACTCTTGCCCGGCGTGTACACGGGCGGGACCCTCGGCCTGACCGGGACGCTCACTCTCGACGCTCAGGGCGACCCACAGGCCGTGTTTGTGTTTCAGAGCGCGAGCACGCTGATCACAGCCTCGTCAAGCAGAGTCATGATGATCAACGGCGGTAACGCGTGCAACGTGTTCTGGCAAGTCACCAGTTCCGCGACGCTCGGCACGAGTTCGGTCTTTGTCGGCACTGTGTTGGCGTTGACCTCGGTCACCGCGGCCACCGGAGCGGTCGTGTTCGGAAGGCTGCTCGCTCGCAACGGTGCGGTCACCCTCGACAGCAACCAGATGAACCGGCCGAGCTGCACCGCCGCAACACCGGCGACTACCACCACCGTGAATGCGGCAACCGGGGCGGGGGGCGCGACCACGACGCCGCTGCCGGTTACCGGCATACATCTCGCCATCCCCATGACCGCACTCCTCGCGGTCATCCTCGGCGGGCTGATGCTCGCCACGACACAGCGCCGCCGAGTGCGCTGACAGGGCAAGCAAGGCTCCGCTCAGTGGGACGCTCGCAGCGTTATCCGGAGACGTCGGTTACGTCGTTGCGGTCGTGCGCCCGTCGAGGGGCGTATGCTCCCGCGAGTCTTGATGAGTGAGGGGGGCGACCATGCTTTCGATTAGCACGATGAGTCCGACGGTCCAGGGAATCTTCTTTCTTGTCGCGGTCGTGCTCTTTGTACTTGGGGCGACGAAGTTCCTTCCGGGCAAGGACAATCTCGTCTCCGCGGGGCTGGCGTGTTTTGCGTTCGTCTTCATGTGGAACGCGTTCGCGGCTCGTTGAAGGTCATGCGATTCCGAAGGTCACGTCGGTGAGAGGCACGAGGAGTTCGTTCTGTCCCGGTCATCCATCGGCCATCTCTGATCAAACAGGTGTAACTACATTTCGCCCGATTGCGTTAGAGCCCATGACACGGTAGAGGTGCCGGGTACGAGTGCCGTCACCTCACGAAACGCCTGCTCAACGTGCCGGTGTCCGCGGACAGGTCAGTGCCGATGACGAGACCATCGGATCCGCCTTCACGTCCACTCGTCGATGTCTCGGCCTGCCTCAGGTGATGGTCACGCCACTGAGGACGACTGGGTTGTGAAGCGTGTAGTCCAGTTCATCCGACTGCGTCACGCCTGGCCCAGTGATCACGTCCATCGCCTTCGGGACGAGGCTTGGGCTGGTGGTGCAGTGTGGGTCGGCGATGGCCGCGGCGCAAACGCCGAACTGGAAGTCCTGCGGCGTCGGCTGGAAGCCTCTGGCCTGGTCAGAGCTGAAGCCGTCTTGGCCGGCCAACACGACCGTGAAGCCCCACCCGGGACCGGGTGTTCCGAGCGACGCTTTCGGGACTCGGACGGTGATGTAGTGCGAAATCGAGTTGGCGCTGATCGCCACCGTGCCGAGCGTTGCTCCGTTCGCATCGATGTACCGCTGACCGAAGCCCTGCACCTGGATCAGTTGGCTCCACGCAAACGGTGCGGCGATGGTGAAGTTGCGTGTCGCGTTGGATGCGGTGGTCGAGGTCGTGGTGGCCGTCGGATCGTGCACGTATACGTCGACGAGTTGCGCGCCGAGCGGGCTGCCGAACGTCGGCGTCAGATCCCTCGTCTTCAGCCGGAAGATGACGTCGGTACCGGCGTCGAAGACCTGGAACTGCTGAATGTCGTACGCGCCGGGTTGGAAGGCGCCGTTGGTCGGATAGGCGTAGTTGCCGGGGCCGTTGTCGTCGCCATTCGGGTCGGCCACATCCAGCACCACGTTGCCCGGCACGAAGTCGAAGACAACAGATCGCGTCGCATGCGCCGTCCCACCGTTCGCGCTGACGGCGACGACATTGATCACGTTGGTGCCGCCTGTGATGGCGACGTCGACGGTGTACGAGCCACTCGGGCCGGCGGTGGTCGTAGCGAGCGTCGTCACCGAGTTGGCGTCGACGTTCGTCGCCGAGACGTAGATCCGGTTGCCAGGGGCACTGGTGCCCGCCACCGTGACCGGCGAGCCTGGCACGGACGACTGGTCCGCAGGGCTGGTGACCGTCAGTGTGGTTGTTCCCTGTGTGTGGGTGACGTAACGCGACCTGGTGACCGCGGGTTGCACCACGTTGCGGCGAGCGGCGAGGTCGCCCGCCAATCGCACGAACGAGGCGGCCGACCACGTCAATGGCGCGGCCGAGCCGGCCGGTCCGCCGTTCGTGAAGCCGATCGAGGCGACCGTCGGATCAGTGCCGAATGGCGACGGCGCCACATCGGTCGATTCCCAGTTCTGCTCCGGGATCAGCCCGACGCCGGACGCGAATGCGCCCATGCTCTTGAGCAGCGCGGCCGCGCCGGCCGCGTCTCCCGTGGCGAGGTTCTGCTCGCCGCGCTCGGCGGAGAGTGCGGGCCAGAGGTGCCCAGTTCCTTGGCCGCTGGGCGCCCACGGGTGGCCGTCGGTGGCGCCATCGCCGTAGCCGTCGCCGTTGTAACGGTGCCACCCGGCTCCGTTCGGTGTCGACGACTGGATCGTCGCATCGACCACCGGGAGCGACTGGACGATGTCTGGGTCATTCGCCGAGAGCTCTCCGAGCCGAACCAATTCGAGGAAGCCGGCGTCGATGACTGCGCGCTGGTCAAGCGTCGGGCCTCCGTTGCCGACGTTGTACGAGATCGCTGCGTTGGGGTCGCCAGTCTTCGAGAGGCGGATGAAGTACGGGTGCGAGGCGAGTGGGCCGCTCGTCGTGACGGTCCAACCCTTGATCGAGCGCTGCCAGTCGTCGGCGACGCCGAGCCACACTGCAGCCGAGGCCGAGTCGCCGTTGACCCGCGCCAGGCTGGCTGCGGCGACGAGCCCGGCGATCTCGGCGGCGATCGTCGATGGCGAGTAGCCGCCCTGTTCCTCCCAGCGCTCGGGACCGAATGACGGACCATGTGCGATCAAGAAGTTCGCCGCCGGTTTGATGTGGCTGGCATAGAGCGTTGCGTCGGTGAGCCCGAGTTGCTGGGCCATCAGGATCGGGTAGGCGGTCTCGTCGAGCTGCGTGTTGAACGAATCAGGAGCGGTCTTGCCGTTGACGAGGCTGTTGCGCGGCATCGATCCGTCTGCCAGTTGTTGGTGCTGGAGGAGGAAGAGCGTCGCGGCGCGCGCCGTGGCGAGGTCGCCGTCAGCGACGAGGCCCGTCCAGGCTTCGTAGAGGTCGCGCCCGAAGACCTCGCGATAGGACCCGAAGTAGGTGTTGGCCGGGTCACCGGCCGAGATCGCCTGGCCCCACGGCGAGGCGAGGCTGGCCACGATTGCCCCGGGGAAGGTCTTGTCCTCCGACGCTTTGATCACGTTCGCACTGGTGTAGTACTCGTCCTCCAGGCGGTTCCGCTGTGACGGCGTGAGGCCGGCGAGCTTCTGCGTTTTGGGGTCGTTCAATGAGTTGTCGTAGCGCTGCCACCCCTGCCTGTACGCGGCAAGCGTCCTGTTGAACGACGCGCTCAGCGAGCCTTCGGCGGTGCCGACCGCCTCCGCTTGAGTGGCGCCGAAGCCGAGCGCGACCACAGCCCCGCCGTCGGGTCCGAACGCCAGCCGCGCCAGTTGGACAACGTTCCCGCCGAGTGCGTCGTTGCTCGTCTGCGTCAAGGTGTGCGATGCGTCGAGCTGCACGAGCCCGTCGCTCGAGGTGCCGACGAAGCCACTCGTCGGCTCGCTGAGGGCGCCGTCGAGCGCTGTGTAGACCGGCTGCGCGTAGTCGCGATTGGCAGCGTTCGTCACGGTGTTCGTATCGGAGGCCACGAGCACGGGGTGGCCGGTCGAGCTGTCGACCGTGGCCGAGTCGGGCCCACCGTTTCCAGAACCGCCGCCGCCGTTTCCGTTCACCGTCGGGTCGTAGCGAAGGTACAGCCGGTAGCCCGCCTGTTTCGGAACGAACCTGACGCGCATCAGCACGGTGTTGTGCGCCGGATCGGTGATGTACTCGGTCTCGATTCTGTACTTGCCGCTCTTCGCTGTCTCGGTCACCTTGCAGCCCATGCCACCCGTGTCTGGGATCGCCTGGACGGAGTAGGCCATGTCGCGTGTCTGGAGATCGGTGAACGTCGTGCCGTCAGTGACGACGTACTGCAGCGTCTCGACGTTCGTGTTGTCGACGGTCGGGTAGTAGACGTCGCTGAGGACGCCGTTGGCGATGGTGTACCAGACCTTGGAGGTCGAGTTGCGGGCAGTGCCGAGACAGTCCTTGCGCGCCAGGTCGAAGTGGGATTCTGTGCCGGCGGCGTTGGCGACGCTCACCGTGAGCACGTGCGATGTGGAGTCGTAGCTGAACGTGACCGGGGCGTTGGCGAATGGCACGTTGAACGTGATGTTCGAGCCGCCCAACACGCCACCTTGTCCGTAGTTCTCGGACCAGTTCTCATTGATCGCGACCTTCGTGTCGTACGAGCCAGCCGGCAACGCCGTCGTCTGGAACGTGTAGATCCCGTCACCGTCGGGGTCCTGCAGCCACGACCGCAGGCAGGTCGGGTCCCAGTCAGCGGCGCAGCCGAGCTCGGACTGGAAGCTTCCCGGTGCCACGGCGATCACCGAGCTCTTGTTGTCGGTGATCCAGTGCGATTTGTGGTCGTAGTAGAACTTGACGCTGTCGGCCGATGGCACGGTCAGCGGAATGTTGCTCCCGTTCGACACGGCGTTGAGACCGTAGTTCTCTGTCCACGAGTCGTTGAGTGCCGCCTTGTAGTCGTAGCTCCCTGCTGGCAGCGCGAACGTGCCCTGCCAGACATCGTCGTTTGCGTCGTAGGTCAGGTGGGTGACCGCGCAGGTGGGGTCCCAATCGACCGGACAGCCGGCCGCCACCTGCAATGACCCGGCGATGGTGACCGAGGTGGGGTCCGGCGTATTGGCCGCGGTCGTGGCCGCCGGCAGCACGAGTCCTGTAGCGACGAGCGCGATGAGCACCACGTACACCTTGGTCAATCTTGAAAATGTGCTCGCCATGGGCCGTCGCCCTGTGGTGCTCCGGTGCGTCATGACACATCCGTTCCTCGATTTTGGTTACCCCCGGGGCCCAACCATGGTCCGGTGGTGCACGAAGTCGTCTACGACGGTCGGCGTGCGTCAGAGCGCGGATGGGATGCCCAAGCCTGTGCCTGCCGGGAATTGTCTGTCAAGGGGTCAGCTAGAGCTCTCGGCGTCTGGTGGCCACCTACGCTCGCTCCCAATGAAGGCGATCGAGATTCGTGGGATACGAGATGTCGATGCGTCGGGGTACATCGAACTGCTCGAGCTGCTCGACCGGGAGTCGACGTTTCTGCTTTGGGAACCGGGGGAGCGAACGATCACCGCCGACGCACTTCTCGCCCACATGGCATCGGCCGGTCGACGAGTGCGTGATGGGCAAGACGCTCGACGGTTGAGACACCGGCACTACGCCCCGAACCCGACGGCCGGCACGGGCGTGCCCCAACGGACCATCCCCTGCTCGACACGATGGATTGCCATCTCCAGCACCTGCACTCGGGCGAGACGCTTGTTCTCTCCGGAGATGATGTCCCATGGTGCGAGCTCGTGGTCGGTGCGCTCGAACATCTCCTCGGCGGCGATCAAGTACTCGCTCGCCTTGGTGCGGTTGCGCCAGTCTTCCTCGGTGATCTTCCAACGGCGTAGCGGATCGTGCTCACGATCCTCGAACCGCCGCAGTTGCTCCTCAGCGCTGATCTGCAACCAGCACTTCACGATGATCACTCCCTCCAACGCATTGGAGCGCTCGAATTGGACGATCTCTTCGTACGCTCGGCTCCACTGGTCAGTCGTTGCGAAGCCCTCGATTCGCTCGACGAGGACGCGGCCATACCAGCTGCGATCAAACACTGACATCCCGCCGAGCCCCGGCACGTACGGGTAGAAGCGCCACAGAAACGGATGGCGCTTCTCGTCGAACGTCGGCTTGGCGAATGACGACACCTGATAGTGCCGCGGGTCGAGCGGCTCGACGAGACGCTTGATCGCGCCGCCCTTTCCGGCGGCGTCGCTCCCTTCAAACACGAACAGCAGTCCGGGCCCGAGTTCGCCCGAGCCCATCTGGCCACCGGCGTGAAGGCGAAGTTGCAACAACCGACGCTGAGCAGCGGTGAGGCGCTCTTCGTATTCCTTGCGGGCGAGGCGTTGTTTGAGATCCAGCGAGTCGAGGCGGCCCATCGTGATCGACATTATGCAGCGCGCTCGGCGATTGTGAGCATGCGATGTGGAGCGGGCCTCCTTGCGGGTGTGGGCTATGCCGTTCCGATGGGGATGGTCACCATTCTGTGAGCGATTCCGAATGTGATCGCGACTGCCAGAAAGAGGTGACCGCCTGGCGCGTCACCTTTGAGGGGGAAACCGTCATGGTCCGAGCAATTTGCCGTGCCCGCCTCGGCCTGACCCTGTGTGGAACGCTGGCCTTGGCCGCGTGCAGCAGCTATCCCTCATCGCAACCGGTACCCACCACTGTCAACTCCGACGCCGGCGTCAAGTAACTCGGAGATGTTCCAGCCTGCTGTTGCCTAGGTGGACTGCCACGGCGGCTTGGCGGCGAACGTGGCGCGGTAGTAGTCGATGAGCGTGAGTCGCGTTGCGGCGGCTTCGTCGATGATCACGGTCGCGTGAGGATGCAACTGCAGTACTGACGCGGGACACATCGAGGTCACTGGTCCCTCCACTGCCCGCGCGATCGGATCGGCCTTGGCGGCGCCAAGGCCGATCAACACAAGATGACGTGCCTCCAAGATCGTGCCGATTCCTTGGGTGACAACGTGACGAGGCACGTCATCGACCGAGCTGAAGAACCGAGCGTTGTCGTTCCGAGTCTCGTCGGTCAGGGTCTTGACCCGTGTCCGCGAAGCCAGCGAGGAGGTCGGCTCGTTGAATCCGACGTGGCCATCGGCCCCGATGCCGAGCAATTGGAGGTCGACTCCACCCGCGGCGCGAATCTGTGCCTCGTAGTCGGCACATGCTGCGTCGACGTCGGCCGCCGCTCCATCGGGAACGTGCACGTTCCCAGGCTCGATGTCGACCAAGCCGGAGAACTTCTGCTCGAAGAAGGTTCGATACGACGCCGGGTGACCGGGCGGAAGGCCGATGTACTCGTCGAGAAGAAATACCGTGGCTCGCCCGAACGCAAGTGTGCCGGCGCGATGCCGACGGACCAGTTCGGTGTAGACACCGAGTGGCGAACTCCCAGTCGCCAGACCGAGGACAGCACCCGGCCGCGAGGAGACGAGCCGTTCGATGATGTCGGCAACGAATGTCGCTACTGCGGTCGCATCCTGCCGGATCACGACCTCCACGTCGACTCCTTCAGACTGCAACGTTGCTGTGGGTCGAAGACCACGCGCCCGTCCACAATGGTCACCACGACCTGACCGCTCCCGTCGAGCACCACGATGTCGGCCGCGTAACCAGACGCCAGTCGGCCGATGTCATGCCGCTGGGCGAGCCGAGCCGGCGTGGTCGACGCCGACAGCGATGCCTCGGCCAACCCGCATCCCGTGAACGCGATGAGGTTGCGCACCGCTTCGTCGAGGCGCAACACACTGCCGGCGAGCACTCCCTCGGCGGTGCGCGCTCCGGTGCCGTCGACGACGACGGAGGTATCGCCGATCGAGTATGCGCCGTGCGGCAGTCCCAGCGCGGCGATCGCATCCGAGACGAGGGCGACCCTGCTGGGCCCGAGCGAGCGCCACGCCACACGCACCATGGTCGGATCGACATGGAGCCCGTCAACGATCAGCCCGGCGATCAGCTCCGGATGGGCAAGCGTCGCACCCCCTGGACCGGGCATCCGGGCGCTCATCGGACCCATGGCGTTGAACAAGTGGGTCACTCCGCGGACACCGGCGGCGACCGCTGCGGTCATCTCCACCGCATCGGCGGCGGTATGTCCTGCGCAGACCGCGACGCCGCTGGCGACCAGCAGTTCGATGACGTCGAGCGCGCCCGGAAGCTCAGGTGCAAGGGTGACCATCGCGACACCGGTCTCGCGGTGCCAACCCTGCACCTCGGCGAGCGACGGTAGGCGCAGATGACGCATGGGGTGCGCGCCAGCTCGGGCCGGGTTCAGGAATGGCCCCTCGAGGTGCACGCCGAGCGACCGCGCCGCCGGTTGCGCCTCGTGGGACCACCCGTGGATCGCAGCGATCGCGGCGGCCATGCCGGCCGCCGGCGAACTGATCACGGTCGGCATGAACGACGTGACACCGAACTGCACGAGGCACGCCGCCACCTCGCCGACCCGTTCCGGTTGCGTCGTGAGGTCGACGCCGGCCGCGCCGTTGACCTGCAGATCAACAAAGCCCGGCAGCACCGAGCAGTCGGTCGCGTCGACGACATGCTCACAATGATCCGTGGGTGACGAACCGACCGCCATGATTCGCGTGCCATCAATGACGACGTGCCCGTCGACGCACCTCTCGTCGATGTACACCGCGCCGCCGCAGACGGCGAGCGAGGTCATGGCAGCGGCACCGGCGGGATCACGTTGGCTGCGTGTGCAGCGCGGACGGCACCGATCGGGCCGAGCGGCACTGACGGATCGATCACACGCATGCGTGCGCCGAGGTCGAGCGAACCGAGGAACTCAGAGCGTCGCCCATCGGCCGCGAGTCGCTCGGAAATCGCCTCGAGCAACGCGTCGCCGAGCGTCGCCACCCCACCGCTGAGGACGATGACTTCCGGGTCCCAGGTGAGTGCGAGCAGCAGCACCGCCCGACTGAGACCGCCGATGACGCCGGTCCACAGTCGGTGCGCGGCGACATCGTCGTTCGACGCAGCACGATAGAGCGCACTGGCGGAGGTCCCGTCCTCCGTTGGCCACATGCGTTCGATCGCCGAACCCGATGAGATCGCTTCGATGCAACCGATCTGGCCACACGCGCATCGAGGTCCGTGTGGATCGATGGGAATGTGCCCGATCTCACCGGCCACCAGGGTACTGCCGCGGCGCAACTGACCCCGTTCGACGTAACCGGCGGCGATGCCTGTGCCGATGCTGAGGTAGGCGAGATCGTTGACCGAGCCATGCTCGATCGACAGGTACCAGTCGGCGCCAAGCGCTGCCGCGCGGACGTCGTTCTCGACGTGCACCACCACGCCGAGCTCGTCAGTGAGGCGCGAGCCGAGATCGATGTCGTCATGGCCGATGCCGACGTTGACCCCATAGCGAATCGTGCCGCGTTGCGGGTCAACTGTGCCGGGAATGCCGATCCCGATGACGTCGACGTCACTCAGCGAGATCGCCGAGGAGCTCGTCAATGCAAGTGTCGCCCGCAATGCAGTGGACACCACGCCCTCCGCCCCGCGCTCGGTGGGCAGTACGATCGAGTCGATCACATTGCCCAGCGCGTCGATCACCGCAGCCTTGGTCGACGTACCGCCGATGTCGACCCCGATGCCGAGTGTAGGGAAGTCGGACGTCACGGGTGAGCCCCTTTACGGAGCGTGGGTCCCGCTGGATCGAAGCAGTGGACATTCGCCGGATCGATGAAGACCGTCACGGTGTCGCCCGGTCGGCACGACGAATGCGCCGGCATCTTGGTGATGAGGTTGCTGATGTTGGATGCAATCTCGCGGTCGTCGCTCGCAGCGGCGCGCGCCGTCTCGATTTCGAGGGACGAACCGAGTCCGGCGACCCGCACGTGCACGATCACCTCGGACCCGAGCTCCTCGACGAACTCGACGATGCCGGTGAGGCGCGGGGACCATTCGTTCGGCCGGACCGTGGTGATCGCCTCGGCGCGGACGCCGACCGTGATCATGCGTCCGACCCACTCGCCGATGTCGTCGATCAACATGGACGGGTCGAGCGGGATCACAACCTCGGCGACGGCCGCAACGAGTCCCGCGTCCCGGCGTTCCACCGTTGCTGGAAAGAAGTTCATCGAGGGCGAGCCGATGAACGCGGCCACGAACAGGTTCGCTGGGCGGTCATAAAGATCGCGCGGCCGATCGCACTGTTCGATCTGCCCGCCGTTGAGCACGGCGACGCGGTCACCCATGGTCATCGCCTCGACCTGATCGTGGGTGACGTAGATCGTTGTCGTGCTGAACTTGCGCTGCAATCTGCAGATCTCGGCGCGCATCTGCACGCGCAGCTTGGCGTCGAGGTTCGACAGTGGCTCGTCCATCAAGAACGCCGAAGGTTTGCGAACGATTGCCCTGCCCATCGCGACTCGCTGCCGCTGGCCGCCCGAGAGCTGAGCAGGCTTGCGATCGAGCACGGCTTCCAGCTGCAGCAGGCGTGCCGCCTCATCCACTCGCGCGTCGAGATCCTCGGCGGCGACGCCTGCCAGCTTGAGCGGGTAGCCGATGTTCTTGCGGACGGTCATGTGCGGGTACAGCGCATAGCTCTGGAAGACCATCGCGATGTCGCGTTGCCGGGGTTGTGCATCGGTGATATCGCGCCCGTCGACAAGCAATGCTCCCGCCGTCACCTCCTCGAGGCCGGCGATCATCCTGAGCAAGGTGGACTTGCCACACCCCGAGGGTCCGACAAGGACGAGGAACTCGCCGTCGGCAACATCGAGCGACACGTCGCGGACCGCGACGACCCCATTCGGGTACACCTTCGAGAGGCCGCGCATGCTGATTCCGGCCATCTACGACTCCCTCACAGCAGGACTGAGCGCCACGAGGCGGTCGATCACGGCCTGGGCGCTCGAGCGTGCCGCGCCGTGAGTGACGACGGAGGCCGCGCTGCCCGGACGCTGGACGTTGGGCCAACCGAATTCCACGACGACCGCGTTCGGCCGAACGCGGACGACGGCATCGATCACGGCGATCTGCCACTGGTGAACACACGCATCGCGAACGACCACCAACACCGGCAGTTCGCCGGCCTGCTCGAGCAAGGCGTCACACGTAGGTTCGATCGGGTCTGATTCGGTGAGCAGTGCAATCGGCCAGCCGAGTTCGCCAAGCTCATCAGCGATGCCCCAAGCGACGTTGAAGCAGGCCATGCTGGCTTGCGGGCGACATTCGATCACCGCGAACGGTCCGGCGGGGAGCGGACCATCGATCACGATCGCCCGCTCGGCCACCAATTGGGCGGCTCCGGTGCTCTGCGCCTCGGGCGAGGCGGGAGGGCGTCGCAACCCGATGATGCGTTCGCGACTGCTCACGAGTGAGGCTCGGTGCAGCTGACCACCGTCGAGCGCGCCGACGATCT
>JANYKU010000192.1 GCA_025358075.1 Ilumatobacteraceae bacterium
CCGAGGTGACGACCGAGTGACCGCCCCGACGCCAACCGCCTGACCATCACGCCGCCGATCGTCATCACGGCGACAACACGTCCACCAACTGATGCTCACCGAACACGTCGCCTTCGTGCTCAACGAGCGTGGCGGCCGACAGGTGCATCCGCCACTCGGTCAAGTAGCGGATCGGTGAACGACCCAGGACTGACCGAAACCGATCGTCGAGCGCGGACCGCGACACGGCGACTTCTGTCGCGAGCCCGGCAACAGTCCACTTCCGGTCGGGTCGCGCGTGAAGTCTCGCCATCGCAGGCGCCAGGACAGGGTCGCGCAACGCGGCGATCCATCCATGGTCGGCGACCGGAGCATCGGCGAGGTGCGCCCGCAGGACCTCGATCAGCAACAACTCGGGTAGTCGCGTCGACACAGCCTGTTCTGGCAGGCTCCGATCTGTGATGGACAATGCGTACTCGATGCTCGATTCCACCCAGCGCGCCGCTGGCCCGTCAGGGAGGTGGACAACGAACGCCGGGGGGAACGCGCGCAGGTTCGGATCGAACAAGGGATCTTCGGAGTGGAGGTAGCCACAGACGATGTCAGTTCGCTCACCTCCAGCGCCGTGCGACAGCACCGGCATCGTCGCCCACGGCGGTCGTGCCATCAGGTTCAACAACTGAACTCGATCCGCCGGCGCGGATCCACCCATCGTGTAGTCATCCCCGTACGGCAGGACGAGCACGTCGCCGCGGCTCGCCCAGTGGCGGCCCCCATCCCCGGCAGCCACCCAGCACCGGCCGGCCGCCACGATGTGGAAGATGATCAACCGCTCCGCACCGGGCCGAATCACCGGTGCCATCTCGCGTAGCGGTGACTCGAATTCCCAGTTCTCCGTGAACTCAGCTCTGAAGAAGATCGCACCGTCGAGTCGTAGGCCCTCCAGTGCCGCCAAGAGAGGCGTTGGCGTCGCCATGGACGCTCATACTGTCACAGGCTGCGCTGGGCTCCGACGCCGACGCTGTGCATCGGAGCCCAACATTGCTGCACGGTGGTCAGCTCATGCCGGCGGTGCGAACAGCTCGAGCGCGATGCCGTCGAGATCGCGGAAGCTCAGGCCGGAGCCGTAGGTCGCGTCCTTGATGCCGCGATGGTCGATGCCGAGCTCGTCGAGTCGACTCGCCCACTTCTCGAGCTCGCCGCGATCAGCGCACCCGAACGCGACATGGTCGAGGCCGACGTTGAACTCGCTGAACCTGGCGCTGGAGGCCGGCGCGGCATGTTGGTGCAGACCGAGCAGCGTGTTGTTGCCGATCAGGTACACCGTGTGGTGCATGTCTGGGTCGGTGTCCTCGTCGATCACCGGGCTGGCGCCGAAGAGTGCTTCGTACCAGGGGACACTCACGGCGAGATCACGAACCGTGAGCGCGATGTGGGTGAGGGGTGGGAAAGTGTTCATTTGTGTTCTGTCCTGTTGTTAGTGCGAACCTCCCGGCTCCGGCGACCGTGCCGCCGGGTTGACCGGGAAGGTCAGCTCGTTTGTCGGATTGAGTATCTGACCGAACTCGGCGGGACACATGACCGCGACACCGCCGCTCATGACTGCGGCACCAATCGACCGAGGGGTCTGGTGTTCCGATCAACATCTGTGGCGAACGGGTCATGGCATCGCGGCGTCATCGAGCCGACACTGGCCACTCACATCACTACAGGAGACACCGATGACATCACTACAAACACTGACGAGCGCTGCCGAGGCCGAATGGCTCGAGCGATGGATCGCCGGACCGACCGAAGGCGAAGGGCCGCTCCTTTCCACCGGCACACCGGCCCGTGATCTCCACCTCGTCGACCACACCGGTCGAGACCGGACGCTGTCGGAGTTCTGGAAAGGGCAACCCGCACTGCTCATGTTCTGGCGGCACTTCGGCTGCGGTTGTGGGTTCGAACGGGCCGCACGACTCAACGCCGAACTCGATCGCTACCTCGACGCAGGGCTCCAACCCGTCATCATCGGACAAGGAGAACCCGAACGCGCGGCGGCATATCGCCTCGCCCACGAGCTGAAATGCACCATCCTCTGCGACCCGGAGCACGATGCCTACCGGGCGTACGGGATCGGACATTGGAACATCGAACGAGACTTCCACGATGCAGCCAGTCGATATGGATCTCAATACATGCATCGAGCTCGAATCCAAAGTATGGGATGCCCTCCGTCGGGGCGACGCCGAAGCGGATGTTCATCTGCTCGCAGACGACTTCCTCGGCGTCTACCCGACTGGGTTCGCTGATCGGTCGGCGCACGCCGCACAGCTAGCGAACGGTCCGACTGTGTCGGAGTTCCAGCTGCTCGAGGCGCGGCTGATGGTGCTGTCCGACAATGATGTCCTGCTCTCGTACCGGGCCGACTGGCATCGATTCGGATCCCCCGACTCCGACGCCGGTGAGTCGATGTACATCAGCTCGTTGTGGTCGCGACGGTCCGGCCGATGGATGAACGTCTTCAGCCAGGACTCACCACTCGCGCTCGCGTACACCGCCGATTGACGGCGGGCCGAAGACTTGCCCCGGTAACGATCGTTGACAGCCTGTCGTCCATTCGGCGAATCGGCGTCGGCCAGCTACCGGGCATCGGCTCGGTGGCCCCGGCTACTGTGGCATCCGGAAGCGAGGACTCGATGGAACGAATTGTCTGTTCATGGTGCCAGGGGCAGAGTGACCCCGGCCGTACTGCTTGCGAGGTGTGTGGCGCACCGCTCGACACCGCAGCGCTGGTTACGGATTCGGGGTGGCGCGAAGCGCCACGCCTGAAGGACATGGCCGAGTTCAACTTCGGCAGCTCCAGTTGCCAGGTGGAGGGCGAGATCGTGCCCGTCGCCGAGCTGAACCTGGGTGCGGGCGACTCGGTGTACTTCGAGCACCACGTGTTGCTGTGGAAGGAAGAGACTGTCCCGGTGTCGGCGATGAACACCGGCAGCCGCAGCTTTGGCGGCATGCCCTTCGTGGTCACATCCGCTCAGGGTCCCGGGCGCGTGGCGGTGTCGCGCGACGCACCGGGCGAGATGGTGGTGCTGCCGTTGCACCCGCAGATGGAGATCGACGTGCGCGAGCACGCATTCCTCGCCGCGTCGTCGTCCGTCTCGTACTCGTTCGTGCGCATCAAAGGCTTGGCCAACGTGCTGCACGGCGGCAGCGGCATGTACATGGACCGCTTCGTCACCCAGGGCGGACCAGGTTTGTTGCTCTTGCACGGCAACGGAAACGTGTTCGAGCGCAGCCTCGGCCCCGGCGAGAAGATCCAGCTCGAGGCCGGCGCCTTCCTGTTCAAGGATTCGTCGGTGCAGATGAACGTCGTGCAACTGGATATAAAGACGGGCAGGTTCAGCAAGGGCATGTACCTCGCCGAGATGGTCGGCCCCGGTCGTATCGGTATCCAGTCGATGTACGTGCACCACGGGAGCGAATGATGTCGATGCTGCCGCCGCCCACGCTCGACGCTCCGCCGTCCAACAGCTACACCTGCCCGTACTGCCGTCTCGACGGGCCGTCCACCGGCACGTCGTGCACGCACTGCGGTGCGCCGGTCGACATCCGTGCCAGCGTCACGCGGTCGGGGTGGGAACGGCAACCGGCGATCAAGGATCTGGCGCGCATCCAGTTCGGGCAGAGTACGTGCCAGGTGTCCGGGATGTACGTGCCCGCGGCCGAGCTGCGGCTCGCGGCCGGCGAGGGCGTGTACTTCGGGCATCACCAACTGCTGTGGACCGACACCGTCGTGCAGCTGGGCAACCAGCCGCTCAAGGGTGCATGGAACCGCAAGATGGCGGGCCTCGACGTGGTGATGATGCAGGCCGTCGGGCCAGGCTCGCTGGCCCTGGCCGACAACACGCCGGGCGAGAGCATCGTCGTGCCACTGATGCCCGGCCAGTCGGTCGACGTTCGCGAGCACCGCTTCATGATGGCGTCGCTCAACGTCACCTACGACTGGTTCCAGAGCGGCGTGTGGTACCGCACGACCGACGGCGACGAGAGCGAGACGCACTACCCCGCGGGCATGTTCATCGATCGCTTCGCTGCTACTGGAGCGCCGGGCATGCTGATGCTGCACGGCCATGGCAACGTGTTCGTGCGCGACCTCGCCCCCGGCCAGTCGATCCTCCTGCACCCCGGCGCCTTCCTGTGGAAGGACTCAGCCGTCAGCATGACGATGCACCTCGAGCGGCCGGCGTCGGGTGGCTGGTTCGGCCGCTGGTCGCCCAGCACGCCGTGGATGCGCCTCACCGGGCCCGGCCGCATCGCGGTCTCGTCGAAGTACGAGCGGATGGAGGCCACCGGCCGCGTCTCGGGTACTTCGCCGTGCACCACGATGGACTGGAACCAGCAACGCCAGATGGCGCAGATCGGTGCCGCGCAGGCGGCGTTCAGCGCCTCCAAGATCGACGACGGCCCGTTCGAGGCCGCGCTCGATGCGTTCGCCAACTCCAACGGCTTCACACCGGGGGCCGACAAGAACCGCGGCATCGCCGTCGCCCACGCGTACACGCACCCGGCCGGGATCGCGGTGTCGTGCGCGGTCTCCGACAAGTCGGGCATTGCGGCCATCGCCAACTCGGCACTTGGTGGGCTGGGCGGAGCGCTCAGCAAGAACACTGCTATCAGCGGGCGGCTCAACAAGCTGATGGGCTCGCTGTCGCAAGGCCCCACCGCGGACGGCGACCCGGTGGAGGGCTTCGGTTTGCCCGCCACGTGGAAGGTGACCGCGCCGGGCAAGGCGGTGCTCACCGTCATCAAGGACAACCGCTCGTTCACCGTCACCGTGGAGTGCGCGCAGATGTCGCCGCAGGACCAGTACGGGTGGGCGCGGGCCTTCGCCATGGCAGGGCTGCCCGCGATCTAGCCCCGACCTGGGTCAGGCGGTAGGCGGCGGCAACGCGCCACCCGCGGGCGGCGCGTCGTCAGGGCGCGGGGTGCCGCAGGCGGCGCAGAACTTGCCCTCCACCTTCTGACCGCAGTTCGTGCAGAAGGCGGCCTCAGGCGCCACAGGCATCGCCGTGCCGCACCCCGAGCAGAACTTGGCGCCCGGCAGGTTGGCGACGCCGCAGCTGGTGCAGTGCGCACCCGAGGGCGGCGGTGCAGCCGACGGCACGGGCCCACCGGCCGGTGCGGGTGCTGGTGGTTGCGCGATCTGCTGGCCGAAGCCGACGCCGGCGGCGAGGAACGCGCCGCTGACCGCTCCGCCGCCCTGGGCCATGCCCTGGCCAGCACCCAGCATCGCCTCACCCGCGGCGTACTGCTGGAACCCACCGGCGAGCCGCGAGTAGCTGACGTCCTTGGCGAGTGTCTTCAGGCGGGCTTCGTCCTCCTCGGCGAGGTTGATGTCGAAGTTGCCCATGCGCACGATGGTGAGGCCGTAGTTGGCGATCGCCTCGTTCGTGTTCTCGATGACGGCGGCCTCGATCTCGGGCGAGAACGCCGACAAGCCCAGCACCGGCCAGCCGTTGCGCACGATCTGGCGGGTGATGTTGGTGCGCATCGTCTTCAGCAACTGCTCGCTGATCCAGCCGGAGATGTCGCGGTTGTCCTCCACGTTCACCGTGCCGGTGAGATTGAGGATCAGCTTGGTGGGGTCAGCTACCTTCATCGAGTACTCGCCGAAGACGCGCAGGGTGACGATCAACCCGGTCTTCGGATCTTCCACTTCGTCGATGCGGCCACCGAAGCGGTGTCCCGGGTACTCGCGAGTACCGCAGAAGAACAGCTCGGCGCGGTAGGCGTTGCCGCCCGTGCCGATGTCGATGAACACGCCGAGGAACGGCAGCTCGTCGGCCTCGATCACGTGACGACCGGGTCCGAGCGTGCCGATCACTTCGCCACGACTCATGAACACGGCCATCATGTCGGGCTCGATGATGGCTCGGGTGCCCTTGCGCAGGTTGTGGTCGGGCCACTTGAAGACGATCTGGTCCTTGTGGTCGTCGGGGACCGCAACGAACTCACGTGACAGAAACGCCATTTGATTACTCCTCGGGGTCTCGCCTGGGCCGGGATTCCGTTTGACACAGTAGTGCGCGTCATCGGGTCGGGTTGGCACGTTCGTGCCGAATCGTCGTCGACGCGCTCGATGCCTCTGAGTTGCGTCACCACCCCAGATAGTTGGGGTGGTGACGATCGCTGGACGGCCGCAGAATCGGGTCATGACCACCACCGAACAGAACAAGACCATCGTCAGTAACTTCATCGACGCGCTCTTCACGAGAGGCGATCCCGACGCGGTCGACGACTACCTGGCCGAGGAGTTCGTGAACAACGATCCGCCGTTCGGCGCATCCGCCGATCGCGAAGGGATGCGTAGCGCGGGGGCGATGTTCCGGTCCGTGTTCCCGGACTGGCACAGCGACATGCACCTGCTCGTGGCGGAAGACGACATCGTTGTCGAACTGTTCACCGCGTCTGGCACCCACACCGGCACCGACATCATGGGCGTCGGCCCATCGGGTGCAACCGTGACGTTGCCGGGCATCAACATCTTCAGGCTGCGCGACGGGCGCATTGTGGAGCGGTGGGGGCGCCTCGACGACCTCGGGTTCCTCCGCCAACTCGGTGTCACCGAGCACACATGAACAGTGCACCCACGCGCTCTCTGAGCCACGATCGAGGCGTCGGGCCTACAGTGCAACAGTGACCGGCAACACGACGAGCGCACGTCGGTGGGGGCGCGGCATGGCCGACATGGAGCGGCTCAGCAGCGACGGGCTGGACCTGGATTCGTTCCGCAAAGAAGCTCTCCGACGGCTGCGCTCCTCCGTTTCGATTGATGCCGCGTTCTTCGCAAGTGTTGATCCCACCACCATGTTGTTCACCTCGGCACTGGCGGAGACCCCGTTGGCTGCCGTCACGGCGTTGTTCCTGGACAACGAATACGTTCGTGACGACGTCAACAAGTTCGCCCGACTGGCGGCCGCGTCCGACCCGGTTGGCTCCCTCGATCGGTCTACGAATGGCGATCGTGACATGAGCGCTCGCTACCGGGATGTGCTGGCCCCCATCGGGATGGGCGACGAGTTGCGGGTCGCGCTCGTGGCCGGGGGTCTCTGCTGGGGGGTGCTTTGTTTGCACCGCGCCGAATCCCCACTCGGTTTCGACGCCGCCGAAGTCGACTTCGTGCGCCGCGTCGCTCCGTTCCTTGCCGGCGGCCTGCGTCGCACGGTCGCCTTGTTTCCCGCCATTCCAGACGCGTCGAACTCCAGTGGCCCGGGGATCATCATCCTCGACGCTGATCTCACGGTCGCCTCCATCAATCCACGAGCCGAATCGATCCTCGCCGACATCGTCGACTCGGATTGGCCGACCCATTTCGACCTTCCCGCGCCCATCTACGCCGCGGCGGCCCATCTGCTCGGCAACCATCGCGAGATGGTCGCGGCGCCGACTGCAACTCGCCTGCGTCGAGGAGGTGGCGGCTGGGTCACCGTCCAGGCGTCGTCGCTCAACGGGACCGCGGGCCGCCAAGTAGCGGTGGTCCTTGACGCCGCCGACACCGCCGCCGTGAGCTCGCTCATCCTCGCCGCTCACGGTCTCACGCCCGCCCAGAGCCGGGTCGTTGCGTTAGTGCTACAGGGACGTTCGACTCCGTCGATCGTGAACGAGCTGCACATCTCCGCGAACACTCTCCAAGAGCACCTCCACGTCGTGTTCGACAAGCTGGGGATCGGGAGCCGCCGCGAACTCGTCGCTGCTCTCTCGGTCAGAGGATCTCGCTGAGTCTGATCGTCTGTGATGGCGACGCGTGGCCCGCCCGGCTGGCGCGATCGAGCTACTTGACCTGGGCCGCCTGGCGCCAGTTCGGGATGCTCGGGGCCTTTGGCTCCAGGCTGCGCAGGTAGCTCACGACTGCGTCGATCTGCTGCTGCGTCATCGCTCCGCCGAAGTCGATGCTCCACGTCGGCATGGCAGTGCCGGGGATGCCGGATGACACGATGTTGCGAATCACCGGATCGCTCGCGGCTTCGAGGAACTGCTTCGAGTTGAGCGTCGGCGCCGTTTGTCCGCCGGTTGCATTGTCGCCGTGGCAGGTCGCGCACCGCGAGGCGAAGATATCGCGGCCCTGGCTCGTCGAGTTCACGACCTGGGTGCCGGCGGCGTCGGCGCGCAGATGCGGCTCACGCCACTGGTACACCGTGTACGAAACGACGAGGACGGCCATGAAGACCAGCCCCCACGCGTAGTGTCGATCGAGGCTGCGCTGGAGCCATGGGGGATCCAGCTGGCGCTCTTCGTGCTGGTCAACGGGCACCTCACGCCTCCTTACAAGACGGACCCTTGGAGTCCGAGGGGTACACGTGCGAGCCGTGGTTGGGTCCACGCACGACCTTGGTGGTGTCGACGAACGCCCCGCCATTCTCCTGGATGATCGGGAAGCGATCCATGCCACGCGGCGCCGGGCCCTTGATGTACTCGCCGCCGATGTTGTACGTCGATCCATGGCACGGGCACTCGAAGCGGCCCGAGCTCTCGCAGAACGGCACTCGGCAACCGAGATGTGGGCACGTCTGCGACAGCGCGAGCAGCTTGCCGTCGCCAGGGTTGACCACCCACACCCGTGCAGCCGTGATGTACTCGGCGGTGCCGGGCTTGTAGTTCTCGGCGTCTTTCAGCTTGAACTTGCCGCTGCTCGCGAGGCTTTTCAGCGGCTGGAGCAACGCCCACGAGGTCTTGGCAGCTGCGACGCCGAGCAGCGCGCCGCCGGCCTTCCACCCGTTGAGGAAGAACTTGCGTCGATTCATCGCCATCTTGTCATCCCTTCCACGTTCCGCTGCCGCGCAGCCACATCACGTCCCGCCGTCACCATTCGATGTACGAGTGCTTCCATGGCCATTGCCACTGCCATCCGGGACCGCGGAACGCGAACCCGATCACCGTGAGGACGACTGCCAACCCGAGGAACATCGAGAACAGCGAGATTGCCACCTTGCGGTTCCGCGCCTCCGTTGCCGGGTTGCGATCGATGTAGGGCAGCGCGAGCAGCGACATCACCGCCGCGCCAGGGAGCAAGATCCCGGCGACGAGTGGGTTGAAGCGCGACAACAGCTCCTGCAACCCTTCGAAGTACCAGGGCGCTTTGGCAGGCTCGGGCGTCAGGTTCGGGTTGGCAATGTCCTTCAGCGGTGCCTGGAACCAGACGCCGAGGGCCAGCACCGTGGCGCACACGCCGAGGGTGGCCACCACGTGTCGCACCATCAGGTGTGGCCAGGCGAACACCGTGTCGTCGGTGACCTGCTCCTCCTGTGTAACGGACTCTCGGTCGACGACACCCAGCAGGCGGACCCGTCGTCCATCGCCGTCGCCATTCTGCGCTGCGGTCGCCAGCGCAGCGGTGGAAGCCTTCCGACCGGGGCAGGCCTTCGGGTCGAGTGCGCCCGTTGACCCACGCTCGACGGCGAAGCCGTCCTTACGGACCCGCCAGATGTGGACCGGCAATATCAGTGTGAGCGAGAGCGGCAGGATTGCGACGTGCAGTGCATAGAAGCGCTGCAAGGTGGCGCCACTGATCTGCTTTCCGCCGAGGAGGATGTCGCGGACGTACTTTCCGACGAGCGGCACGTAGTTCACCATGTTCGTGCCGACGGTGACCGCCCAGTAGCTGAGCTGGTCCCAGGGCAGCAGGTAGCCGGTGAACGAGAACCCGAGGGTGATGAGCAGCAGTGCCATGCCGAGAACCCAGTTGAACTGGCGCGGCCGCTTGTACGCGCCGGCGTAGAAAACCCTGACGAGGTGAACGACGACGACGAGGACCATCAGGTGTGCCGACCATCGGTGCACGTTGCGGACGAGCTGCCCGAACCCGATCCCGGTCTTGAGTTGCACCATGTCGACGTACGCGGCCGCGGGCGTGGGCGAGTAGAAGAACATCAGGTAGACGCCGGTGACCACCAAGACGGTGAACAAGACGATGGCGATGAAGCCGAGGCGCAACGAGTACCGCCACCTCAGTACGCGGACGGGCACCTTGACCGGGTACAAGTGCAGAAAGACGTTGGAGAACGACTGCAACGCCCGTCCTCGTGGCGAGTTGAGCGGCGGGTGGCGGAACACCGATCGCCACACCTCCGTCTGGCGCGCTCGCCCGATCAACCCACTTCCCGTCGAGTGCGCCGCCGTCTCCAGCTCGGGCTTCTGTTCTTCGGTCAAGTCAGTACTCAACGCTGCACCTCCTCGGCGTGGACCATCAACAATGCATGGGGTGGGCATCGCTCGACGCACAGCCCACAGCGAATGCAGAGCTCCTCGTCGAGCACGAGTGCCGATTTGCCGGGTTCGCCGACGTCGGTCTCCTCGGCGTGCACGATCTCGATGCAATCGTGCGGGCAGACATCGACACACAGGCCGCAGAGGATGCACAGCTCCGGCTTGAGCATGATGTTCTCGAAGCACCGCAGGCAGCGGAAACCCTCGCGGACGGCAGCCTCCTCGTCGTAACCGGTCTCCACCAGCGCCAGCCCGCCACGATCCGCGCCGGGCAACATGGGGATGTGAACCCGGGCGATGTCGTCGTACGTGGTGTCGACGCGGCGGAACTCCGGTTTCTCGATCAGCTTCACCTTCACCGAACGCGTCGTCGGTGCGTTGCCGGCAAGGGTGGCCTGGATCGACGCCGCGGCACGCTGGCCATTGCCGATGGCGTCGATGAGGTTGCGTGGCCCGAACGCCACGTCGCCACCGGCCCACACCTTGGGATGGCCGGTGCGCATGAACTGGTCGACCTTGATCCAACCGCGGTTGCGCTCGATGCCGAGCTCGTCCGGGATGAACGACGTGTCGGTTTGCTGGCCGACGGCGAAGATCACCGTGTCGGCAGGGAACGTCTGAACGTCGTCCGCGTCGAAGACCGGGGCGAAGCGGCGCTGCTCGTCGAACACCGACTTCACACCGACCGTCTCGATTGCCTCGACCTTCCCGTTGCCGATGATGCGCAGCGGGCCACGGCGGAAGACGAGCTTGACGCCCTCGGTGACGCCCTCCTCGATCTCGTCGGAGGCGGCCGGCATCTCGTCCGGCGACTCCAGCGCGATGATGGTGACGCTTGGCGCCCCGGCCCGGATCGCAGATCGGGCTGCGTCCATCGCAGTCGCCATCTCCCGCCGGGTAGTGGCGTGGAAGCCCGGTTCGAGGGTGACGGGATCGGTGACGCCGTCGTGGTATGCGACTGCCCGCGCAGCCGTGCGCGCCGCATCGAAGGCGACGTTTCCACCTCCGATGACGACCACGTTCTGGCCCATTTCGGCAACATCGCCGAGGTTCATGTTCCACAGGAACTCGACGGCCTTGGCGACGCCCGGCGTGTTGAACCCAGGGATGTCGAGTTCACGACCGTACGAAGCGCCGATGCACACGAAGACAGCGTCGTGCCCGTCGACCAGCGACTGGAACGAGATGTCCGTGCCCACGCGGCAGTTCAGCCGGATCTCCAGCCCGAGGTCGACGATGGCCTGGATCTCCTGGGCGATGAGGTGGCGGTCCAGGCGGTACTCGGGGACGCCGTGCACGTACATGCCGCCGAGATACGGCTGCGCCTCGTAGATGGTGACGCGGTGCCCGCTCAAGCGAAGATCATGCGCGGCGGCGAGCCCGCCTGGACCAGAACCGATGACCGCGACCGACGGGCCCTCGGCCGGCGGAACCGGGCCGTGGGCCTCGTGCCACAGGTCCGCACCGAACGAGCTCTCGACCCCGAACCGCTCGGTGACGAACCGCTTCAACGCTCGGATCGAGATCGGGCTGTCCAGCGACCCTCTCCGGCAGGCCGTCTCGCACGGTGCTGCACATACCCGACCACAGATCGACGGGAACGGGTTGTGCTCTCTGGAGATGCGGTAGGCGTCACGGAAACGGCGATCGGCAATCGCCGTGACATATGCGCCGGCATCGGTGTGCACAGGGCACGCGGCGCGACAGGGTTCGTTGTCCCACAACCATTGCGAATCAGGTGCCTCGATCGGCACTAGATCACCCCGCGAGCTTGCAAGCGGCGCAGTCCGACGAGGATGACGACGAGTGCCCCGTTCGAGAACGCGACGCACAGAGCGACCCCCAGGCCGCTTGACAGGTGGACGTTGGTCACGATCATGTCGGGCACGTAGGCGAGGGCCGCGATTGCCACCGCCATGATGGCGACAGCCGTGGCTATCGCCCGTAGCCAGCTCACGGCGTGACGGTCAGAAGAGACCTCATGCCCAGCCCGTAGTGCTTCTCGATGTTGCACACCATGACGTAGGTTCCTGCGGCGAGGTCGACGGTGAAGCTACGGGTTTCACCGGGCGTCAGGTTCGGGTCGCCGGTCTCGCCGACGTTGGTATCCTCGCTCACCCTGTTGGTGGAGCTGTCGATGGGGAGCTTGTCGAACGCGGTGCCATCAAGCTTCAGGACCACCATCTCGTGGTCCTTCTTGCCAGTGTCCGTGACCTTGAAGGTGATGTTGCCAGCCTTCACGGACGTCTGGTCGGAAGCGACAACGAAGGCAGTATCGGATGCCTCGTGGAGCGTCACGTTCACCGGCGTTCCGGGGGGAACGGGTGCCTCCTGCGCCAAGGCCGTGGTTGAGGCCGGGGTCTCGGCGCTCGCGGAGTGGTTATCACTCCCACACGCGGCAAGACTGGTCAGGGCGAGAAGGGCGACACTCAGGCCTCCCAGACCCCGAAGGATGGTGTTAGCCGAAGTGGGCACGGCAGTAGCCGTGCGGGTAGTACGCAAATCCATTATCGTCTCCGTCCCGAGTCGCACTGTTGTGGTGCGTGAGGGCAGTGTGGATTAAGTCCGTAGTTGACCGCAATAGGGCGATGGTCTTAAGTCTTCGTCAAGTTGTCGACGCTCCGTGGTGGTTCCCTCCACCTCGGTCCACCTTTGATGGAATACGAGCCGGCTCTCCACTCACGGTCAACGACGAGGTGGACCGGCCATGCTGATGTGGAGCGCGGCGCCAATGGTTCCTTCCGGGCAATCCATGACGGCCGCGGCTTGCGCGTCCTGTTCGGTGTCGAACCACCTGGCCGCGCCAAGTGCGCTCCATGTTCCGATCGTGGAGAGGTAGCCGTCGGCCTGATCGAGTTGCTTGACGACCCACTCGCCCGTGACCGGTCGCAGTTCATCCGACATCGGGGTCGCTGTCATCTGTACCTCGAATTCAGCTTCGTCGGCGACGGTAGCCATAACTTCCACCGCCTAGGAGCAACACGATGACGACGATCAACAAGATGATGAGCATGCCCTCTGGTTACCCCGATTCGCTGAGAGCGAAACGCTAGGAACGTCACCCGCGGATCTACTACTGTGCGCCTCGGTGGCAGACGAGTTCTCGACGGAAGTGATCCAGGACGAGGATGCGACAGTCATCCATGTTCGCGGCGAGATCGACTTGGCGACTTGTGAACGATTGCGAGACGCCATCGAACCCCACCTTGGGCCGCAGCAGACGATCATCCTCGATCTGTCGGGTGTCGGGTTCATGGACTCGTCGTGTCTGGGCGTGCTCATGCAGGCGCGTGGAACACTGACCGCCGACGGTGGATCGCTTGTCCTGCGTAACCCGTCCGAGGCCGCCCACCGGCTCCTCACACTGGCCGGCGCGCAGCACCTGCTGCAGGTAGACGCCGACCAACACGCCTCCGACCCGAGCTGATCGGTCGCGCCTGTCAGATCCGGCGACGCTCACCGAGAGATTGCGCAGCAGGAGGGCAGTCGGGGACGGACGAGACTGCCCTCCCGCTGCAGGTGTCATCGTCCGGACAAGCGCGTTTGTTACAGGTTGACTGGATGTACGGTCTGATTCGAACAGAGGAGGGCCGTACGTGAAGGCAGGAGCGATGACGCTGTGTGCCGTGATCGTGCTCTCCGCTTGTGCGAGTGACAGCAAGACTGCCGGCACCACACCTCGAGCAGCAGCTGCCTCCACAACAGTGGCGACGGCGATGGTCACGACGATCGCATCAACTGGATCTCTCGGCGGTCAGTCGGTCCTGGCGCTACGGATGTGCGTGAAAGCGCTGGTCGATGATTCGAGCGCTCCTGGCGTCAACTTCGTCGAAAAGGTGCAGAAGCTGAGTGTCGGCTATCCCATGGTGGAACCGCTGGCTGCTGCTCAAGTGCTGTGCAACGAGGCCAGCGCCCAGTTGGAAGCTGAGTCGGGAGAGCCGGGTTCCGTGTCAGCGAACCTGCTCGGTGACACGGAGGACATCAACACTGCACTTGACCTCGCGGCTCATCAGATCAGGACTGACGGGTTCTACTTCGGCAGTTCGTTGCCAGCGCAGTTCATCCCGGACGGCGCGACGGCTCTACGGCAGTCCATCGAAGACTTCTTCTCGCGGGCAGCCGTCGTGCTGGGCTGAACGGCCCACCTCCGGCCCTTTGGCTGAGGCTCGTCGCAGGCGGTCTTGATCGGTGCCGCAGTACGGTCTGGTCATGACTCGTGAGACCGCCGTCGCACATTGGGAGCGCACCGACTTGGTGCAGACCGTTCTCGAGGCGCTGGTCGCCGCGGGGAAGGATCTCGACCGGCTCGGGGTCGACGATTTGGCGGCGACCGATCAGTTCCACGGCGGTGGTCGCCCGGTGACCATTCGGCTCGCCGAACGCGCGGGGCTCGACCGGCTCGAGTCCAGCGCCGGGTCGCTCAAGGTGCTCGACGTCGGTGGGGGTCTGGGTGGGCCGGCTCGCGTGTTGGCCGCTCACTACGGATGTGTGGTGACGACCGTCGATCTGACCCCGTCGTACGTCGAGGTCGCTCGCGTCCTGACGGAGAAGGTGGGTCTGCAGGATCGGGTGCAGCACCTCATCGGCAACGCGCTCGACTTGCCGTTCGCGGAGGACGCGTTCGACGTCGTGTGGACCCAGAACACGGGCATGAACATCGCCGACAAGGAGACGTTGCTCCAGGGGTTTCATCGGGTCCTCCGGCCGGGCGGGACGTTCGCTTTCCAGGAGCCGATGGCAGGCGAGGGCGGGCCGTTGCACTTCCCGGTGATGTGGGCTGACGACATATCGTCAAGCTTCCTGCGCCCGCCCAACGAGATGCGCGACCTGATCACTCGGACCGGTTTCCGGATGCGTTCTTGGGACGACGTGAGCGAGAACATGGCCACATCGGGCATGCCGCCGCCTCATGCCCCGCAGCGGATCATCATGGGCGATGATCGGTTGAGATTGATCGCCGCCGCTGGCCAGAAGAACCTCGCCGAGGGCCGCCTCGTCACCATTCACGGGGTGTTCACGAAGATCTGAGCCAGAGGCGTACGCTCCTCTCACGCGTGGATGCTCGAGGATTGGAAGTTCAACGACGGAGAGACCACCATCTGGCGCGATGACGCTGCCGACGTCGGGATGATTCCGAAGGCTGTCAAGGCGGCAGTCACGCGCCCACCACGAGTACATCGCTGGAGCGTGGTGGTGACGAATCAGCGAATCATCACGGGCAACAAGACGTTGCGCAGCGGCAAGCACATGGTGAAGTACGTGCTCTATCCCGGCGCCGCTCCCGGCGGGGACAGCAAGCGGCTCGACGGGGGACTCTTCACGACCGGGTACGAGACCCTCGTGATCCAGCCCGACGTCATGATGCCGCACGTCGATCAGAAGCATCCATACATCGAGTTGCGGCCGGCGCCTGACGAGACGTCGTCCGTCAATCTCTCAGAGGTGCGAATCTATACGGATCTGATCGAGAGTTTTCGGCTTCCGTAGCATGGCGTTGAGCCTGCCTTCGTTCTGGCGAACCCTCTGCTCGTACGCTTCTGCCAGTTACCAACCGGTCTGCAGCCACGGAGGATCACGGCGATGGTGAACGTGATTGTCCAGCTGTACCCGATGCTGCGCGCGGCGGACGAGGACGAGCGCCAGCGACTGCGGCCACTCGGACGAAACACCGAGCGCTACCAAGAGTTCGTCGAGGGCCTTCCGTACATCGCCGAGGCCGCGGACGACCTGGGGGTGTGGGGCATCTCGACGATCGAGCACCACTTCCACTCCGAGGGGTACGAAGTCGGCCCCAACCCCGGCATTCTCGCGGCACACATCGCGGGGCTCACCAAGAAGGTGCGAGTCGGACAGCTCGGCTACACGATGAGCGCCCAAAACGCAATCCGCATCGCCGAGGACACGGCACTTCTCGATCAACTCACCCGCGGTCGATGCTTCGTCGGGTTCTCGCGTGGCTACCAAGCGCGATGGACGAACGTGCTGGGCCAGCACTATGGGGCGCGAGCGACCCTGTCACCGTCGGGGTTCAACGCAGATGCGCTCGGGGCATTGAGCGAGGAGGAGCTGCAGCGCGAGATTGACGACGACCGGCACAACCGTGATGTCTTCGAGGAGCAGGTCGACCTCGTGCTCGAGGCCTGGACCAACGACTCCATCAGCTGGAGCTCGCCCAATTGGCAGATCCCATTTCCCTATGACGAGGGGATCGCATGGCCGATGGCCTCGGTGACTGCCCGACTGGGCGCCGAGAGCGAGGTCGGAGCCGATGGTCGACTCCGGGCGGCGAGTGTGTGCCCCGCCCCGTACACCAAGCCTCACCCCTCGGTGTTCGTGGCGAGCAACGCCAGCCAAGAGACGGTTGAGTACTGCGCTCGAAAGGGATTCATTCCGACGTACTTCTCCTCGATCGGAAAGGCCGCCAAGTTCGGCCACGCCTACACCGACCATGCGCGGCTTGCGGGACGGCAGCTCCACCTCGGTCAGCACCAGGCGCTCGTCCGTTGGCTGCAAATCGCTGACACCAACGAAGCAGCCCGCGAAGCCGTCGCGGACTACGACCTCGAGATCTACAAGAACCTGTACCGCCCACTGACGCCTGCTCTGCCGTACAACGACGATGATCCCGTGCAGAGCGTGTTGGACAGTGGTCTGTTCAGCGCCGGCACCGTCGATGAGGTGAAGGCCGACTTCGTGGATCAATGGTCTGAGCTACCGGCGGAATACGTCGTGCTGATCTACCACTACAGCCAGATGCCGAAAGAGGCACTCGTGGAGAATCTGACGGCGTTCATGACAGAGATCAAACCGGAGCTCGATTCGATGACACTGTATGAAGGTGAGCCGGGCCGTGCGGCTCAGAGCAGTCGACCATGATGATCGGGGGAGTCGATGGACCTCAATGACAAGACCGTGCTGGTCACGGGAGCGATGGGCGGACACGGTTCGGCGCTCGTCACAGCGCTGCGCTCGGCCGGCGCGGTAAAGATCTACGCGACCGACGCGCGGGCGTCCGAGGGGCAAGATGGCCCCGTCGTGACGTTTGCCCTCGACATCACTGACCCGCAGTCGGTCGCAGCGGCAGCGGCGCGTTGTGCCGGCGTCGATGTTCTTGTCAACAACGCAGGTATCTCCTTGTGGCGTGGCTTTCTGATCGAGCCCGATGTTGACGCCGCCCGCCGCGAGATGGAAGTGAACTACTTCGGCACGATGGCAATGTGCCGTGCTTTCGCGCCGCTCATGGTCAAGCAGAGCCGGGGCACGATCGTGAACATCTTGTCGGTCGTCGCCAGGGTCAACTACGCGGGCTGTGGCTCCTACAGCGCATCGAAAGCCGCCTTGTGGTCGATGACGCAGGCGATACGCGCTGAGCTCGCCGACACACCTGTCCACGTCACTTGCGTGTTTCCCGGAATGATGGACACCCCGATGCTCACACCCGATTGGGGCACGCCTGGTGAGTTCGACTCGCAGAAGAACCCGCCCGAGCTCGTGGCGGCAGAGGTGGTCCGAGCAATCGTTGAAGATCTGGACGAAATCTACGCGGGTGTCGATGCCGTGGAGGACGGAGCGGCGCTCGATGCTGACTACCGAGCAACGGAGAAGCGCTTCGGCTCGTACCTTCCGGCACAACGCCGCTTCCGGCTGTGACCGTGAAATCCCTACGTCGGAGGTTGCCATGAAGGTCGGGCTCACATTCTTCGTCACCGACCAAACTCCACCGCTCCGCACCCTCGCCCCGCGCATCGAGGCGCTGGGCTTCGAATCAATCTTCGTACCCGAACACAGCCACATTCCTGTCGCCAGCAAGCACCATTTTCCGCTCGGAGGCGACGTTCCTGAGGTGTACTGGCACTTCCTCGATCCGTTCGTGGCCCTGAGCGAGATTGCGGCGATGACGACCAGTTTGAAACTCGGTACCGCGGTCAGCGTGATTCCGCTGCACGATCCGATCTCGCTCGCCAAGACGGTCGCGACGCTCGATCATGTGTCGAACGGGCGGGTGATCTTGGGGTGTGGACCCGGTTGGAACCCCCAGCAGCTGGCCAACCACGGGGTCGACATCGCCAATTGTTGGGATGTCATGCGCCAACGCATCGAGGCAATGCAAGCGATCTGGTCGAACGACGAGGCCGAATATCACGGCACGTTCGTCGATTTCGATCCGGTGTTGGCGTGGCCGAAGCCCGTACAGGCGAATGGTCCCGAGATCCTGATGGGGGTCAATGGTCCACACAACGTCGCTCGCACGGCCAGCTACGTCGACGGCTGGATCCACATCGGCAAGGCGCCTGAGGAGCTGCCGGCGATCCACGCCGGAGGGGCTACGTCAGGGCCAGGCATCGAGAAAGCCACGGTGCTTGCCAACATCGGTATCGAAAGCGAGTTGGTCGCGCTGTGTGAGCTGGGGGTCGAACGTTGCGTCGTGCGGGCGCCCCACGATGCCGGCGACGGCACACTCGCGACGATCG
>JANYKU010000028.1 GCA_025358075.1 Ilumatobacteraceae bacterium
CGGCGACGTCAACGAGGTGCCGAGCGGTGGCGAGTTGCTCGCCGGCATCTCGGCCAAGCGTGCGCTGGCCTGGTGGCAGGTCTCGCTCGCACTGGAGATGGTCGGCTCGATGCGCGCGGCACTCGATCTCACGGTGCGTTACGTCACCGAGCGCAAGCAGTTCGGTCGGGCGATCGGGTCGTTCCAAGTCGTCCAACATCGCCTCGCCGACCTCACCGTGTTGACTGACGGCGCTCGCTACCTCGCGCTGGAAGCTGCGTTTCACCGAGCCCCCGAGCAATCCTCGGCGATCGCCCTCGTCCATGCGGCGACCGTGGCCCGGCGTCTCCCGACCGAGCTGCATCAGATGTCGGGTGCGATCGGTTTCGCCACCGAGTATCCGCTGCATCTCTCGACCATGCGCCTCCCGGCGCTGCTCGCCGAGGCACGAGCGATGTCGTCCGCCGAGCGCGATCTCGTCGCGCTACGTTGGCCTGGTTCGACACCCTGAGAGGGGAGGCTCAACGATGACGCTCGATCTCGAGTTCGACGAAGACGATGCAGCACTCGCCTCATCGGTGAAGCGATTTTGCGCCGATCGTTGTTCGCCGGAAGTCGTCGCCGCCGGCTCGGGATTGCAGCCGGCCGAGAGGTGGCCGACCGACCTCTGGCCCAACGACCTCTGGCGCGGATTCGCCGACCTCGGCGTGCTTGCCCTGGCCACACCCGAAGGCGGTGGCGGGGCGACGTCGATCGTCGCCGCGATGGAGCAACTCGGCCAGGCCAACGCGCCCGGACCATTCGTGGCCACGTTCGCCGCCGGTCAGCTCGTGCACGATGCGGATCGCAAAGCAATCGGCGCCGGTGGGGTGATCGTGTCGATGGGCGAGCCACCGCTGATGCCATGGCTGCCGGTCGCCGGCATCGTCATCGAGCTTGCCGGTGACACCGGCTACCTCGCCAGGGTCGACGGACCGGTCGAGGCAGTCGACACGCTTGGTGGTGAGCCATGGGGTCGCGGTCACCTCGTACGGATCGAAGAAGTGGCACCTGTCGGCCCCGCACTCGATCTCGCCAATACGGCACTGGCTGCGTACCTGGCCGGTGCCGGGCAACGCCTGCTCGAAGCGACGTCGCAGTACGCCGCCGATCGCGTGCAGTTCCGAACTGCGATCGGCACATTTCAGGCCGTCGCCCACCCATTGGCCGACAGCGCGCTACGGCTCAGTGCCGCCCGCTCGCTGGCCCGCGTTGCGGCGTACGCGATCGATCGACACGATGCCAACGCCACCGCGAAGGCTGCTGCAGCGCGGATCTCCGCGTCGAGGGCCGCGCTCGGCATCTCGTATCGGGCCCACCAGTTCTTCGGTGCGTTGGGGTTCACCCTCGAGGGACCGATCGCCGGCGTGTCGTCGCGCATCCGTCAATTGTCGATGCTCGCCCCGCGCCCAGCCGCCAACCGAGATGCCGTGCTCGCCGCGCACGGATTGTGAGAGAAGGAGACCGAGATGAGTGTTGACCTGACGGGTGAGCTCCCTGGCCTTGTGTACGAGAAGCGCGATCACATCGCTTACATCACGATCAATCGGCCCGACAAGGCCAACACGTTGCACTCGTCGATGGTCGAGCCGATCAAGGCGATCTGGGCGGAGGTCCGCGACGACCCGTGGATCCGCTGTTCGGTCGTGACGGCGACTGGCGAGCGGTTCTTTTCCACCGGTGCCGATGTCGGCGCAGTTGCGTCGCGCGGTGGGGTCGCCGCGGGCAAGGGCCCGTTGAGCGCCGAGGTGCATTGGTCGCCGCGGCAGAACCGAGTCTGGAAGCCGACCGTGACTGCAGTCAACGGCATGGTCGCCGGTGCCGGTCTGCACTTCATCGTCGATGCCGACATCATCGTCGCCGCCGATCACGCCGTCTTCCTCGATACCCACGTGAACGTCGGGATGGTCGGGGCGATCGAGAACATCGGGCTCGCCAAGCGTCTCCCACTCGGTTCGGCGTTGCGGATGACGTTGTGCGGCAAGAGCTACCGAATGTCGGCCGAGCGCGCCTATCAGCTCGGCCTGGTCGACGAGCTGGTGCCGGCTGCCCAACTGATGGAGAAGGCCGACGAGATCGCTCACCAGATCGCGGCGAACTCGCCCCAGGCCGTGCAGCTGTCGATGCAGGCGATGTGGGGCTCGCTGGAGATGGGCTACACGAACGCGCTCGAGTTCGGTTGGGCCTTGCTGCGAATGCACTGGGATCATCCCGACTTCAAGGAGGGGCCGCGAGCGTTCATGGAGAAGCGTGCGCCGGAGTGGTCTGATGGTGTGCCGAAGGCCGAGGACTCCGGGTGAACCTCACGCTCGCCCCCGAGGAAGAAGCGTTCCGCCAAGAGGTCGTCGCATTCCTCGCCGGGTTCGCCGGCACCGACGGCTTCTTCTTCCACGAGGCCGAACACGATGTGAAGGTGCGCGCCCTGTACCGCGCGCTCGGTGAGCGCGGCTGGCTCTCGCTCTCCTGGCCGAAGCAGTGGGGCGGTCTCGGCCTGCCACCGATCTACGAGTTCTTGCTCTGGGATGAGATGGCGTACGCGCGCGCGGCGCGTCCGCCACTCGGCTCGGGCATCATCGCCAAGACGATCATCGGCTATGGCACGGATGAACAACGCGAGCGGTACCTGCCCGGTCTTCGGGCGGGCACGACCTTCTTCTCACTCGGCTACTCCGAGCCGGAGGCCGGCTCCGATCTCGCCGGTGTGCGCACTCGTGCCGAGCTCAGCGGCGACCACTACCTGGTCAACGGCGAGAAGCGCTGGACATCGGGCGGGCACCGTGCGGACTACCTCTGGGTGCTGTGCCGAACGGGCACGTTGGAGAGCCACTCCCGCGGGTTGACCTTGCTGATCGTCGACCGCCGCGCTCCAGGCGTGACGATCTCACCGATCCCGGCATTCGACGGCGAGCGATTCAACGAGGTTCGCTTCGACAACGTCGTGGTGCCGGTGGCCGACCGCGTCGGCGAAGAGAACGGCGCCTGGGCCCTGATGACCGAGTCGTTGGCCACCGAGCGCCATGTGCAGTTCTCGCCGAAGCGCGTGCAGCGCGACTTCGAAGAGTTGGTTGCCTGGGTCAAGGTGCTCGGGCTGGCGTCCGATCCGGTCGTGCGCGAGCAACTGGTTTGCATCGCCGTCGACCTCGCCGAGGCTCATGCGCTGTCGGTGTCATTGCTCGATGCCGTGCAGCACGGACGCAACGCCACGGTGGAAGCGGCGTTCAACAAGCTGGCCGCCACTGATCTGTGCCAGCGGATCGCTCGGGCGGCACTCGATCTCGGTGCACCGGAGGCGCTCGTCAAGGGGACGATGGTCGAGTTCCTCTGGCGCCAGTCGATCTGCGAGACGATCGGCGGCGGAACGTCGGAAGTGATGCGTGGAGTGATCGCCAGGACTCGTCTCGGACTGGTGGCCAAGCGTTGACAGCCGTCGTCCAGCCACCCGTACCGACGCCGAGCCCACGATCCGAGGAAGGCTCCGCGCTGTCTCCGGAGCGCACGCCGCGCCCCCGCTTCCAGCTCACCCGACGACTCGTCGGGGTGTCGCGCTGGCCACTGATCCTGCTGACGATCATCTACGCGATCCAGGTCAGCGACCAGTACCTGTTGCCGTCGGTGTTCCCCTACATCAAGCAGGAGTTCGGTCTGTCCGACACCTCGCTCGGCGTGCTCAGCGGTTCGTACTTCCTTGTCGTGGTGCTCGGCACCGTGCCGTTCGGCATCCTCGCCGACCGCAAGCGCCGCACCCGCATCATCGCCTGGGGCACGACGGCGTGGGGCGCCTGCATGATCTGGACGGGCCTCTCCTCGAGCTATCCCAGCGTGCTCTTGGCACGTACCTCACTCGGGATCTCCGATCCCTGCGACAACCCGACATCGCAGTCGCTGCTCGGCGACTACTACCCGGTGAACCAACGGTCGAAGGTCTTCGGCGTGTACCAGACCGGTCAGCTGTTCGGCTTCATCCTGCTGCCGGTGGGCGCGGGCATGGCTGCTGCATGGGGCTGGCGAGCGGCGTTCTTCTTCTTCGCCGTGCCGGGCTTCATCGTCTCGATGCTCGCGTGGACGCTGCGCGAGCCGATCCGCGGCACGCAGGATCGCAAGCACCAGAACATCGTCGGCGACGCAACCCGACCGTCGATCTACGACTCGATGACGACTCGGCAGGCATATCGCGAGATCCTCAAGGTTCGAACGTTTCACGCCTCGCTGTGGTCATCGACGATCGCCAGCTTGTTCTACGGCGGCATCGGTACGTGGACCGTTACGTATCTCGTTCGCTACCAGAACCTGTCGGTGCCGCAAGGCGCCAGCGCGGTCAGCCTGTTCGCCCTCGGTGGCCTGGTCGGTGCGCTGGTGGCGGGTTACCTCGCCGACTGGCTGATCTTCATCGGCTTTCCTTCGGCCCGCATCCTGATGGCGGGGGCGTGCCGGGTCGGCGTGTTCCCGCTGATGTACGTCGCCTTCACCGTGCACAACACACCAGTGATGCTGATCATGTTCACCGTCGGCGCCGTGGTGCTCACCGCCTCGCAGCCTCCGTTGGCCGCGGCTCGCCTCGACGTTCTGCACCCGAGCCTGCGCGGTCGGGGCACGTCGCTCGACGCGCTGATGCAGAGCCTGGCCTCCGCGGCGTCGCCCGTGGTGTTCGGAATCCTGTCCGACCACATCGGTCTGCGCGGCGCGTTCTTGACGCTCATCCCGCTTTCTGCAGTCGGCGGCGTCGTGCTGTTGCTGTTCGCCGTCAGGTCGTATTCGCGCGATGAGCAGCGGGTCCAGACGATGGTGGCCGCTGAGGCAATGGGGACCTCTGGGTCGACCATCACCGTCAACGAACCGCCGCCGACGGCTGAAAAGGCTGCGGCGTCGGCCGCGGCAACGGCGACCACATCCCCGGGCGCGACCACGACGATGAATGAAGGACCGTTGTTGACCGTCGACGCGATCGACGTCTCGTACGGGATGATCCAAGTGCTGTTCGGCACCAGCATGACCGTTCGGCGTGGTGGCTGCCATGCGCTGGTTGGTCGCAACGGTGTCGGCAAGTCCACCTTGTTGCGATCGATCGCCGGTCTCGTCGATCCGACAGCAGGGCGAATCTCGTTCTTGGGTACCGACCTCACCGGGGTCCCGCCGGAGCAGCGCGTCAAGCTCGGTCTCACGCTGGTCGTGGGCGGCAAGTCGACGTTCCCGAGCTTGTCGGTGCGCGACAACTTGTGGATCGGCGCGTTTCCCTTCGCGGGCGACCACGACCTGATCACTGCGCGCACCGATGCCGTCCTCGAGATCTTTCCCAATCTGGTCCCACGCCTCGGCCAGACAGGCGGAACTCTGTCGGGCGGCGAGCAGCAGATGGTGGCGCTGGCCCGCGCGCTCATGGCCGGCCCGGAGCTGCTGCTGGTCGACGAATTGTCACTCGGTCTTGCACCAATGGTCACCGAAGAACTGCTGCGGGCGATCGCCCGCATCGTCGAGCTCGGCACGACGGTCCTCATCGTCGAACAATCGTTGCGGGTTGCCTTGCGCATGGCCGAGGAGGTCTTCTTCATGGAGCGCGGTGAGGTGCAGTCGCTCGGCCGCGCCG
>JANYKU010000077.1 GCA_025358075.1 Ilumatobacteraceae bacterium
TGCGACCGCCGACGTGCACACCGTCGCGGTCCGCAACGGCGTGATCATCGACGCCCCGGGCGAGTTGAACCTGGGTCGCAGCACCCGACTGGCCAATCGTGCCCAACGCCGCGCCCTCAGGGCGATCTACGCCACCTGTGCAATCCCCGGCTGCCACGTGCGCTACAGCCGCACCAAACTGCACCACGCCATCTGGTGGGAACACGGCGGACGCTCAGATCTCGACAACTTCCTGCCCGTCTGCGAGCACCACCACCACAACATCCACAACGACGGCTGGCTGCTCACCCTCAAACCCGACCGCACCCTCACCATCCAACTCCCCGACGGATCCATCATGACCACCGGCCCACCCAAACGAGACGCCGCATGAGTGGGAGGCGACGACCGGCGGCGCCGCGACCAGCGAGAGCGCGATCGTTCGAACGGGCCGGCGATCGCCCGCGGGCGCGTCAGGGCAGGCGGCGGCGCAGCTCGACGTACACGTCGTCACCGGCCACGGCTCGGAGCTCGTCGGCAAGCGAATCGACGACCGGCGATTCGCCGATGTAGGCCTCGGGCCCCTCGGTGCAGCACCAGTGCATCGACTCGCCGTCATCGCCCCAGTCGCGGCGCTGCCACCCGCGAACCGTGGCGGTCTCGGTGCCGTCGGGTTGCACTTCCCAGTCGACCTTGATCGGTAGCTGCCAGCACACCGAGGGCTTCCACGAGATCGGCGATTCGCCCGCTTGCAGAGCGGCGAGATGCAGCGCGCATCCCGCCCCACCGGCGAACCCGGGTCGGTTGAGGAAGATGCAGGCGCCGTCGACGACCTTGGTGTTGGTGCGTTCGGAATCGTTGAACACGTCGTCGGCGTCGATTGCCGAATGGTGCTGAAAGACGCCGGGATCGAGTGTCGCCGCCAGCGCTGAGATGGTCATTGCTTCCTCAGGGTCGGCCAGTTCCGCGCCAATCGAACAGCAACCCTGGTTGAGATGCTCGGCGGGCTCGTCGAGGATCCCCTTGCAACCGCGTCCCCAGATACATGTCCAGTTGGACAACAAGAAGCCTCGATCGAAGCGCCACGTGGTGTCGCCATCGACGATGTCTTCGAGCTCGCTCACTCGAGCATCCGCAGTCGGCTCTCGAAGTCTTCGTGGTTGAGGTACGCGCCGCACAGCGTTCGCTTACCGGTGTAGGCGTAGCGACCGTGCAACACGCGCCAGTTGTCGAACAGCAACGCGTCGCCTGGCTGCAGGACCTGGCGCCACTGCATCGATTCACTGTTGGCAAGCCGATCGAAGGCCCGCAGTGCCTCGTACAACTGAGCCATCTCATCAGCCGGCAAGAGGAACGGGGCACGGTCGGAGTTGTTGTACGAGACCTGTACCAACGCGCCGGAGTGGTCGTGACGGAACACAGGACGGGCCGACATGAGGTGGGCACCATCGCCGATGTACTGGCCGGGTATGGCGACGGTGGAGAGCACGGCGAACAACTCTGGCTCGGTTGCCCGCAGCACATCGGCGATCTTGAAACCATCGACCAGTGTCGAGTCGCCGCCGGTGCCGTCGAAGTACAGGCAGTGCAGCATCTGCAGCCCCGGTGCGTCGTGGCTGTACGTGCCGTCGGTGTGCGCGGACAGGTGCACGTTGGTGTACGCCAGGTCAGCCTTGGAGAGGTCGGCGGTGAACTCCCAGAACCCGCCGAAGATGGTCTCGCGCACGTAGCCGACGCGGCGGATCAAGTCTTCGGTGGCCGACGTGGTCGTCGGTGTGCCGGTGACAATGGCAAAGCCGTACCTGGCGATCGTGGTGAGCCACTGCCGTACCCCGTCATCGGTGCCCATCACCGAATCGAATGCGACGCGAACCGCCAGCTCGGAGATCGACGCGGCGTCCCACACGACGGCGCTGGGTGCCGCCCCGAGGCGCGCCGTTTGCGGGGTACGAAAGCGACGTAGGAAGTCGACCGGGACCTCCGACACTTCCGCATTGCCCTGCCACGTGAGGCGGGCGACGCTGTCGTCGGCGATCGCGGAGGTGGCCCGGAGGTCGGGTGGTAGCGACGCGGTGTCGAGTTGGCGCTGCTGGGTGACCGGGTGGATCGTGGCCTCGTCGTGAGCATGGTCTCGCAACCACAGCCACGGGTACCAGCTCTCCACACCGTCATCCCACGTGATGTGAAGGCAGGAGTCGGTCGGTTGGATCAGATCGATGGCGGCCACCCGACAATTCTGCCAGTCGAGCTGCAAGGCTGACGCGGTGACGACGGAAAACTACGACCTGGTCATCATGGGAACCGGCTCCGGCAACTCGGTGATCAACAGCGAGATGGACGGTTGGCGCATCGCCATCGTCGAACGATGGACGTTCGGCGGCACGTGCCTCAACCGCGGCTGCGTCCCGTCGAAGATGCTCGTCTACGCCGCCGACGTCGCCGAATCGGCTGCACACGACAATGCGCCGCAGTACGGAGTGACCACCCGGTTCGAATCGGCCGACTGGCCGGCAATCGTCGAGCGTGTCTTCGGGCGCATCGACCCGATCGTCGAGAGCGGTCGCGAGTACCGCTACGCATTGCCCAACGTGACGGTCTACGAAGGGGATGGCCGATTCGTCGCCGAGCGCACGATCGAGGTCGACGGTCGACGGCTCACGGGTGATCGAATCGTGATCGCCACCGGCGCGCGCTCGTTCATCCCCGCGGTGGCCGGCATCGACGCGGTGCCCTTCCACACCAGCGACACCATCCTGCGAATCGCCCAACAGCCAAAGCATCTCCTCGTGCTCGGTGGCGGGTTCATCGCCGCCGAGCTGAGCCACGTCTTTCGATCGCTCGGCTCGCGAGTGACGATCGTGCATCGTGGTCATCATCTGCTTCGGGCCGAGGACCACGAGATCTCGGAGCGCTACACCCAATTGGCTGCGCGCCGATATGAGTTGGTGCTCGGCGCGCGGGTGAGCCAGGTCTACATGACCGCCGAGGGAATCGGCATGCATGTCGAGACCGCCGACGGCGAGCGCACGCTCGAAGGCGACACGCTGCTCGTCGCGGCGGGCCGGCTACCGAACGGCGACCAGATCGATGCCCATCTCGCCGGCATCGACGTCGGGCCGATCGGCGCTGTCCTTGTCGATCAGTATGGGCGAACGTCTGCTCCCGGTGTCTGGGCGCTGGGCGATG
This sequence comes from Ilumatobacteraceae bacterium, assembly GCA_025358075.1. GTDB lineage: Bacteria > Actinomycetota > Acidimicrobiia > Acidimicrobiales > Ilumatobacteraceae > JAENVT01. The sequence continues at coordinate 3,166 of JANYKU010000077.1, forward strand.
TGAACGGCCGCCATCAGCTCAAGCACATGGCCAACGGTGAAGCCAAGACCGTGCAGCACAACCTGTTGCATCCCGATGATCTGCGCCCGCTCGACGTTCGGCCGGCGCCCCACGCCGTGTTCGGCAGCCCGCAGATCGGCGCGGTCGGATTGACGGAGGCGCAAGCCACTGCGCTTCAGCGGCCCGTCACGGTGATCAGTCATCCATACGGTGAGGCTGCGTACGGATGGGCGCTCGAAGACACCTCTGGCTTTTGCAAGTTGATCGGTGATCCGGCCACACGGACGTTGCTGGGTGCGCACGTGATCGGTTACCAGGCGTCGCTGCTCGTGCAACCGCTGGTGCAAGGCATGCATCTCGGCAGCACGGTCGACGAGCTCGCCCTCGGCCAGGTGTGGATCCATCCCGCACTGTCCGAGGTCGTTGAGCAGGCATTGCTCAAGCTCATCGAGGCCTTCGGGTAGCCGAGATTTCTCACCCGTCTCTAACTTGCTGCCGATATACAGCTCACCTGGAGGGTTGATGCTTACTTCGTGGATGGCGGACGGAGCCATCTCTACCGAACTGGAGACAAGATGAACAAGCGACTTGCGGGCACGGGTCTGGCGATCGGTCTGGTTGCCGGGGCAGGTGCTGGTTTCGTACTCGAGATGGCCGGATCAGCCGGAACCTCATCGGGTGCGGCAGTCGTCGTACGAGCTGCGGTCGCCAACACGACCACCGACTCCACGGCCCCGACCGATACGGCGGTGCCGGGCAACCCGAGCGCTCCGACTCCTGCGGCTCGACCCGACCCCACGACTGAGTTGCAGAAGGTTCTGCAGCCGCTGATCGACGATGGCACCATCACCCAGGCGCAGGCCGACAAGGTGATCGCTGCTCTGGCCGCTGCTCGGCCGGAGGGTGGCCCGATGGGAGGCCGCAAGATGATTGGCCGCGGCGGGTTCGGTCTCGATGCGGTCGCTACTGCGCTCGGCATCACTGCAGCCGACGTGCGCACTGCCTTGCAGAGCGGCCAGTCACTGGCCGATCTCGCGGTCAGCAAGGGCAAGACCGCCCAGGATGTCATCGATGCGATCGTCGCTGAGGCGACGACGAAGATCAACGCCGAGGTCACCGCCAAGCACCTCACTCAGGCCAACGCTGACAAGATCCTCGCCGGTCTCACGACCCAGGTGACCGCCTTCGTCAACAACACCCCGCCCGCAGGCGGTCCCGGAATGGGCCGCGGCTTTGGTGGACCGATGATGGGTGGCCCCGGCTTCGGTGGCCCCGGTCATCGTGGCAATGACGCCGATGGCGGCACACCCGGTGCTTCCCCCGACACCACGGTCCCGACCGTCACCGGCTGATTCTCGGCTCGGCCGGGACAGCCTCCCCTCCCTCGCTGTCCCGGCCGGTCCAGAACGACCAGAATGAAGAGTGATGAGCGCCCGAGTCTTGATCGCCGACGATGATCGGGCAATTCGCGACGCCTTGACCCGCGCCCTCGGCCTCGAGGGTTACGACGTCGTCCAGGCCAGCGATGGCAATACGGCGCTGTCGGTGATCGAGTCGACGCAACCCGACGTGGCCATCCTCGACGTGATGATGCCCAACATCGATGGGCTGACCGTGTGCCGAGTACTTCGTGCCGAGCGCAACCGCTTGCCGGTGCTCATGCTGACCGCCAGGACCGAGACACCCGACCGGGTTGCCGGCCTCGATGCGGGTGCCGACGACTACCTGGCCAAGCCCTTCGAGCTCGACGAGTTGTTCGCCCGCCTTCGGGCGCTGTTGCGCCGGACCAAATCAGAGGACGGCGCCACCGACGAGGCCATCCAGCTCCTCGATGTGCGCCTCGATCCCACCTCGCGGCGCGTGTGGCGTGCCGAGCGCGAGGTGGAGCTGTCGAAGACAGAGTTCGATCTACTCGAGTTGCTGCTGCGCAACCAAGGGATCGTGTTGGATCACTCGACGATCTACGATCGGATCTGGGGCTACGACTTCGGGCCCGACTCGAAGAACTTGGCGGTATACATCTCGTATCTCCGACGCAAGCTGGAACTCTCGGGTGAGGCAAAGGTGATTCATACGGTCAGAGGCGTGGGCTACTCGGCACGAGCGTCATGAGCCTTCGGCTCAAGATCGTCGCTGCGCTGGTGTTGTTGGCTGCGTGTGCCACCGCGGCCGTCGGCATCTCGTCGTACGTCAGCACGCGGCACGAGCTCAACCAAGTTGTCGATCGCTCGCTCACGACGGCAGCATCGAACCCGCGACAACTGTTGCAATACGTCGGGGGAGGCCCGGGCCGTGGCGCCGGACCCGGCGTCGGCACGCTCAACACCGATGCCGATGGCGATGTAGTCATTGTTCCACCACCTCGGACCTTCGATGCCGTGCTCGGCCAGGTCATCGGTCCAGATGGCGCCGTTCTGCTGTCTCCACAATCGGGCCAACTGCCGGTCGATGCTGCCGATCAGGCCGTCGCCAGTGGCACTGACGCCGGTGTCAACCATCCTCGCGATGTGACCATCGACGGCGAGCCGTGGCGCATGCTCACCGTGCCGGTCCGCAGCGGCTGCGCTGTGGCCGGAGTTGCGATCCGCTGCGCCATCCAGATCGCCAGGTCGGGTCGAGAGACGGCGCGAGCTCTCTCGGTGATCCGCAACCGCACACTGTTTTCTGTCGGCCTGGTCATCATCGTCGCGGCACTGATCGGCTGGTTGATCGGCCGACAGGTCACCAGGCGCCTGGTGCGTCTCACGCAGGCAGCCGACAACGTGGCGCTCACCGGGCGACTCGACGTCGAGGTGCCGGTCAGCGGCGCCGACGAGACCGGCCGCCTCGGCTTGGCCATGAACGGCATGCTCGGCGCACTCGCCCGCAGTAGAGATCAGCAACAGCAGCTCGTGCAGGATGCGGGTCATGAGCTGCGCACCCCGCTGACCAGCCTGCGCACCAACGTGGCCGTGCTCCGCCGATTCGAGAACCTCGAAACCGGAGCTCGCAATCAGTTGGTCGCCGACCTCGACACCGAGACGAGGGAGCTCACAGCACTGGTCAACGAGCTTGTCGAGTTGGCCACGGATCGTCGCGATGACGAGCCCGCCCAGGAGTGCCAGCTCGGCGGCTTGTGCCAGCAGGCGGCCGCCCGTGTGCGTCGACGCACCGGCCGCACGATCTCGATGGTCGCCGACGGGTCGGTGGTGTCGTGCCGCCCGGCCGCTATCGATCGGGCGGTTCTCAACCTCATCGACAACGCGGCGAAGTTCAGCGACGCTGGTGAGATCGAGGTCGAGGTCAAGGCCGGACGAGTCTCGGTGAGCGATCGAGGGCCTGGCATTCCCGACGACGATCTTGCGCACGTCTTCGACCGCTTCTATCGATCGGTCGCCTCGCGCAGTCAGCCAGGTTCGGGTCTCGGTTTGGCGATCGTGCGCGACATCGTCGAGTCGCACGGAGGCACGGTGTTCGCCACGAACCGTGTCGGCGGTGGCGCAACCGTCGGCTTCACCCTGCCGGTCGAATCTCCCCAGAGCCTCGGGTGATCAGCGTCGTTGGCACGATGTAGGTCTGCGTCGGCGAGCGATCGCCGTCGAGTCGGGCGAACAAGGTGGTCGCTGCCTGCCGACCGATGCCTGCTGTGGGGCACGCTGATCGGCGCGCTGATCGTGACGGTTTTCCGGATCGGTCTCAGCTTGGCGGGCGTCAATCCGTACTATCAGAACTTCGCAATCGGGGCATTGATCCTCGTGGCAGTAACGTTGGACCAATGGATCCGGAGGGTGGGCAAGTGAGCTCGGGTGACGATCAGCGGGTACCGATCCTGACGGCGCGTGGTCTGGTCAAGCGCTTCGGGCGGGTGGCCGCACTTGTCGGCTCCGACCTCGAGCTCTATCCCGGTGAGGTGCTCGGGGTCATCGGTGACAACGGCGCCGGCAAGTCGTCGCTCATCAAATGCATTTCCGGGGCGATGGTCCCCGACGAAGGAGAGATCGAGCTCGAGGGTCGGCCGGTGCACTTCAAGCGGCCCCACGATGCGCGTGCCGCCGGAATCGAAACCGTCTATCAGACCCTCGCGGTCGCGCCGGCCCTCGACATCGCCAGCAACATGTTCCTCGGACGCGAGCGCCGTCGCAGCGGGCCGCTCGGCAACTTGCTGCGCATGCTCGACAAGTCGGGAATGCGGCGCGATGCGCGTCTCACGATCCAAGACCTCGGCATCGGCACGGTTCAAGACATCACGCAGGCGGTCGAGACCTTGTCGGGCGGGCAACGACAAGCGGTCGCTGTCGCTCGGGCCGCGGCGTTCGGAAGCAAGGTCGTCATCCTCGACGAGCCGACTGCCGCGCTCGGTGTCAAGGAGTCCGGCCTCGTGCTGCAGCTCATCAGAGACCTGCGGGCGCGTGGCCTGCCGGTGATCCTGATCAGTCACAACATGCCCCATGTGTTCGAGGTCGCCGATCGCATTCACATCCAGCGTCTCGGCCGCCGCGTTGCCGTCGTCACGCCGCAGTCGCACACGATGGCCGAGGCTGTGGCCATCATGACCGGTGCAGTCACCGTCGACAACGCAGCCTGATCGACAATCGATGATCGTCGTCGGTGGCGAGGCATTGGTCGATCTGGTCATCGACCCCGACGGAGCCGTCGTCGCCAAGTTGGGTGGCGGCCCGTTCAACGCGGCGCGCGCCGTCGGTCGATTGGGAAGCGACGTCGCCTTCCTCGGTGCGCTCTCACTCGATCGCTTCGGAACGTTGCTGCATCGCCAGCTCACCGCCGATGGCGTCGATGACTCGTTGGTGCAGTTCACCGAGTTGCCGACCACGCTGGCATCGGCGGAGCTCGACGAGCACGGCGCGGCCAGCTACCACTTCTACCTCGCCGAGACCGCCGCACCGAACCTGCATGCCTTGCCGCTCCCGTCCGATTTGAGCATCCTGCACGTCGGCACCCTCGGCATGGTTCTGGAGCCGATGGCATCGACGCTCGAGGCGGTTGTTCATGGCGTCGGCGACGATGTGGTCGTGCTGCTCGACCCGAACTGTCGGCCACGGGTCACCCCCGATCGGGTTGCCTACCTCGCTCGGTTGGAACGCATGTTGTGCCGCGCCGATGTCGTCAAGGTCAGCTCCGACGATCTCGAGTTCATCGCACCCGGTCAGCATCAGGCCGGAGTTCAAGCGTTGCTCGACGGCGGCGCCGTCCTCGTCCTGCACACTGATGGGGGTCGCAGCGTGCACCTCCATTGTGCGAACGGCGAGACCGAGGTACCCGTGCCGGCGGTGGACGTTGCCGACACCATTGGCGCCGGCGATGCATTCGGTGGGGCGTTCGCGGCGTGGTGGGATCAGGCCGGCCTGCACCGCCACGACCTGCGCGACGGTGATGCCGTTCGGGCTGCGGTTGCCGCGTCCGTGGAGGTCGCCGCGCTGAGCTGCACGCGGGTCGGGGCACAGCCGCCGGCTCGCGCCGAGCTCGGCGAGAGGTGGGATCCCGAGCACCGATGATCGTGCTGTCGTTCACCGCGGCCATCGATCGAGCTCTGGCGCTGGCCGACCGCGGACGCACCATCCTCGGAATCGCCGGCTGCCCGGGCGCCGGGAAATCGACCGTGTCTGCGGCGATCACCGGTCAGGTCCCCTCCAGTGTGGTCGTGCCGATGGATGGCTTCCATCTGTTGAACGACGAGCTGGTGCGCCTCGGCCGCCGTGATCGCAAGGGTGCGCCCGACACGTTCGACGTCGGCGGGTATGTCGAGTTGCTCGATCGCATTCGCCGCCAGGGTCCGGGCGAGATCGTCACGGCGCCGCGCTACGACCGTGCTGCCAGCGCGCCCGTCGCCGACGCGATCGCTGTCGACTCCGACGTGAGGTTGGTGGTCACTGAGGGCAACTACCTTCTGCTCGACGAACTGCCGTGGTTTCACGTGAGGCAGTTGCTCGACGAGGTGTGGTTCGTCGACATCGGCGACGCCGTACGTGTGCCGCGATTGATCCGACGACACATCGAGTTCGGGAAGTCAGCCGACGAGGCTCGCGAATGGGTCATGCGCTCCGACGAGGCGAATGCTGCGCTTGTTGCTGCGAGTCGGAGTCGGGCGGACGTGGTGGTGCGTCTGACGTGAGCGCTGCGTTCAGTTCGGCGCCTCCAAGGGCGACGATCGAGTGCAGGCTGAGCCAGAACAGGAGACCGATCACCGAGGCGAACGTGCCGTACACGAACGAGGCTTTGGCGATCTCCCGACCGACGATCGCCACGCCGACAAGTTGCAGGGCGGCAAACAGCACGCCGCCGACGATCGCGCCGGGGACGAGGGTGCGCCACTCCGGCTTGCCGGTACGTAGCCAGCGATAGCTCAACGCCAAGACGCAGGCGTTGATCGCCGTCGTGCCGATCAGCAACAGGATCTCGCTGACCACCGCGACGCCGGTCACGCCGGCGAGGCTGGCGAGGATCGTCGTGCCGATCTGTGCGCCGCCGACGTAGAGCATGCCGAGCAGGGCCCGTAGGCGGGTGATCAACACGTTGGAGCGGTCGTCGAGCGGCAGTTCGGCGATGTCGTCGAGGGCACTGTGGACCGCCACGAACGCCTTCATCCCGCCCCACAGGCTGGCCAGCAACCCGAGAACCAAGACGACCGCGTTGCCGCGCAACTTGGTCGGGTCTTTGGCCAGTTGCTCGCCGATCAACGGCACTTGCGCCATCGCCGAGTTGATGATTCGGTCGCGAAGCGACGCATGGCTCTGCAGCACGAAGCCCAACACGGTCGTGAAGACGAGCAGCAACGGGAAGACGGACAAGAACCCGAAGTGAGAGATCAACGCCGCGTTTCGGCCACTGCGATGGCGTTGGAACCCCTCGATCGTTCGAACGGCGACGTTGGCCCGCCGAGACCGGGCGCGCCAGGCACGAAGCTTTGGCTGCTCGGTCCATCTCACCGACACGAATGTAGGCGTCGCCGTCGTGCGCGACGTACCGCTACGGTCGCGTTGTGCGACGGCCCGGTGTGAAGAGCGTCGACCCGACCCGCGCCGTCGCGCTCGCGGCCGTCGCCGCGATTGTCGGCACGCAACTCATCTTCTTCGGTCTTCCACTCGGTCTGTGGCTGCACGGGCTGGTACTCGGCGGGTTGAATGCCGTGATGGCCGTCGGCATGGCCCTGATCTATCGGGCCAGTCGAGTCGTCAACTTCGCCCAGGCAGAGCTGGGGACGGCGCCGACCGCCTTCGCCGCGGCGTTCATCCTCTTCTGGGGTTGGCCGTACCTCCTCGGGTTCGGCGCTGGTCTGATCATGTCGGTCGTGGCCGGCGTCGTTGTCGAGTTCGCCCTCATCCGCCGCTTTCGCCACTCGCCTCGCTTGGTGGTCACGGTGGCGACGCTCGGAATCACCCAGCTGCTCGTCGCCGTCGGCATCTTGATCCCGCGGTGGTGGGGCCGCAACCTGGCGAGCGAGCGCATTGCGCCTCCCGTCGGATGGAAGCTCACCGTCGGACAAGTCATCCTCAACGCCAACTACCTCATCGCCTTCGTCGCTTCGTTGCTGATGATGGCCGGAGTGGCTTGGTTCCTGGCCCGCAACCGCTACGGCGTGGCCATTCGAGCCAGTGCCGAGCGGGGTGATCGCGCCGCGATGCTCGGAATCCCGGTTGGCCGGTTGAACACCATGGTGTGGGCGATCGCCGCAGCAATGTCGTACGTCGCCCTGTTCCTTCGCAGTGGGATCATCGGCGTTCCACTCGGGTACGCGGCAGGGTTGCCGACGTTGTTGCAGGCGCTCGCTGCGCTGGTGATCGCCCGCCTCGAACGACTGCCGACCGTCGCTGCTGCGGCGATCGCGCTCGGACTGCTCGAGTCGGGTGTGCGGTTCAACTCCGACACACCGGCAGCCGCCTACCCGATCATGGCATTGGTGATGTTCGTCGTCCTGCTGGTGCAGCGCACGAGCAGCTCGCGTCGTGACACCGACACCGCCAGCACGTGGCGGGGCGCCGACGAGGTACGTCCGCTGGCGCTCTCCGACCGACGCAACGCCCGGGTGCGCCTGCTGCAATTGACCGTCATCACCGTCGGCATGGTGATCGTGATCGGCGCTCCTTTCGTGCTGCGAGTCGACTACATCATCAAGACGTCGGCGATCTTTGCGTTCGCGATCATCGGGTTGTCGTTGGTGGTGCTGACCGGGTGGGCGGGGCAGATCTCCCTTGGTCAAATGGCGATCGTCGGGATCGGTGCGGCGGTCAGCGCGACGTGCACGTCGAGATGGCATGTCGACCTCACCCTGGGCTTGCTGATCGGCGGCTGCGCGGGCGGCGTGGTCGCGTTTGCCGTCGGGGTTCCTGCGCTGCGGCTGCGCGGGCTGTACCTCGCGGTCACCACGTTTGCTCTCGGCCTCGCCACCGAGCAGTGGCTGCTCAGTGACCGGTTCTTCGGCTGGTTCCCGAGCGGGGAGACGCGGTTCGAGCGTCCGCCGCTGTTCGGCCGGATACGTGTCGACACTCCCGTGCGTTACTACCTGTACTCCCTGACCGTGTTGGCGCTCGCCTTTGCTGCGACGCGTGGCATACGTCGCTCGCGTACCGGGCGGGTCATCATCGCCGTGCGCGAGAACGAGCGCGCCGCGCAGAGCTACTCGATTCCCGCGGTGCGGGCCAAGCTCACCGCCTTCGTCGTATCGGGCGTGCTGGCCTGCGTCGGCGGTGCCCTCTACGCCCATCTCAACCAATCCTTCAGCGTCACCAGCTACAGCACTGGTGAGAGCTTCAGCGTGTTCACGTCGGCGGTCATCGGTGGGCTCGGCTCACTCGGTGGCGCACTGCTGGGGGCGGCCTACCTACGTGGTGTCCGCTGGTTCATCCCGTCGCAGGAGTGGCAGCTGCTGTCGAGCGGTGCCGGCGTGTTGTTGGTGTTGTTGATCCTCCCCGGCGGGCTGGGCAGCTTGTGGATCACGGTGCGCGATGTGCTGGTTCGCCTCGTTGTCAATCGACCTCCAGTGGCCGACCCTGACGTGCCGAGCCCCGTGCCAGTCGAGCCGGCGGCGTGATGAGCACCTTGCGTTCTTTCCTGTCGGCCTGCCGTCGCCCTGGTCCGTGGATGCGCGAGATCTGCGGAGGTGAGGCGGCCTTCCCGCTCGTCGTGCTGTTCGGCCTCAACGCGGTCGACGAGCTCGATCGCACGGCGTTCGGCATCCTGCTGCCCAACATCCGCGACGAGTTCAACCTCGACAACACGAAGGTTCTCAGCCTTGTCGCCTTGGTATCGGTTGCCGCGCTCGCCTTGCAGGTCCCGATCGCCCAATTCGCCGACCGACATCGCCGGGTGCCGTTGGCCATCGCCGGCGCCGTCGTGTGGGCACTGTTCAGCGGTCTCACCGGCTTGGCCACGGGGATCATCGTGCTCGGAATCGCCCGCAGCGGTAGCTCGATCGGCAAGGCGGTGATCGACCCGACGCACAACTCCTTGATCGCCGACTACTACCCGATCGAGTCGCGCAGCCGGGTGTTCAGCACGCACCGCGCCGCGAACGCCGTCGGTTCGTTCATCGGTCCATTGGCCGCCGGGCTCTTGGCATTTGCGTTCGGATGGCGCGCCCCGTTCCTGGTCTTCGTCATCCCGACGATGGTCTTTGCCGTGCTCGCCCTGCGTCTTCGCGAGCCGATCCGCGGGCGGTGGGAGCGGCAGGCGATGGGATCCAGCGACGACGTGATCAACACCGAGGAGACCGCGCCGTCATATGCCGAGAGCTGGCGGACGGTGCAGAAGATCGAGAGCCTCAAGCGCATCTGGTGGAGCCTGCCGTTCCTGGCAACGGCGTTGATCGGCTTCGTGGCCCTTGCTTCGTTGCTGTACGAGCAGGAGTTCGGTCTCGACGAACGTGCACGCGGCATCGCCCTGGCAATCGCCGAGCCGTTCCAGCTCGTCGGCTTGGTGTTCGGATCGCGAATCGTCACGCGTCGCTTCATGGGCAACATGCGCGGCCTGATCCGCTTTCTTGCGCGCATTGCTGTCGGCACCTCCCTCGCCGCGATTGCCTTCGCCGCTGCTCCCAACGTCGTCATTGCGGTCGGCGTCAACTGCGTGATCTCCGCGTCGCTGGCGATGCTCGGTCCCGGGATCCTCGTCGCCCTCTCGTTGGCCATCCCGCCGCGGGCGCGGGCCACCGGATTCTCGGTCGCGTCCCTCTGGGTGATCCCCGGCTTGATCGTGCTGCCCCTCATCGGCTGGATCTCGGGTCACGTCGGGATTCGCTGGGGACTACTCGTGCTGGTTCCGCTGTTCATCATCGGCAGCCTCATCCTCGGCACGGTCGGTTCGACCATCGACGCTGACATCGCCCAGGTGTGGCGGGCGACCGCGGCCCGCAGCGAGGCCCTCTACCAGCGCCGCCACGGGCAGAGCGACCTGCTGCTGGTGCGGGCGGTCGATGCCGGTTACGCGGGGCGGCAGGTGCTCTTCGGTGTCGACATCGACATCAAAGAGGGTGAGATCGTTGCCCTCCTCGGTACGAACGGTGCCGGCAAGAGCACGCTGTTGAAGGCGATCAGTGGTGTCGTCGAAGCGGATCGCGGCGCGGTCGTGCTCGACGGTCGCGACATCACTCACGCACCGCCGAACGAGATCGCCATGCTCGGGATCAGTCAGATGCCCGGCGGGCAGGGCGTGTTCGGATCGCTCACGGTCGAGGAGAACTTGCGACTCGCCGGATGGACGCGTCGCGTTCGGCACGAGGCCGACAAGGCGATCGACGACGTCTTGAACATGTTCCCGGTGCTGCGCGAGCGGTATGCGTCACCGGCGGCCGACCTCAGCGGCGGCCAGCAGCAGATGCTCGCCCTTGGGATGTCGTTCGTCGCCAAGCCGCGGGTGCTGCTGATCGATGAGTTGTCGTTGGGCCTTGCGCCGGTGATCGTCGGTCAACTGCTGCCGTTGGTACGTCGACTGGCCGACGAAGGTGTCGCTGTCGTGCTCGTCGAACAGAGCGTCAACGTCGCCCTCACCTTGGCCGAGCGCGCCTACTTCATGGAGCGTGGCACCATCCGCTTCTCCGGGCCGACCGCCGAGCTGCTGAATCGCCCGGATCTGCTGCGATCGGTCTTCCTCACCGACGTCGCTGCCGGGTCCGGTGAAGCCGCCGTGGCGACGCAGTCCGAGCACGTCGCCTTGGAGGTCGCGGGCATCGGCCGGTCGTTCGGCGGCAACCGCGCCGTGAACGATGTATCCCTCTCGATCGCGACGCGTGAGCTCGTCGGCATGATCGGCCCGAACGGAGCCGGCAAGACGACACTGTTCGATCTCATCAGTGGATACGTCGTGGCCGACAGTGGCCGGGTCGTGCTCGACGGTCACGACATCACCAACGATTCGCCAACGGTTCGGGCGCGCCGCGGTCTCGGCCGCAGCTTCCAGGACGCGCGCCTGTTCCCCGACATGACGGTGTCCGAAGCGCTTGCCGTCGCACTCGAGCGCTGGACCACCCAGCGCAGCGTGTTGGCGGCCGCGTTGCGCTTCCCGACCGTGTTCGATGACGAAGAGCGCACCAACTTGCGAGTCGCCGAACTGATCGAACTGATGAACCTTGGTGGATATCGGAACTCGTTCATCCGCGAGCTGTCGACCGGCACTCGTCGCATCGTCGACCTTGCCTGCCTGGTGGGTCACCGGCCGACCGTCGTGCTGCTGGACGAACCGTCCAGCGGTATCGCCCAACGCGAGGTGGAGGCGCTGGCTCCGGTGCTGTTGCGTCTGCGCGACGAGATGGGTGCCAGTCTGTTGATCATCGAACATGATCTGCCGTTGATCTCGTCGATCGCCGATCGGCTGATCGCCCTCGACCAGGGCGCGGTGATCGCCAGTGGCAGCCCGGCTGATGTGCTGGCCCATACCGACGTGGTAGAGAGCTACCTGGGGAACAACGAAGCGGCGCGTCAGCGCTCCGGTCTGAGGGGGTAGCCGCATGCAGCCATCAAGCTCCATGGGTGCCGGACGCAACCGGCAGTTGCGTCGGTGGGGTCCGATCGCCGGAGTCATCGTGCTCGTCGCCGTGGTGGTCGTGGTCGTGGTGGCGACGAAGGGCTCCAACAACGGCTCGAGCTCGCCGACCACGACGTCGCCGGCGAGTACGACTTCCGCCGCCGCGGCAACGTCATCGGTGGCTCCCAGCGGTTCGACGACGCCGGGCTCCTCCAGCACGCCGCCCACCACAGCGTCACCGAAGGTGACCTATCCGCTGTCGTTCGCCCAGGCCACGACGGAGGGCTTCGCCGGCAGCATCGACTGGGGGAAGCGATGTGATACGGCTCGGGGCAAGCTCGCCGTGCCCGACTTCTTCTCCCAACCATGCTTTGCGCCTTTCACCGGCGACAACGGTGGTGCCACCGCTCCCGGTGTCACCGGCGACCAGATCACGATCGTGTACTACGAAGGTCAGGCTGCTGACCCGATCATCAACTACATCACCGATGCCGTCCATGTCGACGACACCAACGGCGATCGGTCCGCGACCATGAAGGAGCTGATCCGCTACTACGAGACCTACTACGAGCTCTATGGCCGCAAGATCAATCTGGTCACGTTCGAGGGTACGGGCAATGCCACCGACGAGGTCGCCGCGCGCGCCGATGCGGCCCAGATCGCCCTGCAGTTCAAGCCGTTCGCGGTGTTCGGCGGGCCCATCCTGACCAGCGCGTTCGCCGATGAGCTCGCCGCTCACAAGATCATCTGCATCGGGTGCACGCCCGGTCAGCCGGCGTCGTTCTACAGCGACCGCGATCCATACGTGTGGGGTCTCGATGGAAGCCCGTTGCAGAAGCAGGCTCATGTCGAGGAGTTCCTGACCAAGCAGATCATCGGCAAGAACGCCGTCCATGGTGGTGACGCCGTGAAGGACAAGCCGCGCAAACTCGGCCTGCTCTACTTGGAGAACAGTGGCGCGGCCAAGGAGCTGGCCGACTCGTTCGCCGCGGCGATGTCGGCTGCCGGTTCGCCGTTCGCCGAGGTCGTCGCCTATCAACTCGATCCGTCCACGATCCAGGCGACCGCGACCCAGGTCATCACGCGGATGAAGGCGGCCGGTGTCACGACGATCGTGTTCAACGGCGACCCGGTGGCGCCTCGTGACTTCACGAAGGAGGCGACTGCGCAGGAGTACTTCCCCGAGTGGGTCGTCGCCGCCAGCACGCTGGTCGACGTCAGCGCCTTCGCCCGCACCTACGACCAAGAGCAGTGGAAGCACGCCTTCGGGGTCACCCAACTCGCCGCCCGACTGCCATCCGATCAGATCGGTTCCTTCTTCCTCTACAAGTGGTTCACAGGCGTTGATCCGCCGGCCTCCGGATCGATCGCCGTGTTTGCGATCTATCCGGCGTTGTTCTTCGCTGCGGTACAAGCGGTCGGTCCGAACCTGTCACCCGAGACGTTCCGCGACACGTTGTTCAAGCTGCCCGGTACATCGGATGGGCTCGCAGTGAGCCAGCCCTTCCTCTCCTACGGTCAGAAGGGCTATTGGCCCGAGCCCGACTACTTGGGCGTCGACGATGCCACCGCGTTCTGGTGGGACCCGACGTTCGCGGGTCCCGACGAGATCCGCAAGGACGGCGTCGGCATGTACCAGTTCGTCGACGGTGGGAAGCGGTACCTCCCCGGTCAGTGGCCGACCGTCGACAAGATGTTCGACCCCGCCGGAGCCGTCGCCCTGTACACGTCCCCGCCCCCCGGTGAGGAACCCGGCACCTACCCAAGCCCCGCCGGCTAGCCCGTCTGGCGCCCCGCCTCTCGGATGATCTGGGTGCCAGCGAATTCTCTGGCCAGCGGGCGGTGAGGGACGATTGGCGCCCAGATGGTTGGAGGCAGAGGCCGGTCCGGCTCAGTTGGGTGGTTCCGATGCGTTCAGGAAGAAGCTCGTGCCAACCACGCTCGGGGCGTAGCGGCCGGGTGCGAAGCGCGCCGCGAGCGCCGCTTTCGCTCGCCATCCGGTGCAGTGACCGGGGGCGAGGATCCGGGGTCGCACCAAGTTGGCGAGGTCGTTCGCCGTGGCGTCGATGCGTTGCTCCATCACCGCACCGGCGAGGTGGAACCCGCCGAGAACCAGGTCGACGTCCACGTCGGGGTAGTGCGAGCGGGCGCCGAGGCAGGCGTTGACGATGCCCGCGTGCGAGCACGCCGAGAGCACGGTCACGCCCCGCCCTCGAACCTCGGCAGCGAGGAACCGCTCGTCCATGATCAGCGGATCGGACTCGCCGACGTCTCCTCGGAACGTGTGGTGGCCCTCGAGGCCCACCTCGTAGCTCGTCGTGCGGGTGATCGCGCCGCTGCCGAGAAAGAACCCACTGCCGAACAGATGGGGTTCGTCGTGCAGTTCGATCGTGCCTCCTGCGTCGGCGAGTGAAGCCAGGGTCGGCTCCTCGGGCAGCATGACGACGGTCCCCGACGGTGTGCGAATGCCGCGTTGGTCCGGACGATCAGGATGCAGGTCGACCACCACCGGACCGTCGAGGCCGGCCGAGCGCCGAGCCTCGGCGATGGCATGGATGACCACGGGGAACCCGCCGCTGTGATCCCAGTGCCAGTGCGACAGGAACACGGTCTCGATGATCGAGATGTCGATGCCCAGCCGCTCGGCGTTGTCGACCCACACGTCGCCGTAGGGCCCGGCGTCGAACAACACGGTGTGGCGTTCGTTGCCAACCTCGCCGGTCAGGAGCACCGAGAGGCCGTGACACGCCACGCACAGGTGATCGAACACGGGGACGCAGTCGTGCCCATCGAGTTGTCGCGTCGGCGGGATCCGCCCTAGCAACGACACCACCTCGGGCAGCTGCGGGATGCCGGCGTCGATGCTCGACAGGTTGTCGGTCTCGTTGTCGACGACGACGGTGACGTTGAGTCTGTCGAGCGGCGTGGATCGGATGTTCATCGGTCAACATCGTTGCAGTTGCCAACCCGACTCGCACCCACTCGATGGGGTGCTGTGGGAACTCACGACACGGTTACGGCGTCGAAGGAAGTATGAGAGCTGCCGTCATCGTGGTTTCGGCAGTGCTGCTGGTCTCATGTGGTGGGGGCGCGCTACAAGCTGGCTCACCGGATTCGGTGGGCTCGGTGGCGGCAACCGTCCCCGCTACGACTTGGGATTGGCTCGCGCCATTCGGAGCAGAAGAGCCGGCTCCACTGGTACCCAGCGGTTGGAGGGTCCTGGATTTCGAAGATTTCCGCTTCGCCGTGCCCGCCGACTGGACCGTGCCGATTTGGCAGTCCTGTTTGACGGCTTCGCCTGGGGTGGTGCTCGTCTCGACCCCGGCGAAGCCGACCTCGGGATGCGAGTCGACACAACCGCTTCCGGCATCGGTGCTGACAATCGGCCCAGCCGACGGCAACAGCTATCAGGTGACGGCTAGTGGACCTGAGGCCGACCGGGTGCTGGCCACGTTCACCGACTCCGGCATCCGTCGAGTCCTGCAAATCGGCAACGAAGCTGACACAACCGGCTGGCATGCGGTCGGGTACAGCGGTCTCGCCTTCTTGGTGCCAACCGCATGGCCAGTGGTGGATCTTCCGGCCTCGGTCGTCGAACGGACAGACCCCAACGGCAACGAGCAGATGAGCTGGATCTCCAATCCTGACGCCTGCGGCATGGCCATGTTCTCCAACGGCCGTGGCGAGAGCGCGTACCTGGGTGCATCCCCGCCTCCTAGCTGCCCCGCCGGGTTGTTCTTCGACCTCGAACCCAATGACGGTCTCTGGATCCGATCAATCTCCAACGAGGAAGCACAGACGCTCGGCACACCTGTTGCACGCGGAGTCGTCGGCGGGCTCGACGTCACGGTGGTTCGCATCGAAGTGAGTCAGTACAACCGCGCCCCCAGCTCAGTGCTCGACCTCATCGTCAGAAAAGGGAGCGACTCCGATGTGGATCTCCCTCGGCGTAGGAACGGACCCGTCAATCGCTCGATCCATTCTGCGATCACTACACGCGACCTGAAAGCCTGTCGATCATCACCGCCGTGTGACTAGATGGGGATCCGCCAGTCGATCGGGTCGAGGCCGGCTTCGACGAGTGCGGCGTTGGCGCGGCTGAATGGCTTGCTGCCGAAGAAGCCGTTGTGCGCGCTCAGTGGGGAGGGGTGCGCCGATTCGATCACGGTGTGTCGCGACGTGTCGATCAACGCCTTCTTCTTGCGGGCGTGTGCTCCCCACAGGATGAACACGACGCGGTGAGGCTTGGCGTTGACCGTGCGCAGCACCTCATCGGTGAACGTCTCCCAGCCCTTGCCCTGATGCGACGCTGCGGCCGCCGACCGTACGGTGAGGCAGGTGTTGAGCAGCAGCACTCCCTGACGGGCCCACGATTCGAGGTTGCCGTGCGTGGGCGTGTCGATGTGCAGGTCGTCGCCCAGCTCGGCATAGATGTTGACGAGTGACGGCGGAAGGTCGACGCCATCGCGCACCGAGAAGCACAGCCCGTGGGCCTGCCCCCGACCGTGGTACGGGTCTTGGCCGAGGAGGACGACACGAGTGGTCTCGTACGGAGTCAGATGAAGCGCAGCAAACACTTGATCAGTCGGAGGGAACACGGCGTGCCGGGCACGCTCGTCGGCAACGAACCGTTGGAGGTCGGCCCAGTACGGCTTGTCGAACTCGGCGCGGAGCACGGGATTCCAGTCAGTCTTCACCGACCGTCCATTTGATCAGATCGAATCGAGGCGACGGCAGCCAGTCGGCGACTGTCGCTCAGGCGCCGTTGTCGCCGGAACCGCTGTGATCAGTGGTCGGCACGGACTCTTCGTGCGTGTCGGTCTTTTCCGTCACTTTGGGGATGAGCTTGCCGTGGTACACGAAGACGGAGATGTCGGACCGATGTGTCGCCGAGGTGAACGTGACCCCGACGCCATGACCCGGGAAGCCGCTCTGGTGACCTTGGAAACCGGCGGCCGGGGAGATGTCGATGACGGTCAACTGATCCCGGTCTTGACGGATGGTGATGGTGCCACCGATCGAAGTCACCTTCTGCGTGACCGAGTGCGAATCGTGACCGTCGGTGGTCGTCGGCGTCGCTTGCGTCGGTGCAGTTGGCGTGCCTTGCGAACCCGAGGAACCACCCTGACCCTTGTGTGACGAGACAGGAGGAGTCGTCCCGCTGGTGTCGGGCGCGTCTGGTGCGACGACCACGGTTTCGGCGGTGGCATCGGATGTCGGTGTGGTGATCTGTGCGGGCGCGATGACCGCCGGCGTCGCCGACGGAACTGTCGAGTCGGTGGTCACCGGCTTGGCACGAGTGTCGGCGACGGTGGTGCTGACACTGCTGCTGGTCTCCAACGACTTCTGTGGCGCGGTCGAGTGCTTCACCTGACCCTGCAGGGCGGCAGCACCGACGACACCGAAAACCAGCGACATCGCCACCCCGGTGGTCCAGGCCATCGCTCGACGTCGGCGGACCTGGCCGACGCGTCGCTGCCAGGCGGCGAATGCCGCGTTGTCATCTGGATACGGGCCGCTGAGACGACCCAACTGTTGGCGCAACTCGGGATCGTGAAACTCACTCATCCGAATGCACCTCCTCCCCGCTTGCTACCACGCTACGAAGACGGGCGCGGCCCTGATGTAGATACGACTTGACCGCGCCCTCGGTGACTTTGAGAGCGGAGGCCACCTCTGCCACTGACAACTCGTCGACGTAGAACAACGCCATGGCGATGCGCTGCTGCTTGGGCAACTGGGCCAGGATCGCTTGCAGATCGGAGTCGAATGCGTTCTGCCCGACCGACTCGGCCTGCGGCTCGCCCGCCAGACGCTGGAGCGCGACTCCCTTGCGGTTCTGACGGCGGTGGTCGTCACGGAGACGATTGATGGCAACGCGCCGGATCCAGCCGACGGGATCGTCGTAGTGCTGGATGCGACGCCAGTGCAGGTGGGCTTTCACGAAGGCCTCTTGCACAGCGTCGGCGGCGACTTCTTGATCGTTGCATGCCAGTGTCAGGGCGCGCACAAGCCGCCCGTAATGGGCGCGAAAGAGCGAGTCGACGGTCTCAACGACCTTGACCTCAGCAAACTCACTCATCGTCGCAAATGCGTACGCCACAGACTTGACACGCTCTAAGTGTTACCGAGGTTTCGATCAGTGCCAAGAAATCGCCGCTCTAGCTGGGGGAATGCCGCGGGCTACGCTCGAGCAATGGATGACATTCTCGATGTCGACCTCCTAGCGTACGAACGGGGCTCCGCGTCGCAACGCTCCGCGGTTGTCGACGGCGTGCGCCGCAGTCTGGCGACCGGGTTCGTGTACACCCGTCACGACCTGTCCGAGGACCTCCTCGACACTGCGTACGGCATGCTCGCCGAGTTCTTCTCGCTGCCTCAAGAGGTCAAACAGCGCTTCATCGCCCCTGAAAGCCATGGTCAGACGGGGTATACCGGCCTGCTCGTGGAGACCGCGGCGTCGAGCGACGTACCCGATTGGAAAGAGATGCTCAACTGGGGCCGGGAGCTTCCGGAGGGACATCCGTTGCGCCAGCGCTACCCGCACCGGTACGGCCTCCAGGTGCTCCCCGAGGCGGCGATACCCGGCTCCGAGCGGTTGTTGAACACCTTCCACGATCGCATCGAAGACATCCAGCGACGGTTCCTGCGGATCATCGCCGAGGCAATCGGCTGTCACGAGTCGCTCTTCGACGAGATGACCCGAAATGGGGCCACGCTCACCAGAGCCATTCGCTACCCACCGATGGCCGAGTCGCCGAGCGGCGGTCATGTCTGGGCCGGCTCGCACGGTGACATCAACTTGATCACCGCCCTGCCGCGCGCG
>JANYKU010000082.1 GCA_025358075.1 Ilumatobacteraceae bacterium
CTTTACGTCGACAACGACATAGTCACCCACGATGAGCTGCGCTCACCGTTTGCCGAGATTGTCACTGCACATCGCGTGTACGCCGAGCCTACGAAAGCTCGACGCGACCGGACCACCATCCCCGAGGGCGGGCCGGCGACCTACTATCGCCGTCTGGGTACCTTGAGTACCAAGGCGGACTTACTGACCCTCGCTCTTTCGAGCAATGGTTCGAGTAAGGCCGCCATGGTGGAGCTGAGGGGAATTGAACCCCTGACCCCTTCCATGCCATGGAAGTGCTCTGCCAACTGAGCTACAGCCCCGATTTGGGACGCCTGACATTACCAACGGCAGGCCGCGGTTCCCAACGCGCTGTCGGGAACGACTACAGGCTGCGTCGGGCGCGAAGGCGCTTGCGGATCGGCTGAACGGCGAAGTGCATGATCGCCGTGACGACTGCGGCGCTGGTCAGCACCCGCATGAGGAGCGGGATCTTGATCAGCAGCGGTGCAGCGAACACCGAGATCATCAGAGCGACCGGGTAGACCCAGGCGACATCGATCGACAACTTTCTCCACACAGGACGCTTCGGCTCGGCCAAGCCGGTGGCCTCGAACCATTCGTCGACACCCACGGTGCGCTGCATTCGGGCCCCGATGACGAAGTGTTCAGAACGCTCCATCAGTTCGTTGCGAGCCGCGGACCGTTCCCAGAGGCGCATCGACATTCCGTCGGCAAAGCGCACGACGATCTGATACTCGCCGCCGGCCTGGCCGGGATGGAAGACGCCGGCGCCCAGGCACCCCGCGAACTTGCGCGCCTCGGCGACCAGTTCGTCTGCCCAGACCATGAACTCGGCCTCCCAGCCGGGCGCGATTGTGCGGGCGACGGTAACCGTCACCGGGTACGGCGCGAGCCGTGGAAGTTGACCCGTGTCGAACGAGCCGGTCAGCGAGACTGACATGGCCCTATCTACTGTAGCGATGCGTCGAGCGCTTCTATCTGTGACTCAGATCATCCCTGCTGAGGCTGCCAGTCGAGCTTCGGAACGTCGCGGTAGAGGCGTTCGATCTCGTAGTAGGCGCGGATCTCGTCGCTGAACACGTGGACGACGGCGTCGCCGTAGTCGATCAGCACCCACTGCTGCTCGGCCACCCCTTCGACACGCAGCGGCGACCGGCCGTGCAGCTCGCGAACGGCAGCCTCGATCTCGTCGACCACCATTCGCACCAGACGTCGGTTCGAGGCGCTGGTGATGACGAAGTAGTCCGTGATCGACAGCACGTCACCCACGAACAACACCAGTGTGCGCTCGGCTTTCTTGTCGTCGGCGGTCCGTGCCGCGGTGACTGCGATGTCTGCTGCAGTCGCCTCCGTCATACGGTCGTCTCCGTCGCCTGTGGCGACGTCGAGGTCGCGTCGGGCGCTGATAGGTCGACTTGCTTGAGATAGTCCGTACCCAGCGAAATGGTCTCGTCAACTCCAGCGAGCCGTATGGCTGGGGCCTGCACGGTGACGGTCCCGAAGACGGTGTTGTCAGTGGGCTCGACCGAAGCCGAGTCGGAGTCATAGATCGACAAGGTGGTCTTCGCTTTCGGTGTCGCCCTGAGGTCGACCGAGACCACGTTGCCGCCGGCAGCCAACAAGATGGCGATCGTCTTGCGAACCTGGGCGTCGTAACCCGCAGGCGCCTCGATGCGATACGACAAACCGCTGCCCGGCCGCGACATCGACGCAGGAGCAATGCTGGCGAAAACGAGGACCGCGTCAGGGCGGTCGAGCGCCTCGACGTCGAGCTTGTCCGGATTCCGTGCGCTGTCGATCGCCCGAGTGAGTAGGCCGCGCGAAGCAACCGGGCCCGCCATCAGTCGCGTCGCCATCTCGGCAAACGTCTTGGGAGGCGAAGCGCTCAACGTTTGGCCCTGGCGACCGGTGCCGATCGCAGTCGCAGTACCGATCCACAGCGCTTCGAGGTTCGTACGCCGCAACCGCTCTCGCTCGGTCGTGGACTTGGTGGTGAGGATCTCTGCGATCTGAGCCGGCGTCAACTTTGTCGAACCCTTCGGAAACACCACCGCGTCGCTGGGCCCGAGTACATCGCGGGGCAAGTCGACCGTGACCGACGGGAAGCCGGAGAAGAAGGTGGCGACCTCATCGCGCTTCATCACCGCGCTGAAATCGATGCTGAGATTGATCGCCGATTCGAGGCCGAGACGGAGCCCGCTCTCGCCGCCCTGTGCATAGGCGTCGCGCAAGGAGAGCACCTGATCGCTGGATTCGGTATCGGCGTTGATCGGTATGGAGACGATGCTGCCGCCGCGCTGGTCGTAACCGGGAGCCGAGGCGGCGGCGGTGTCGGGAGCGAGCACGAAGACCGTAAGACTGGTGAGTTCGTTGGAGTCGCTGACCGTGGCCAGTATTGCCGTCGGCGTATTGGGGAAGGCTTGTTCGGGAGGGACGTCGGCGAGAACGTTCTTGCCCGCCTTCGAGTTGGTGATCGCCTTTGCTCCCACGTAAACGAGGGTCGGCGCAACGACCGCTGTGACGAGGCCGGCCGCCAGGGCGATCAGCGTGTGGCGGCGGCGGCGAGAGGCGAGTGCCGTCATGCGGCGTACCTGTAGAGCTGGCGAGCCGCGATGATGCCGAGCACGGGTTCGGTCACCAGGTAGTCGAGCGGTCGTCCATCGTGGACACGGGCTCGGAGGTCGGTGCTCGAGACTTCGAGCCGAGGCACCTCGACCCGCAGCCAGTCGAAGCCGGCAGGCGGCGTCACCGGGGAACCCGGACGGTCGACAACAACGAGCTGGGACTGCGCCGCCACCTCTTGGTGGCGCTCCCAGGTGGTCAAGCCGGCTGCAGCATCGTCGCCGACGATCGTGAACAGCTCTGCGCCCGGGTACGTGTCGGCCAGCGCCACGAGGGTGTCGGCCGTGAAGCTCGGGCCCCCGCGACGGATCTCGTCGTCGCCAGCCACAAGTCGATCGACATCGGCGACCGCTGCCTCGACCATCGCCAACCTGTCGTCGGCGGAGGTGATCGGCCTGGTGCCCCATTTCTGCCACGGGGCGTTGGCAACCATCAGCACCACGGCATCAAGGCCCAGGGCATGACGCACGTTCACCGCGGTGACCAGGTGGCCAACATGAGGCGGATCGAACGTGCCACCGAACAGTCCGATTCGCAGGGGCACAAGAGGCAAGTCTAGGCGGGGACGCGCCGGGACGCTGGCAGCGTTTAACCAGCGTATATCTTGACGGCAATCGGGGTATTGACATGACAAGAACGCGCCGATGTAGTAGTGTTGTTCGTTCCCCCCGAAATGACCCCCCATCTAATCGACATCGAGCGAGCCGCCACCAGGCGAAACCGCTCATCTCTACCGGGAAAGATCCACGACGTGCCGATCCCCCGGCGTGCCACTTGCACGTGTCAACCGGCACAGTATGCCCCGGAATACGCAAACACACGTAGAAGTTGAGAACAACTGCCATGAATGACTCTATCGGTCTTTACCTGAATGACATCGGAAAGGTGTCGCTGCTGAACGCTGAGGAAGAGCGCCAGCTTTCCCGCGTCATCGAAGCGGGCCGCGACGCTGCTGAACGCCTTGCCAAGGGCGAGAAGGGCGCAGCCCTGAAGGCGGCCGTCGCCGCAGCCGCCGACGCCAAGGATCGGTTCATCCGGTCCAACCTCCGCCTCGTCGTTTCCATCGCCCGCCGCTATCCACTCCCCCAAGGCATGGATCTGCTCGACCTCATCCAGGAGGGCAACCTCGGGCTCGAGCACGCCGTCGACAAGTTCGACTGGCGCCGGGGCTTCAAGTTCTCCACGTACGCCACGTTCTGGATCCGCCAGGCAATCGGCCGAGCCCTCGATCAGAAGGCCAGCCTCATCCGCATCCCCGGCGATCGCTCGGCAAGCCTGCGCGCCGCACTGCGTCAGGCATCCGGCGACGGCGAGACCCTCGACATCGGCAACGCCGAGCTGCACCGGCTCACCACCCCGGTATCGCTCGACAAGACGATCGGCGACGATGGCGATGCCACCCTCGGCGATCTCATGGCCAACGGTGACGGCACGCCAGAGGATGCCGTCATGGCGATGGTCGACAGCGATCTGCTCGACGAGCTGCTCGGCACGCTCGACAAGCGGGCCCGCTACGCCATCGAGGCTCGGTTCGGTCTGCTCGACGGCGAGCGTAAGAGCTTCCGTGAGGTTGGCGAGAACCTGGGCGTCACCGCCGAGGCAGCGCGTCGTCTCGTCAGCCGGGCAGTTGCCGGGCTGCGCGAAGACGCAGTGCGAATCCTCGCTGCGTAATTCTCCAATCGGGTCAACGCACTCGCCATTAGTATTGTCACGTGGCAAAGGCGTGGAACCCGACGTCGTGGCAGGCGTTTCCTGCTGAACAGCAACCCGATTGGCCCGATCTGGGCGACCTCGATCGGGCACTGAAGCAGATCGCTTCCTACCCTCCTCTGGTGTTCGCCGGCGAGGCGCGCTCGTTGCAGACAACGCTCGGGCACGTCGCCGCCGGCAACGCCTTCATGCTGCAAGCGGGAGATTGCGCCGAGAGCTTCGAGGAGTTCTCGGCGGTCAACATTCGTGAGAAGTTGCGGGTCATCTTGCAGATGGCCGTCGTGCTGACCTATTCCCTCGGCGTGCCCGTGGTCAAGGTCGGGCGCATCGCCGGCCAGTTCGCCAAGCCGCGGTCGGCAGCGTTCGAACGTGTCGGCCAGCTCGATCTGCCGACCTTCCGCGGCCACATGGTGAACGACCCGACGGCAACCGAAGCGGCTCGGGTTGCCGCGCCCGAACGGCTCGTCCAGGCGTACCACCAGTCCGCCTCCACGCTCAACCTGCTCCGGGCCTTCACCAAGGGCGGGTTCGCCGATCTGGCCCGAGTTCACGCTTGGACGCAAGAGTTCGTCGCGTCGAGCCCCGAAGGTCGGGCATACGACCAGGTCGCTGCGGAGATCGACCGGGCGTTGCGGTTCATGCGTGCCTGCGGCGTCGACACGGAGAACAACCACAACCTCCACGAGGTCGACTTCTACACCAGCCACGAGGCGCTGCTGCTCGGCTACGAAGAAGCGCTCACCCGGCAGGATTCACTGAGCGGTGGGTGGTACGACTGTTCGGCGCACATGCTGTGGATCGGCGAACGCACCCGCCAGCTCGATGGCGCGCACGTCGAGTTCCTTCGCGGCGTGGGTAATCCGGTCGGCTGCAAGATCGGGCCCACGACGTCAGCCGACTTCGTTCTCGAACTGTGCGAGCGGCTCAACCCGGCGCGCGTTCCCGGCCGGCTCACGCTGATCAGCCGCATGGGTGCCGATCACGTCGAAGATCGGCTGCGCCCGCTGCTGCACGCGGTGCGCGACAGCGGACATCCGGTCGTTTGGGTATGCGACCCCATGCACGCCAACACGTTCACTTCGTCGTCGGGCCACAAGACTCGCGACTTCGACCACATCTGCGCCGAGATCGACGGCTTCGTTCGCGCGCACACCGCCGAGGGCACCTGGCCTGGCGGCATTCACGTCGAGCTCACCGGCGACAACGTCACCGAGTGCGTCGGCGGCGCCGACAAGATCCTCGACAGCCAGCTCGACGACCGGTACCAAACGGTTTGTGACCCCCGGCTGAACGCCCGCCAGAGCCTCGACCTGGCGTTTCACGTGGCCGAGATTCTGCGCTCCACCGGCCTCGCCTGACTCGCAGTGCAGGCGCTGCGGCTGACCGATTCCTGGCCGGTCGACAACGTTGCGGCCGTAGTGGTTCTGCCCGACGGGTCGATCGAGTCCACCGGTGATCAACAGCGCTCGTTCCGGATCGCGTCCGTCGCCAAGACGATCACCGCCTGGGCGTGCCTCGTCGCAATCGAGGAAGGCATCGTCGCCCTCGATCAACCCGTCGGCCAACCTGGCTGCACGTTGCGCCATCTGCTGTGCCACGCCGGAGGGTATGGGTTCGACGGCACGGAGCCGATCGCCCGGCCCGAGCGCACGCGGATCTACTCGAACACCGGAATCGAGATGGCCGCGAACGCGGTGGCCGATGCCGCCGGCATCACCTTCGCCGACTACCTCGGCGAGGCCGTGCTGTCGCCACTGGCGATGTCGGCGACGGCGTTGCGGGGTTCGCCGGCGCATCGCATGTCGAGCACGGCCGGCGATCTGACTGGCTTCATCCGCGAGTTGCGCACTCCGCGCCTCATCGCCGAGGTGACTGCGCGCAGCTCACAGACCCCGCACTTCCCCGAGCTCAGCGGCGTCGTCCCAGGCATCGGTAGGTTCTCGCCGTGCCCATGGGGCCTTGGCTTCGAGGTGCGTGGCAACAAGCAGCCGCACTGGACCGGCACAACGAACTCGCCCGAGACGTTTGGACACTTCGGTGGCGCCGGTACCTTCTTGTGGGTGGATCCTGCCATGGGGGTGGCCTGTGTCGCCCTGACCGATCGACCATTTGATGAATGGTCCGCCGAAGCATTACGCGCTTGGCGCGAGTTCAGCGACGCGGTACTTGCGGAGGCTTCCGCATGATGTATCGGCCAGGTGATCGAGTCCGGTTCGAGACGACCGGAGACGACGGCTGGCCGCTGATTCGATATGGCTTCGTCGGTGGCGTGTCGGGCAACGGCGGCCCGATTGTTGTCATGCTCGACGGTGAGCTCACCGGCGATGTCGTCAACCGGTCCGAGCTGCAACCGGTGTCGATCACCAGCATCGAACTGTGTCTGCGCGGTGCGGACCTGATCGACGACCCAGACCTCCGCAAGGGTCTTGTCGCCCTGTGGCATGCCGAAGCCGACTCAGCCGGCCTCGACGTCGATGAGTTGCACCCGATCGGTGACGGCAAGCGCGAATCGGATGCTTGCTGGGCCTTGGCGGAGTTGATGACCGCCGACCAGCATTACGTGGTACGGGCGCTCCAGCTCCCGAACGAGCCCGAGATCATCCGGGTTCGCGCCGAAAATCGCTGAGCTCAGCTCAGCCGTTCGACGATCATGGCCATGCCCTGGCCGCCACCGACGCACATGCTCTCGAGGCCGTAGGTCTTGTCCTCGAACTGCAAGCCGTTGATCAAGGTCGTCATGATGCGTGCCCCGGTCATGCCGAACGGATGGCCGAGGGCGATCGCCCCGCCGTGCACGTTGAGCTTCTCCATCGGGATGCCGAGGTGCTTGGCCGACGGGATGACTTGCGCGGCGAACGCTTCGTTGATCTCGACGAGGTCGATCTGGTCCATCGACATACCGGCCCGCTGAAGTGCCTGACGGCAGGCTTCGATTGGTCCGAGCCCCATGATCTCCGGGTTCAGACCCGATACGCCTGAGGCGATGATGCGTGCCAGCGGCGTGATGCCGAGCTCCTTGGCCTTCGCGTCACTCATGACCATGACTGCAGCCGCCCCGTCGTTGAGTGGGCAGGCGTTGCCGGCGGTGATCGTGCCGTCTGGTCGGAACACCGGCTTCAACTGGCTGACGGTCTCGTAGTTGGTGCCCGCTCGGGGCCCGTCGTCACGACTGACCACCGTGCCGTCGGGCAGCGTCAGAGGCGTGATCTCGCGCTCGAAGAAGCCATTTTCGATGTGGTCGCATGCCAGGTTCTGCGAACGAACGCCGAACCGATCCATCTCCTCCCGAGTCACGCCCTCCGCCTCGACGACGTTCTCCGCCGTCTGGCCCATGGCGATGTACATGTCGGGGAGCCCGGCCGGAGGCGTCCAGCGGCCCTGCCCACCCTGGGCACGCAGCTTGGTGCGTTCGCCCGATGGCTTGAAGACTTCGTTGGGCGCCGTATCGCTGGCACCGGACGCGTAGCGACTGACCGTCTCGACGCCGGCTGCGATGAAGCAGTCGCCCTCGCCGGCCTTGATCGCGTGGAACGCCATGCGGATCGTCTGCAGGCTCGACGAGCAGTAGCGGTTGACCGTGACCCCGGGGACATCGCCCAGGCCGGACAGCACGGCCACGACACGAGCGATGTTGAAGCCGCCCTCGCCGGCCGGTTGACCGATACCCATCATCAGATCGTCGACATCCGACGCCTGCACCTGCGGAACCTTTTCCAGCAGCGCCTTGATGATCTGAGTCGACATGTCGTCGGGACGCAGGGACGTAAGCGAACCCTTGTTGGCCCGCCCGATCGGGCTTCGGGCAGTGGCGACGATGACAGCTTCAGGCATGTGGTGATCCCCTCGATTGGCGCTTTGTTACCGGATGGTAGCTAACGGGTATCGACGACGCGAAAAGTCTCCGCAGCAGCACCGTCGGGCAATCCGAGCTGCTTGGCCGCGTTGACCATCCACTCGCGAACCATCGTCGCGGTACGTTGTGGGTCGGTGTGCTGACTGACGTGACACATCAGCGCGGCGATCTTGCGGTCAACGGCTGCTGTGACATCGATCGGATTCGGGCCGTTGAGAGCCGTCATGACCCACACCTCGTCGACGGCCCACGGTTCGAGGTCTTCATCGAACAGTTCAGGGAAGGCGAAGGGGTTGCGGGCGTCGGGATAGACAGCGCACAACGTCGCCTCGGCGGCAGCGAGATGGTCGGGATGGCTGGCATAGATCCGGTCGAGGTTGCGCTCGGGCGACTGGCTGATCACGACCCGGGGGCGGACCCGCCGGATGACCGCGCTGATGTCGGCGCGCAGCTGCAACGTCGGCTGCACGCGGCCATCGCCATGACCGAGGAAGACCAGATCAGTGACGCCTACCTGGGCGGCCGCGTCGGTCTGCTCCCGGCGCCGCAGCATGGCCATGTCGTGACGTGACATCGACCGGTCACTGCCGCCGGCATCGCCGTCGGTGACAAGGCAGTAGGTGACGTGCACTCCCGCATCGGTGAGGGTGGCGACGGTGCCAGCTGCGCCGAAATCGACATCGTCGGGATGGGCCGTGACCACGAGCGCTCGTTCGATCTCCGGGAAGGTCAGCACGGCACGAGCCTACGATCAGTTGGCGCCATCGGTACGCTCCCACCGATGTCCAGCGATGTCGCACTCGGCACATTCGAGCTCTCGGATCCGGAGTTCTGGATCGCGCCACGTGCCTACCGAGAGGCTGCGTTTCGTGCGCTTCGCGCAGCAGACGAGCTGCAGTACTTCGACGAGTGGGAATACCAGGACAGCCCGATCCCGAAGGGCCCCGGCTACTGGGCTGTGACACGCCACGACGACGTGTGGGCGGCCAGTCGCAACCCGCACGCGTTCATCAGCGGTCGAGGTGTCAACGTCACCGACATCCCCCAAGAGATGAACGAGTTCATCGGCTCGATGATCGCCATGGACGACCCTCGCCACTTCCGTCTTCGGAGCATCGTCTCCAAAGGGTTCACGCCTCGACAGACAGCTCGAGTCGAAGGGTACGTACGCACCAAGGCGACGGCCATCATCGATCGACTGCTCGAGCAACTCCCGGAAGGTGAGTGCGACTTCGTCGAGCAGGTCGCCGCGCTGCTCCCCTTGCAGATCATTTGCGAGATGATGGGCATACAGCCCGACGACGAGGCACAGATCTTCCAGTGGACCAACGTCATCCTCGGTGTCGGCGATCCCGAGTACGTCGGCTCGTTCGAGCAACTCCTCGGGGTGTTGATGGAGATGTTCGCCTATGCGCAGAAGCTCGGGGAGGACCGCCGAGCCGATCCCGGCGACGACATCGCCTCCGTCCTGATGCACGCCGAAGTCGACGGAGAACGCCTGACACCGCAGGAGTTCGGCTCCTTCTTCATCCTGCTGGTCGTCGCCGGCAACGAGACGACCCGTAACGCGATCGCCCACGGGATGAAACTGCTCACCGACTTTCCCGATCAGCGACGATTGTGGTTCGAGGACTTCGACGCTCATGCGAAGACCGCGGTCGACGAGATCGTTCGTTACTCGACACCAGTCATCCACTTCCGGCGCACTGCGGTCGAAGACACGGTCATCAACAACACCAAGATCTCCGCCGGTCAGAAGGTCGTGCTGTGGTACAACTCGGCCAATCGCGACGAGACGGTGTTCGCCAACGCAGACCACTTCGACATCACCCGTCCGCTGCAGCCTCAGCAGGTCGGGTTCGGCGCGGGCGGCCCGCACTTCTGCCTCGGTGCCAATCTTGCGCGGCGGGAGATCGCAGTCATCTTCGATGAGATCCATACACGGTTGCCGAACATGATGATCACCTCCGAGCCCGACTACTTGCAGAGCGCGTTCATCAACGGCATCAAGCGCATGCGCTGCGCGTGGCGGTGAGCAGCTGCGTCTAGCCGGTGCGGTCGTCGAGCTCGAGATGCTCGACGTCGGACAGCTTCGTGAGGCTGAACGTGTGCCCGTCACCCATCTTCATCGTCGCTAAGCGTGTGATCGAAGCATGGCCGGTGACAAAACGATCCCACTCCCACGGCACGGGATCGAGACCGAGGAGGTGACACAGAATCACCCCATTGGTGCCCGCGTGAGCGAACACTGCGATCCGCCGTTCCGACTCGTCCATGTGCCACACGGGCAGCGTTTGCTTGCTGCGATAGATCCCGCGATCGGCGAGAAAGTCGGTTGCTCCGGATCGCACGCGCTCCACGAAATCGCGTGATGGCTCGCCACCGACGAGACCCTCCCAACGAGCCGACGCCGGCCGCGACCTCTCCTCCTCGTACGCCTTGCGGGCAAGCTCGGCAGGGGTTCCGTGCCAGTTCGGCTCGCGGATCTCTTCGAGCCAGTTCTCGATGACCTCGTCGGCGCCACGGTCGGCGAGCGCGGGCGCGGCAGTGAGGCGAGGTCTGCGCAACGGCGAGATCACGATCTCGTCGAACACCTCACCGGCCAGCGCTGCTGCGACCCGATCGGCCTGACGATGACCGCGTTCGGTGAGCGGGGGGTCGACGACGTTCAACCCGTCTCGCACCCATTCCGGTTCACCGTGACGGACAAGAACGATCTCCATGGCTTCGCTTTCTGATGCTCGGTGGCGCCCACGCACCACCCGAAATGCGTACGAGGGATGGGAGGGGGAACGGATGAACAGCTTTACAACAAAGTGCTCGGTCTGCCCAGCCCTCACCACATTTCGTCATCCGAAACTTCGGCGCGGATTCCCTCCGCAGTGGAATGAGTCGACCACGCAGCGTCGTCATCTTGACATGGGCTTAAGACCATTGCCCTATTGCGACAACTCAGGACGTACTACACACTGCGGCCACGCACCAACGGAGTGCGTCTCGGGACGGAGAAGAACATGAACGTACGTATTGCCACCGCGGCTCCAGCCATATCCACATCATCCGACACGATCCTTCGCGGACTTGGTGCGGTTCTGCTGCTCGGCGTGGCCCAGATCCATTTCCTCGATGTGTTCGACAAGTTCGACGAGAACGTTGCGCAGGGATGGATGTTCGCCTCGTTGATCGTCGGTTGCCTTGTCGCCACGCTTGCGCTGGTCCACCGGTCGACGCTTCTGGTGTGGACGCTTGCCGCGCTTTGCGGCCTGGCACCGCTGGCCGGGTACATCGTCAGCCGTTCGGTCGGCCTCGCCGGCGCGACCGACGACATCGGCAACTGGAAAGAGCCCCTCGGGCTGGCGTCGCTCAGTGTTGAGTCCTCGCTCGTGTTGGTCAGCTTCTATGCGATGGTCACCCGACGTCAGTCGGTTGGTTCGGCCGAGTAGTCCTGAGCGTTTCCGAGAAGGTCCGCCGTGGCGCTCGCCACGGCTGACCGAGCGCGTGGGTAGGGTGACACGGCGTGCAAAGCCGTGTCACTCCTTCCGGCTGGTATGCCGATCCCCAAGGCCGTTTCGAATACCGCTACTTCAACGGCGTGCAATGGACGTCGGACGTCGCCGTCGACGGGCAGCGGTACGTCGACACACTCGTCGACCGGCCGGCGCCGATGCAGCAACCATCGCATCGGCCACGCGGCATGGCCATCGCCTCACTCGCCACGAGTCTCGGCGGCGTTCTACTCGGATGGGTACCGTTCGTCTTCGTACTTGCCGCCGGTGCGGCGGTCGCTGCGATCGTCTTCGGCATCCTCGGTCTCAAGACCTCGCGGCGTCATGACGGCTGCGGACGAAACTTCGCTGTTGCCGGGCTGGCGCTTTCGCCGGTCGCGTTGGCGGTGTGCGTCGGCGGCTTCTTCTTCACGAAGGCCGTGGTGCGAGAGATTCGCGACTTCGTCGACCCCGGTCCACACGAGATCTTCGTCGAACAGCCGTGCACCGTCGACGGTGGCCGAGCCACTGTTCGGGGCACGATCCACAACCTCGACGACCGTGACCACGACTACCGCATCATCGTCGAGTTCAGCAGTACCACCACGACAAAGTCGTCGACCGTCGGTGTACCCAATGTGGCCCCCGATGCGACTGCACCGTGGTCGACCTCGGTGGCCATCTCTGGTAGTTCGGTCAAATGCACGGTGACCGATGTCTTCGGACCAATGCCCTTTGGCGTCGACCAACAGAGCTGATCACTGCGTGGAGGCAGTTGCCGACATCCACGCCTCGTACATGCGCGAGTAGGGCCCACCGGCGGCAACCAACTGGGCGTGCGGACCATCTTCCACCAGACGGCCATGCTCGAGCACCATCACCCGATCGGCTCGCGCCGCGGTCGACAACCGGTGAGCGATGGCAATCGTCGTTCTGCCCGCTGCCAACTTGTCGAGGGCGCGGCCAATACGCACTTCCGTGAGCGCATCGACGGACGACGTCGCTTCGTCGAGCACCAAGACGTCGGGATCGACCAACGACGCTCGGACCAGCGCCACCAATTGACGCTCGCCGGCGGAGAGCTGCCCGCCACGGGCACCAACTTCGGTGAACAGGCCATCGGGAAGGGTGTCGAGCCAATCGCTGAGATCGAGGTCGACGATCGCCTTCTCGAGATCAGGAATACTGAGCATCGAGCGGGCGAAGCCGAGGTTCGCGGCGATCGTGCCATCGAACAGGAACGGCTCTTGAGGAACGACGACGAGTCGGGTACGCAACTCGTCGTTGGCCACTGCGGTCAGCGGCACTCCCCCGATGCGCACCGTGCCGATGGTGGGGTCGGCGAAACGCGAGATCAACCGGCCGAGCGTGGTCTTGCCGGAGCCCGTCTCGCCGACGACTGCCACGTGTTGACCGGCCGGGATCTGTGCGGTGACATCGACGAGCACCGGGGCCTCTTCGTCGTCACCTCGGCTGCGATAGCCAAAGGTGACATTTTCGATGCCGATGCCGAGGGTGCCGAGCGGCAGCGTGACCGGATGGGCAGGCTCGGGCGGCCCGATCGGGTTCTCCAGAACACCGAGCACGCGGCGCAGGCCGGCCACGGCTGTTTGCGTCTGATCGAGTACTTCGGTGAACTCGGCGATCGGCTCGAGGAATCGATACGTCAGGAAGATGAAGCCGACCAACGCGCCCGAGGTGAGCCCTGCGCCCGCGCCGCGCACCACGCCGACGGTCACAACAGCTGCCACCGTGAGCACGCTGAACACTTCACCCGAGGGGAACAGGAACGCGCCGATCGTGCCGGCGCGGATGAACGCGTTGGAGCGCTCGCGGCTGGACCGTTTCGTGACGTCTGCGTAATGCGGGCCGGCGTGATAGGCACGCAACGTTTCGGAGCCGGAGACCACCTCACTGACCGACGTGAGCACCTCGGCGTTGCGGGTTCTGGCCTTGTCGTACGCGGCGACGAGGTGACGTTGCACACTGCGCAACACAAACGCCAGCGGCGCAGCGGTGGCGAACGCCACGAGCGCGAGCACCCAGTCGTAGGCCAGCATCACGCCGGCGACCAGCACCATCAGCGTGCCATCGAGCAACCAGGCCAGGGCACCCCACGAGAAGAACTGGGAGAGCGTTTCGACGTCGCTGGTGACACGGGCGACCAGCGCTCCCCTTCGTTCCTCACCATGATCGGCGATGCTCAGCCGGTGGATGTGCTCGAAGAGTCGCACCCGCAATCCGTAGAGCGCTTCTTCACTTCGTCGACCGAGACGAGCGACCGCAGTGCGCTGCGCGAACGTGGCGACGATGATGACCGCCAGGCCGATCACGCCGAGGATCGTCACGTTGCCGACGTCGACGTTGCCCTTGCGAAACCCATGGTCGATGGCCTGCTGCACGAGGATGGGCACGACCACACGCCCCGAGGATCCGAGCATCGCCAACCCGAACGTGGCGCCGATGCCGCGGCGAAGTGCGGGCGCCGCTTCGACGCCCTTTCCGATCATCTGCACCGCCGACCAACGGCCGAGTGGCTCGCTCATGGCCGGGCTCCTTCGAGATGCTCGGCGCGATCGTGTTCGAACGCTTCCATCAGCCTCCGGTACTCGGGAACCGAGGCGAGCAGCTCGTCGTGGCTGCCATGGGCGACCACATGACCATCGGCCAGGTACAGCACATCGTCGGCGAGCGCGATCGTCGACGGGCGCGATGCCACAGCGACCACCGTTGCATCGCGCAATGTGTCGCGTAGGTTCGCCAGGACCTTGGCCTCGGTGGCAGGGTCGAGTGAGGAGGTCGTATCGTCGAGCAACAGCGCCGCTGGATTGCCGACGAGGGCTCGAGCAAGGGCGATGCGCTGGCGCTGACCTCCACTGAGACCGATGCCGCGCTCGCCGACGATGGTGTCGACGCCTTCCGAGAACTGTTCGACGAACCCTGCCTCGGCGGCCAGCAGCGCCATGTGCACCTCGTCGTCGGTGACCGTGCGGCCGAGAGCGACGTTGTCGCGTACCGACCCGGCCAGCAAGAACGGCTCTTGGAAGACCAGCACGCACCCTGATTCGGGCACCGTGATCGATCCGTGATCGACGGCGATGAGCCCGGCGATGAGGTGCAGCAACGTGGTCTTGCCGGCTCCGGTCGGACCGACGACAGCCACCGTGCGACCGGCCGGGATCAGGGCGTCGACACCACTCAACACATCGCGACTTCCGTCGTGGTTGTAGGTGACGCCCTGCAACTCGATGCCGTTGTCGGAATGCCGTCTGAGGGTGAGCGCCGGATCGCTGACCACCGGCTCGTCCAGCAACTCGCGGATGCGGTTCCAGCCGGCGATGGAATAAGGCAGCTCCGACAACGCGAAACCGATCAGTCGCAGCGGGAACACCAACAACGTGAACAGGTAGATGAAGCTGGTCAGCTCGCCGATGGTCATGGCGCCGCTGCGGACGCGATAGGAACCCGCGACCAACAAGAAGATGTTGACGATGTTCGGCACGCCATCGAGCAGCGCTTCGAACGTGCTGCGAAGCCGAATCGCCCCGAACCGCGCATTGCGCAACCGCGAGGCAATGACCGCGAGCCGCTCCGTTTCTCGGCTCTCGGCGCCGAAGGACTTGACCACGGTGACACCGTCGAAGCTCTCGTGTACCGCTTCACTGAGCTTTCCGAGCTCGTTCTGGGCGGTGTCGTAGAACTTGTCGACGCGTCGCTGATACGTGAGGTTCAAGCCGATCAGCAAAGGGAAGACGGCGACTGCTGCCATGCCGAGCCACAGGTCGGTGATCAGCAACCACACCGCCGAGAGCACCAACATCAGGACCACACTCGACGCGAACGGCAGCGGGTTCAGAACCTGGGTTGCTGCCTCGGCATCGACGCCGGCGCGGGTGATGATGTCGCCCGTGCGATGCATGCGATGCCACGGAACTGGCTGAGCAGTGACTCGATCGACGACCTCTGCAGTCAACGATTCGGTGACACGCCAGGCGGTGCGGTTCGCGAAGATCCGGCGGCCGACGACGCCGAAGGCGCGGACCACACCGACGGCGACGAGCAGACCGAGGATTGCAACGACCCGCCCGGTGGCGACATGGCCGTCTTCGAACCTGGGCACGATGACCTTGTCGGTGATGAGGCGCACGACGACCGAGGAGAACACGGTGCAGGCAGCGAACACCGCAGCGCAGCCGACGGCGGTGAAAAACAGGCGTTTGTGGTGCCGCAACAGACCACGGATGAGGCGGAACGCCTGGGTGGCTCGGCTCGCGTCGATTGGAACGATCGTGCCGTGTTCTTCCTTGGCACGCTCCTTGCCCCCATTCACGTGTATTGGTTCTATCAGGGGCCTGTGTGACTTCACGCCGAATATGGCGTCTCGGTCGAGGCGCCCCCTAGCCTGAGGCCTCGTGAAACAGTTCGACACGGGTCTGTTGATACTGCGGACGGTGTTCGGGCTGTTCCTCGCCTACCACGGCTACAACAAGTTCTTTGGCCCTGGCGGACTGGCGGGCACCGCCAGGTGGTTCGGCGACATCGGCATGCGTTGGCCGCGCTGGCAGGCCCGTCTGGCGGCCACCACAGAGGTGGGTAGCGGTGTGTTGATGGCCCTCGGCCTGCTGACGCCGCTGGCCGCAGCCGGAATGATCGGTGTGATGACGGTTGCGATCGTGGTCGAACATTGGAAGGTCGGGTTCTTCATCTTCAAGCCGAAGCAGGGATGGGAGTACTGCGCATCGATCGCAGTAACAGCCTTTGTCATCGCCACCGTTGGTCCAGGGCGATGGTCGCTCGACCACGCCGCCGGCATTCACTGGAACGGATGGACTGGCTCCGTCATCGCCGCCCTGGCGGGTCTTCTGGGCGCCTCCACCCAGCTCGCTATCTCCTATCGTCCGAAGCACGCATGAGCGACGTCACCGAAGTCACCGACATCACCAAACCAAAGTCACGGCCTTGGGTGCGAGCAATCCTGATCTTCGTCTGTGCGCTCATCGGCGCGATGTGGGTGTATGCGTTCGGCTTTGCCACCAAGACCGGGGTGTACTACGTCACCGAGAAATCGTGGAGAACCTCCGCCGAGCAGATCTGCGTCGACGCCACGCAACGACGACTCGCTCTCGCCGATACAACCCAGGGCTACATCGCCAAACCCACGCACGCGCAGATGACCCAGCGCGCCGACATCGTCGACCGAGCCACCGACACGCTGAGCACGATGATCGACGACCTCGACGCGCTGCCGCTGGTGCGCACCGACAATCGCGAGCGCGTCACGGTCTTCGTGAAGTACTACCGCGAGATCATCAGCGACCGGCGGGCGTACACGGCCCGGCTACGGGCCTTCGACCTCCAGCCGTACCGCGAAACGATGGTGCACGGCAGCCCGGTGACCAACACGGTCATCGACTTCACCACGGGCAACGACATTCCGAACTGCATGCCACCGGGAGAGCTCGGCGGCGACACCTGAACTAGGGCTCTCGCACCCAGCCTTGGCCCTCGACATATCGCCGGATCACGACCGCCGGTGCCCCGACCGCGACGCAGTAGTCGGGCAGCTCGCCGACCACCACGGAGTTGGCGCCCACGGTGACATGTCGACCGATGCGCGCCCCCGGAAGCACCACGGTCCCGAAGCCCAGCCACGATCCGTCGCCGATCACCACCGGCTGCTCGGGCATCGTCTGTTGCGAGATCGGTCGAGTGATGTCGTCGTAGCCATGGTTCTGATCGGTGATGTACACGTTGTGGCCCGTCCACACATCGTTGCCGATCTCGATGGCCAGGTGACCGACGATGCCGCTGCCCTTGCCGATCAGGCATCGATCACCAATGCGCACGACCGGGTCGGTGAGGCACTGCTGGCCGGGCATCATCCCTGCCGACAGGGTGACGTGCGCACCGATCATCGTGCCTTCGCCGATGTGGATGTAGTGCTCGTTGAAGATCGTGTCGGCAGGGAAGCAGATGACACTGTTCTGGCCGAATCGTCCAAACCGCCGCCCGGCCTTGCTGCGTGGGCCGATCGCTGCCAATCGGGTCGCATGGCTCCAGGCAGCGCGTACCGCGGCGCTACAGAACTCGAAGGTTGCACCGCGCAGGCGGTCACGCATGGCTCGGGACCCTATCTCCCACCGTCCGCCAAACCGGATAACATCACGGCCGTAGCGGGTGGCGTCCGTACGATCATCCGATTTAGGAGTGCGTTGCCATGTCCAACCTAGGCGCAGCGGCCGCCGCAGTTCGTCACCCGATCGCCAAGGGATGGTTCGTTCATTGCGTCACGGCCAGCGGCGCGATCTGCGGCATGCTCGGCATCATCGCCGTGTCCGACAAACAACCGCGTGCGGCGGTTCTGTGGCTTGCGGTCGCCATGGTTCTCGACGGCGTCGACGGTCCCGCAGCCAGGGTGTGGTGTGTCCGCGACCACGTTCCGCGCATCGACGGATACACCCTCGACCTGATCGTCGACTTCGTCACCTGCATCGTCGTTCCGGTGATCTTCCTCCACCAGTTCCACATGCTCCCGCACGGGGCGTCGTTGTACATCGGCGCCTTTTTGCTCTTCATGTCGGCTCTGTGGATGTCGCGAACCGACCAGATGACCCCGGATCACTGGTTCAACGGATTTCCCTGCGAATGGAACATGATCGTGCCGACGCTGTACTTGCTGCGCGCCAACCCCTGGTTCACCACCGTTGCCTGCATCGCCCTCGCCCTCACACAGCTGACCAACTGGAAGTTCGTGCATCCGATGCAGGTGCGCCGGTTCCGCCCGCTCACGGTGTCGGTCACGGTGATCTGGCTGGGCTCGGTGCTGTGGATGACCGCCGAATCGCCCGGCGACAAACCGGCCGTCGGCACTGCGTTGCTGATCGCCTGCCCGCTGTACATCGTCGGTATCGGCGTGTGGCGGTCGGTGGGCCACGGCGCCCTCCAGGCGGCCGCCGCCGAGTCAAACCTCACCGTCGCCTAGACACGGATGGGCCTCGAGCACATCACCGACGTACCCGGGGTACTCGTCGGGCACTACCAACGGCGAGGCCGCGGGTGGCGCACTGGCACCACGGTGGTGCGTGTTGACGGCGGGGCGATGGCATCGTGCGACGTTCGTGGTGGCGGCCCCGGCACCCGCGAAACCGACCTCCTCGATCCGACGGCGATGATCGATCGAGTTCAGGCGATCTGCATGTCGGGAGGGAGCGCGTACGGGCTCGCCACCGCGCACGGCGTGATGCGCTGGCACGAAGAGCACGCGGCCGGCTTTCCGGTAGGTCCGCAGCCGAACCACGTGGTGCCGATCGTTCCTGCCGCAGTCATCTTCGACCTCGGTCGCGGTGGTGTCTTCGGCAACCGACCCGACGAGACGTTCGGGTATCGAGCGTGCGCAGCGGCAAAGTCCGGCGCCATAGCCATGGGGGCGGTCGGGGCCGGCACCGGTGCCGTCGCTGCCGGGC
The DNA here is from genome assembly GCA_025358075.1 of Ilumatobacteraceae bacterium. GTDB lineage: Bacteria > Actinomycetota > Acidimicrobiia > Acidimicrobiales > Ilumatobacteraceae > JAENVT01. The sequence goes on from JANYKU010000082.1 coordinate 19,137, forward strand.
TGCAGGGCGGCGTTGGTACCGCCAGCGTCACACTGCCCGACGGCATCGTCGTCGGTGCGTTGGCGGTGGTCAATGCTGCCGGTCGGGTCATCGCCCCGAACACAGGCCTTCCGTGGTTCCACGACGGCATCGCCTTGCGCCGGCCGTCGACGGCCGAGCGGCACGCCTTGATCGAGGCCACACGAACACCACCGACACCGCTGAACACCACGATCGGGCTCGTGGCGACTTCCGCTGAGCTGACCAAATCCGAGTGCCGAAAGATGGCCGGCGTGGCCCACGACGGCCTGGCACGGGCAATCCGCCCCGTCCACTCGATGTTCGACGGCGACACCATCTTCTGCCTGTCGACCGGCCGGCACACGCTGGCGGCGAGCAACGCCCCAGGCCTGCGCCGCCCCGACACCCGCCCCGGCGCGCTCAACGCGCTGCTGGTCGCGGCCGCCGATTGCTTTGCCCTTGCCTGCACTCGCGCCGTGATCGAGGCCCGTTCGAGCGATGGTGGCGTTCCGAGCTACTCCGACTTGTGTCCTAGTGCGTTCCCCGCAGCCAGGTGACACCCGTCCGGTTTGTGCACGCGGCTTTTGGATCTGGCCGTGTGGTCGATAGTTTGACCTCTGCGTCGGGGACTCCGTCACCCCGGTTCAGGGAGGCAGCAGCTTCATGACCAGCGAGACGCATCAACGGCCCAAGGTCACCGTCCCCGAACTGGCGCGCATGAAGGCCCTCGGTGAGAAGATCGCCATGATCACCGCCTACGACGTCACGTTTGCCCGCCTCGTCGACCTTGCCGGTGTCGATGTGATCCTCGTCGGCGATTCGGTCGGCATGGTCGTACAAGGCGAGGCCAACACGATTCCCGTGGCACTCGACGACATGGTGTACCACGTCCGTCTTGTCTCGCGAGCCAAGCCACGCGCCCTGATCGTCGGCGACCTGCCCTTCGGCTCGTACCAAGTCAGCCCACAACAAGCCGTGGAGAGCTCCATCCGGTTGATGAAAGAGGGCGCCGAGTGCGTCAAGCTCGAAGGCGGCGTCGTGATGGCCGAGACCATCGAAGCCTTGACCCGGGTCGACATTCCGGTCGTCGGCCACATCGGGCTCACTCCGCAGAGCTTCCACCGCATGGGCGGGCACAAGGTGCAAGGTCGTTCCGGCGGGTTCGAAGCCGGCGGGCGCGAGCGGCTGTTGGAGGATGCCCATGCCGTCGAGCAAGCCGGCGCTTGTGCAGTGGTGGTGGAAGGTGTGCCGCTCGATCTCGCTGCCGACATCACCAAGAAGCTCTCGATTCCGACCATCGGCATCGGTGCCGGGCCGTGTTGCGACGGCCAGGTGTTGGTGCTGCACGACGTGCTGGGCCTCAGCGACCTCACGCTGAAGTTCACCAAGCAGTACGCCAATCTGCGGGACGAAGCAATCGAAGCAACCGCCGCGTTCGTCCGCGAGGTTCGTGACGGCACGTGGCCGGACGACGCCCACAGCTTCCACTGAGTCGACCTTCGTGCTGATCTGTCGCGATCCGCGATCGATGCAGGCGTGGAGTCGTGCCCAACGTGCCGAGGGCCGGTCGATCGCGTGCGTACCCACGATGGGTGCCCTTCATGCCGGGCACCTCTCGTTGATCGAGCACGCCCGCACGCGTGGCGATCTGGTCGTCGTGACGATCTTCGTCAATCCGCTGCAGTTCAACCGCGGCGACGACTTCGACCACTACCCACGGCCGATCGACGATGATCTCGACAGATGCCGCACCGCCGATGTGGACGCGGTGTACGCGCCGAGGGCGGCGACGATGTATCCGTCCGAGTTCCAAACCCATGTGGAGCCGGGGCAGCTGGCCGATTCGCTGGAAGGCGCCGGTCGGCCGGGGCACTTCCGCGGCGTGACGACGGTGGTGGCGAAGTTGTTCGGCGCGGTGCAACCCGACGTGGCCATCTTCGGCCAGAAAGACCTCCAGCAGCTGGCGGTCATCCGCCGCATGGTGGCCGACCTCGACATGGACATCGAGATCGTCGGTGCACCAACGGTTCGAGCACCCGACGGGTTGGCGATCTCGAGCCGTAACCAACGCCTTTCGCCCGACGATCGAAGCGCCGCAATCTGCATCGTGCAGGGGCTCCGCCTCGCCGCACAGGCACTCAATCAAGGGGAACACGACCCGGAACGATTGATCTCCGTCGCCACCGCTCGCATCGAGGCGGAACCCCTCGCCAAGGTCGAGTACATCCACATCGTCGACCCGTTGACGTTGCAACCGGTCGGCGATGCACATCAACCGGCAGTGATGGTCGCGGCAGTGTGCTTCGGCGACGTTCGCCTGATCGACAACCTCCAACTGTTCCCCTGACGGGCCCCAACGCCATCAGCGAGTCAGTTGTTGGACAGGAACCCCGACAACGCCAAGGCCATGGCCACGGCATTGAGGATCGCATGAGCGATCATCGTCGGGGCCAGGCGGCGGATGAGGTAGGCGGCACCGCCGAGCACACAGCCAACGGAGCCGAGGACGAGGATGAGGCCGATGTTGCCGGTGCCGCGTATCGGGTCGAAGTGGGCAACGCCGAACAGCGCCCCTTGCACGCCGACGGACACCACCGCGCCGTTGCGCGACAACAGGCCGCGCATGACCACCCCGCGAAACACGATCTCCTCGGCGAGAGGTGCCGCCACGACGGCTAGCACGAGCAGCGACACCACATAGCCGCGATCGGTGTGCACGTTCGCCACGTTTCTGATGTTGCTCGTGAACGGGATCCGCAGCCCGACAACCAGCAACCCGACGACGACTTGTGTGAGCAGGCAGGCCATCCAAGTGATCGGACCCCAGCCGGTATCGACCCAGCGGGCCTTCAGGCCGACATCGGCCCGGAAATGGCCGGTCCCCCACCGCCGGCTCGAATACCAACACCACAGCAAGGCCGGTACGTAGCCGATGATCGCCACGATCGTGACGTACACGAAGATCGGCCACTCGAAGCGAGTGATCGCCCTCAGCAAGTACCGGCTGGAGACCAGCGAGATCAACAGGGTGATGACGGCGCCCCACGCGGCTCGAAGCGGAAGTGTCGGGTGCGGCTGCGGCGACGCCGATGGAACGGCGGCGTAACCGGTCCAAGTTCTGCCGTCCCAATACCGCACTCCGGACTGGTTCCACGGGTCCGGGAACCAGCCGGTCGGGGTCGGCAACATCGGCGCAAGCGTAGGGCCGACGCCAACGCATTGCGTAGTGTCGCGGCCGATGACCGACCCACGCTCTGTTTCGTTCTGGCTCGATTCGCTTCCTGCCGATCACAACCTTTCGACGCGCCAGCGCTTGTCGGGCGACATCTCGGTCGATGTGGTGATCGTCGGCGCCGGCTACACCGGGTTGTGGACGGCGTACTACCTTCACCAACTCGATCCGAAGCTGCGCATCGCGATCGTCGAAGCGGAGTTCGCCGGCTTCGGGGCCAGTGGTCGAAACGGCGGCTGGTTGTCGGCGTTGTTGCCGATGAGCTTCGAGAAGATGGCAGCGAACCACGGACGCGATCGGGCAATCGCCCTGCAGCGAACGATGTACGACAGCGTCGACGAGGTCGCTCGCGTGACGACCGCAGAGGGAATCGACTGCCATCTCGCCAAGGGCGGATACCTCAACATCACGCGGACCCAGCCGCAGGTCCGGCGGGTTCACGAGCAAATTGCCTACTACCGCTCGTGGGGATTCGGCGAAGAGGACTATCGCTGGCTCGACGCAGACGAGACGTCGGCCCGCCTCCGGATGAACAAGGCACTCGGTGCGGGATACACACCGCATTGCGCAGCCATCCATCCGGCCCGCCTGGTGCGCGGGTTGGCCGAGACGGTGGAACGGGGCGGAGTGACCATCTACGAGCAGACGCGAGTGATCGAGCTCGGCGATCACAAGGTGCGCTGCGAAACCGGAACGGTCTCCGCCGACGTCGTCGTACGCGCCACCGAAGGCTTCACGGCACGGCTGCCGGGCCACCGGCGCACGGTCGCTCCGATCTACTCGCTGATGATCGCCACCGAGCCGTTGCCCACCTCGTTCTTCGACGAAGTTGGTTGGGCCCAGCGCGAGACGTTCAACGATGATCGACGTCTGATCATCTACGGGCAGCGAACCGCGGACAATCGAATTGCGTTCGGCGGCCGCGGCGCGCCCTATCACTTCGCGTCGGCGATCAAGCCCGAGTTCGATCGGCATGCAGTCGTTCAAGACTCGCTGCGCACCTTGCTCGGCGAGATGTTTCCGGCCCTCGGAGATGCGAAGGTCACCCATCGTTGGGGAGGCCCGATCGGCGCGCCGCGTGACTGGTTCTGTTCCGTGGGCTTCGATCCCGCCGCGGGCCAGGCGTGGGCCGGCGGGTACGTGGGCGACGGCGTGACCACCACCAACCTTGCCGGGCGAACGCTCGCCGATCTGATCCTGCGACGTGAAACCGACCTCGTCTCGTTGCCGTGGGTCAACCACCATTCGCGCAAGTGGGAGCCAGAGCCGTTTCGATGGCTGGGCATCAACGCCATGCTCCGCCTGCCGGTCGGCGCAGATCGCTACGAAGAGCGCACCGGTACGACCGAGAAATGGCGCAGCAAGATCCTCGAACGCTTCATCGGCCACTGACAACGCGTCGTGGAGTGATTGGCGATCACCCGCGTCTCGCCATCAACCAGGGAACGACGTCGGCAACACAGCGGCGTACAGCCACTTCGAGAAGAAGTCGGTCAGGTCCTGACCAGCGACTTGATCAGCGAGTGCGACAAAATCTGCGGTTGTCCGTGCCTTCCCGACGTTGTCGGAAACCCAGCGACGCAGCAGTGTGAAGAACAGGGCGTCGCCGATCGTCTTGCGCAACGCGTGCAGGATGACGGCCCCTCCGTCGTAGCTGTTGAACGTGAACATCTGGTCGACTGATGGCGCCGGGGTTTCGCCCGGTTGTCGCGCCGCCAACGCGGAACTGGACGATTGCTCCATCGACTGCAGCCCGAGGTGGTCGAGCCACATCCACTCGCCGTAGGTCGCGAAGCTCTCGTTGAGCCACACGTCGCTCCATCGCGCCGGCGAGACCGCATCACCGAACCACTGATGACTCAGTTCATGGGAGAGCAGCAGCTGTTCGGACGAGTCCAGCCGCCCCGACAAGAAATCGTCGCGGCTGAATTGCGAACGCTCCATGGTCTCCATCGCAATGCCTTGTGTGCTGTCGGCGATGGCAATGCCGTAGCGGTCGAGTGGAAACTTCCCGAAGTAGCCGTCGAAGAAGTCGATCTCGTCGGCGATCGAGTCGATGTACGGCTGCATCAACGTGCGGTCTTGACGCAGCACTGCGCTGAGCAATGGCAAGCCGTTGGGGCCGACGCCGTCGACCAGCTCGTAGTCGCCCGTGAGCAACTGGATGAGATAGGTGGCCATCTGGTGATCCTCTTGCCAAATCCACGTGTCGGTTGTAGGCGTCGACGTGTGGGCCACCAATGCGCCGTTGGCGACGGCCGTCAATCCTGTCGGAACCGTGACTTCGAACCGGAACGTGGCCTGATCGCTGGGGTGGTCGTCGCTCGGCAGCCAGGTGTGCGCGCCTTCCGGTTCGTTGAGAACGAACGAACCGCCGGGAGTCGGAAACCACCCGACTCGCTCCCCCGCGGCGGACGGCACCGAGTGCGGCGAGACCGTGTATGTGATGTCGGCGCCGATGTGCTGACCGGTCGTGAGGTGGCTGCTCGGCGTGATCAACAGCTCCGGCCTGGCGGCAGTGAACTTGGCCGCTGCGCCATCGATGGTCACGGCGGACACGACCGGACCATCCGAGTCGAGCGAGAACGTGTCGCGATCGGCGGTCATCACGATGTCGAGGTGTTCGGAGACCGACAGCTCCCGTCGTTGCGGGTCGTAGTCGAGCACCACGGTGTAGTGCTGCACGTCGATCCCGGGGTTGCCGAGTGCGGGAAACAGTGAATCGCCGATCCCATTCGGGTCGGCGGTCGGTTGACCGGTTGTCGGAGTTGTCGGGGCAGTGGTCGGTGTCGCATCCGGGGCGGCGGACCCGGTGGTGGACCCTGGCACCGGGATCGTCGAGCTGTGGTTCGCTCTGGCCTCGGTCGACACCACGCCCGGCGCACTGGCACACGCTGCCAAAATGGTGACCAGCAGCAATCCACCCGTCCGTCGATGCACGGGCAGCGACGTTACCGTCAACGGTGCACGGAGTGGTCGCGCACCTCAGCGCGTAGCCGGATCGTGTGCACCGAATCGCCGGAGAGCACACCGCCGCGAGCGAACAGACGACCGCCTTGCCAGTTGGACAAGCCCAGCTCAGGCTGATCGAGCGCAAACTGCCCGTCGACCCACCTGGTGAAGCCATTGCCGATGAACGGAGCATCGACGGCGGAATAGAACCAGTCGTGCTCCTCGCGGTCTTCGCTGATCAGCGAGGCGCCGAAGCGCGGGCTGTACTTGTTGAACAGGGCAGCGGCCTCGGCGGCGGAATCGACCTCGACGAGCCAGAACTCGGGGGCGTCCTCCCACTCCCATTCCTCGCCGAGACGATCGCGCTCGCCGGCGCCCACGACGTGCATGACTGCCTGCGTGCCGCGCTTGTCGGCCGCCCGTTGCGCTGCTTTCGACACGACCTCGCAGAGCTCAGCCCATCGGCGCCGAGGTACGCAGCACACGTTCATGGTGTTGCAGACCTTTCGGTCGAGCGAGTGCTCGACGGCCTCTGCCAGCACGGCACGATCGGCGTGTTCGGAGGCCACGATCCATGCTCCCCCAGTGCCGTGCAGACTGGCAGGCACGCCGTGCTGGCGGGCGACCGCGCCGAGTTGCGCCACCGCTTTCCCAGAGCCGCGAGCGACCGCCAACGAGAGACGCGAGTCGGCAAAGAGCGCCCAACCTGCGGCATGTGCTGCCGAATCGACCAAACGAACGGCACCGGCCGGCAGGCCCGAACCAGCCAACGCCGGCACGACACAGCTGTTCATGATCGCTCTGGCCGTACCGAGCGCATCGCTGCCGATCCTGAAGACCGCGGTGTTGCCGGTGCGCAGGACTCCGGTTGCATCGGCAAACACATTGGGCCGCCCTTCGAACACGAAGCCAACCACACCCAGCGAAGCTCGCCACGACGACACCGACCACTCCGCATGATCGATCGTTGAGAGACGTTGCTGCCGCCGACTGGGCGAGGCAGCCCAACTGCGCAGGCCCGCCGCCATCTCGGTGCGCATGCCCGACGACAACGTCAGCCGGGTCGTCGACCTGCCCCTGTCGAGTGCCGAATCGACGTCGGCGCGATTGGCGTCGAGTACCACACCGAACGTCGAGTCGTCGTCGATCAAGTCGGCGAACCGCTCGAAGAACTCGGTGATCTGATCGTCAGTGCAAGCGCTGAGAGCGCTGAACGCATCGACCGCATCGTCGACCGCTGTCGACGCCAGTCGATGCTCGGCGCGTGGGATGTGCAGCAGGTCGCCACTGGCTTGGACGATCACCAATCGATCACCTGCGGTGAATGCTCGGGCGAGATCGGCAGGAACCTCGGTCACCTTGTCGCCGCCGTAGACGAGAAGCTGACCCTCGATCAGTTCGGTGAGCTCGGTCATCGGTCGCTCCGTCGCGGCGATCTCATCGCTGAGTAGCGTACGACTGATGGCAGACAACCCCGACGATCGGCTCTACTTCCGCCAACTGTTGTCGGGGCGCGACTTCGCTACCAGCGATCCGCTCGCCCAGCAAATGGTCAACTTCGTCTATGCGATCGGCGATCGCACCACCGGCGAGTGCCTCCTGGTTGATCCGGCCTACGCCGTCGACGAGGTGATCGACACCGTGACCGCCGACGGCATGGTCGTCAGCGGAGTGCTGGCCACGCACTACCACCCGGATCATGTCGGCGGGCCGATGATGGGCTACACGATCGAGGGCATCACTACGCTGCTCGAACGGGTCGATTGCCCGATTCATGTGCAACGGACCGAGGTCCCGTGGGTGCGTCGAGCGACTGGCGTCGGTGATGACCATCTGGCGATCCATGAACCCGGCGACGTCGTGCGTGTCGGATCGATCGACGTCACGCTGGTTCACACTCCCGGCCACACCCCGGGCAGCCAGTGCTTCCACGTGGAAGGACGGTTGGTCAGCGGCGACACCCTGTTCCTCGACGGCTGCGGGCGCACCGACCTGCCCGGTAGCAACCCGGAGGAGATGTACCACAGCCTGCAGAAGCTCGCCGCGATGCCGGCTGCCACCGTGGTGTACCCGGGGCACCGCTACTCGCCGCCGCCCAGCGCCACGCTCGAGTCGATCCGTCAGAACAACTACGTGTTCCGGCCGAACTCGGCCGAGCAGTGGCTGCAGATGTTCGGCGGCTAGTCCGGGTCAGCAAGCGTTGGACGGGCTCATCCTGCCCAAACTAAAGGGCCGATCCGTTTGGCGACTCGGCACGAGATATGCGGCTCAACCGCCAGGCTGTCTAGACCGCCAGGCTCAGCGCCAGCGACACGATCGCCACGTGATAGGTGACCATGATCGCCAGGTGCATCCACGAACGTTCGGCCACGAACTGACCCCAACCGAGGATCGAGTCGCTGACGATGAACGCCGTCGCGCCAACCATGATCAGCCAGTTACCCGTTGCCCACCCAACGACGCACATCGACGAGATCACCACGAGGTAGGCCCGCACCGGGATTCCGAACCCTTTGGTCGCCGCACCGCGCACGATCGGAACCGCTGCGGTACCGAGCAGCAACGCGCAGCCGACAACGGCGACACCGGCCATCGGCCAACGATCGAGACCGCGCTGCACGAACATCACGATGAAGGCCACGTGCCCGAGCAGGAAGGCGGCCAAGCCAACGACGAACTGGTCGACGGCAGGAAGCAGGGCGACATCGCCCACCAGGCACAACGTCAAGGCAATGATTGCCACGACGGTCGCCGGGCGCGGACCATCGGCGAAGGCAGCGATGGCGATTGCTCCGACGGTGGTCAGCGGCTTGGAGATCAGCTCGATGCGCACGTTCAGCTTCCAGCGCGAATACCAGTTGGCGATCGCGGCGATCGCCGTTGCGATGCAGGCGAAGATCATCGGGCCATCATTCCTCAGATGAGGGCGTTGACGATCGAGCTGATCGCCGCGCAGGTGAGCAGGACGAGGACCAGCCGGCGAAAGCGCTCGCCGTGCACATGTTTGCGAATCGGATAGCCGAGCAGTTGGCCGAGGATCATGGCTGGAATCGTCACCGCCGACGTGACGATGCCGTCTCGGGTCACCTTTCCGGAGGCGATGAACAGGCTGAGACCGAGGATGTTACTGAAGGCGAACACCGTCGTGATGGTCGCCCGAAACCTAGCAGGCGGAAGTTGGCGTGCCTGTAACAGAAAGGCCAGAGGCGGGCCATTGGTCGACAGCGATGTGTTGAGCACACCGGAGATGAACCCGGCGCCGTAGTCGAACCGCGGACCGACGTGCTGGAGGTTGACCCGCAACGCGAGCAGTATCACGGCGATCAGCACGGCGATGCCGAGCAACAACCTCAACACGTTGTCGTTGACGGTGATGAAGACGAGGAGGCCGAACGGCATCCCGATGTACGCGGCGATCGTCAGCCGCTTCACCAAGGCCCGGTCAGCGTCGGCGCGGCTGTGCACTGCTTGCCACGTGGTGACGAAGATCCCGGTCATCGAGCTGACCACGACGGCAAGCTTCGGCTCGATCGCCAACGTCATCAGGGGCACCGCGAGCAGGGCGAAGCCGAAACCGGCCACGATCTGCATCAACGCAGCGATGAAGACCGCCGCCCCAACGACGATCAGTTGGGCGGTGGTCACGAGCATCGATTCTGGCACGGCAGGGCGCGTACGCTGCAGAGCATGCTGCCGATCGTCGATCTCTACGCTCGAACGGCTGCTACGGAGATCGATCAGGCATGCCGTGAGTTCGGCTTCTTCGCGATCCGCAATCACGGAGTCGACGACGACTTGCGCAAGGCTGTTCTCCAAGTCTCCATCGACTTCTTCGGCCGAGACGAGACCGAGAAGCAAGAGGTCGCCATGGCCCGCGCCAGCTCGGCGTGGCGCGGATGGTTTCCGCTCGGTGGCGAGTTGACGTCGGGCATCGCAGACCTGAAGGAGGGCTACTACTTCGGCCGCGAGCTGCCGCCCGATCCCCGCCCGATGCACGGTCCCAACATCTGGCCGACCGAGCCGGCGGAGATGCGGCCGCTGGTCACGCAGTGGATGGAGGCGATGGAACCGCTCGCTCAGCACGTGCTGTCGCTGATGGCCGAGGGGTTGGGCCTGGCCCCGGAGTTCTTCGGCAGCGATCTCACGGCGGATCCCACTCCCCTGTTTCGCATCTTTCGTTATCCGCCGCACCCGCCCAACCACGCCGATCGCTGGGGAGTCGCCGAGCACAGCGACTATGGCCTGCTCACGCTGCTCGCCCACGACGGCACGCCAGGGCTGCAGGTCAAAGTCGGTGACGTGTGGCTCGATGCACCGCACGATCCGGAGCTGATCATCTGCAACCTCGGCGACATGCTCGATCGGCTCACGGCCGGTCGCTACCGGTCGACCCCGCATCGCGCCCGCAACGACGCGGCGCATGATCGGTACTCGCTGCCCTTCTTTCTTGATCCGGGATGGGATGCCGTCATCGAAGCGATCGATCTCGACGATGGTTGGGTCGCGCCGGCCGACGCAGATCGGCGTTGGGATCGGGCAAACCTGCGCGACCTCAACAGCACCTACGGCGACTGGCTCACGGAAAAGGTCCGCAAGGTCTTCCCCGACCTCGCCGAGGTGCTCAGCGAGCAGCAGCGCTAGTCAACGGCCCAGCGTGTAAGTACGGCGAGCGCGGTCGACGTCGATGACTCGCCAACCGTCCGTGAACAACGGCACCAGCGCGTCGCGCAGCGACACTCGGGCATCAACCGCCGAGGCCGACGCCGCGGCGATCTCGTCGGCCGACACCGGCGGCACTTCGACCTCGATCGATTCGGTCCCGCTGAAACGTTCTCCGACGAGATCCCATTCGACAACGAACCGATCGCTGGGCAGACCACCGTTGATGCCGGCCATCGGGCCGTAGAGGTCGACGTGGTACTGGGTTGCGATCGCCCTCAGCGAACGCAGGTTGAGATGGGCGTTGCCGAGCTGCAGCGGATCGAAGGTCCAACGCATCGCGGTTCGCCCGTTGGCGAGACACCACTCGCGTTGGCGGTGCTTCAACGCGATGCCGAGCCCTGACCCCCGATGGTCCGCATCGACCGCAAGGTAGTGCGAATGAAGAACATGCAGTTGGTGGGTGGCGAAGCCGTACACCGAGCCGACCAAACGGTCGCCATCGAACGCCCCGATTGCAAGGCCACCTTCGTTGATCGTCGCCACGAGCATGTGGACCGCCACCACTTCGACCTTGTTGCCCCAGACGCGCGATTCGAGCGGCGGCAGCGGAGCAAGTTCGGCGGCCGTGCGCAGCTCGCGGAACTCGATCGTCATCGGCGCAGGACCTCTACGGATTCGGTGACCGATTCGAGGAACGGGCGGTCGAGGGTGACGCCAATGCCCGGACCGGATGGAACCGGCATGATGCCATCGGTTGTCTCCAATGCCTGCTCGGTGACGTCGCGGGCGTACGTGCGGCTCGCCGAGGCCGTGTCACCGGGGTACACGAAGCCCGGCATCGTCGCCGCGTGAATGTTGTGGGCGCGGCCGATGCCGGTCTCGAGCATGCCGCCACACCACATCGGCACGTGGCGCGCTACACACAGGTCGTGGATCCGCTTGGTCGCCGCCAACCCACCGACGCGGCCGACCTTGACATTGACGACGGCGCACGCGCCGAGGTCGAGGGCAGCCTTGGTTCGAGCCGGAGAAGTCAGGGTCTCGTCGAGACACAGCGGTGTCTCCAGCTGCGGAGCGAGCTTGGCGTGGTCGGTGAGATCATCCCAATGCAACGGCTGCTCGATGTAGTGCAACCCGAACTGATCGATCTTGCGGAGCACGTCGAGATCGTCCAGCGTGTACGCCGAGTTGGCATCGACCGTCAACTCGATCGTTGGGAAGTCGGCACGCACCGCAGACAGGAGGTCGATGTCCCAACCGGGCTCGATCTTCAACTTGATCCGCTTGTAGCCCTGGTCGACATGGCGGCCGACGGACGCCAGTGTCTCGGGGATCGTGTTCATGCCGAGACTGGCACCCACGGGGATCTCGGTTCGCTCGCCGCCGAGCAGCGTGCGTAGGGGACGTCCGAGCTGCCGCGCGTGGCAATCCCACACCGCGAGCTCCAACGCGGACTTGGCCATCGGATTGCCGCGCCACCGGGCCCACGAGTCGCACAACGTCATCGGGTCGTCGCACCCGTCGCGCATCAATGCCGGCACCAAGGCCTCGCGAAGCAGATGGAGGGCCCCGACGATCGACTCCTCACGATATGCAGGCAAGGTGTCCATCACCCCTTCGCCGTATCCCTCGACTCCGGCCGAGCGAACCGTGACAAGTACCGCGTGCTTCTCGAACTCGGCCGCGAACGACGTCTTGAAGACCGACCGGTACGGAAGCCGGACGACTCTCAGCTCGACTTGGTCAACATCCATCCCGTACTCCTACCAGGTGTCGATGTTCGGGCGCTTCTTCGCCGTGCGAGGCGCCGGCGGCGGAGCGGACTTGAGCACCGTCACCAGCCACTTTCGAGTGTCGGCCGGGTCGATCACGTCGTCGATCTCGAAGTGGGAGGCTGTGTTGAGCGCCTTGCCATGTTCGTACATCCGCGCCACCATCTTCTGGAACTCGGCGTCACGTGCCGCCGGATCCTCGATCGCCTCGAGCTCACGACGGAAGCCGAGGCGCACCGCTCCCTCCACGCCCATCGGGCCGAACTCTCCGGTCGGCCAGGCCACACACGCAGCCGGCGCCTTCGTACTTCCACCCACCATCGCTTGGGCGCCGAGGCCGTAGCACTTGCGCAAGACCACGCTGATCAGCGGAACCGTCACGTTGGCGCCAACGACGAACAACCGCGAGCAGTGACGAACCAACGCGGTCGCCTCCACCGCCGGACCGACCATCATCCCCGGAGTGTCGACCAGCATGATCATGGGGATGTCGAACGCATCGCACAGTTGCATGAACCTCGCGGCCTTGTCCGCGCCGTCGCTGTCGATCGCACCTGCCAGATGCCCGGGGTTGTTGGCGATGACGCCGACGGACCGGCCCTCGACTCGTGCGAGCGCCGTGACCATGCCCAGGCCGAAGTGGCGGCGGAGCTCCAACACGCTGCCGGTATCGAAGAGGCCGTCGATCACGGAGTGGACGTCGTAGCTGCGCATGCGATCTTCCGGGATCGCAGCACGCAGCTCGCCTTGATCGGCGCAGGTCCAGTTGCGAAGCGGGCCCTGGAAGTACGAGAGGTACTGCTTGGCGACCCGCACACCCTCCGCCTCGTCGGCAACGGTGATGTCGATGACACCGTTGGCCTGCTGCACCGCGGTCGGGCCGATCTCGGTAGGTCGAACGACTCCCAGGCCGCCGCCCTCGATCATTGCCGGGCCAGCCATGCCGATGTTCGAGTCCTCGGTGGCGATCACCACATCGCAGATGCCGAGCATCGACGCGTTGCCGGCGAAGCAATAGCCGGCGTTGATGCCAACCAGCGGCACCAGGCCACTCAGCTGGGCGAAGTACAGGAACGCCCAACCGTCGAGGAGGCTGACGCCAGTGGCATCGGTGTCGCCGGGCCGTCCACCTCCGCCCTCGGTGAAGAACACGACCGGCAGACGCATCGACTCGGCCAAGTCGAACAGGCGGTCCTTCTTGCGATGATTCTGCTGACCCTGTGTGCCGGCCAGGACGGTGTAGTCGTACGAGACGGCGATCACCTGAGCAGCGTGCCCCTCGAACAGGTCGCCGTTGACGGTGCCGATGCCGCCAATCATGCCGTCAGCGGGGGTCCGCTCGATCAGTTCTTCGACCGACCGTCGCCGCCGTTGGGCGGCGATCACGAGCGGGCCGTACTCGATGAACGAACCGTCGTCGACCAAGTCGGCGACGTTCTCGCGAGCAGTGCGACGCCCGACGGTTCGCCGGCGTTCGACCGCCTGGGGCCGAGCCGCATCGAGTCCGATCGCGTGGCGAGCCTGAACCTCCGCCAGGTCGGGTCGCACTGCCGACCGGTCGCCACGCGCCGCGCCCTCGACGGCAGTTTGGGCAACAACGCCGGGCATCACCGATGCCACCGCGACCCCGGCCATCACCGTGGCACCTACGGCGACGAGCACCTCGGCGACCGTTCCGTCGCACGGCGACTCGATGGCGTGATGCATCTTCATCGACTCGATCAGCATCAGTTGCTGGCCGGCAATGACCGCTTGGCCGATCGAGACATCGACCGCGACGATCGTGCCCTGCATCGGAGCATCGATTCGCATCTCCCCCATTCGTCCGACCGTAGCGGGCGCGACGGAATACGGTTGCTGTTGTGAGCGACCCAGTCGATGTCTCCGTGGCCGGACGTACCGTCACGGTCACCAGCCCGGACAAGGTCTTCTTCACGACTCGGGGCGACACCAAACTCGACCTCGTCAACTACTACCTGTCAGTTGGCGACTCGGTCATGAGCCAGATGATCGATCGCCCCGTGCTGCTGCAGCGCTTCCCCAATGGCGCGCACGGCTCGAACTTCTTCCAGAAGCGGATCCCCGACGGCGCGCCCGACTGGCTGCACACCACGATGGTGCAGACTCCCAACGGCACACCATCGCGGGCACTGGTCGTCGCCGATCTGGCTCACCTGGTGTGGGCCGTCAACCTCGGCTGCCTCGGCTTCCACTCCTGGCCGGTCCGCGCTTCCGATCCCGAGCACTGCGACGAACTACGCATCGACCTCGATCCGGGTCCTGGCACCACGTACGCGATGGCCCAGGAGGCAGCCGCGGCGACCAAGGCGCTGCTCGACGACATCGGCATCACCGGGTACATCAAGACCTCCGGCAACCGGGGACTGCATGTCTACGTGCGTCTTCTGCCGACGCACGACAGCGTCGCGGTTCGCAGTGCCGCAGTCGCCATGGCACGCGAGCTCGAACGACGTCACCCGACGCTGATCACCGCGGCATGGTGGAAGGAAGAGCGCGGGGCCCGCATCTTCATCGACTTCAATCAGAACGCGCCGCACAAGACCGTCTTCGCACCATGGTCCGTCCGAGCACTCGACCACGCCCCGGTGTCGTTCCCGTTCCCGTGGGAGTTGTTGCCCACGCTGCGGCCCCACGACATGACGATCGCAACCGTGCCGACCTGGGTCGCCGAGCACGGTGACGCATGGGTGGCGATGAACGACTCGCCACAACCAATCGAACCGTTCCTCGATATGGTCCGCCGCGACCAAGGGGCCGGACTGGTCGACGCCCCGTGGCCCCCCGTCTACCCGAAGATGGAGGGCGAGCCGATGCGGGTCGCACCCAGCCGCGCCAAGAAGCCGAAGCCCGACAAGCCGAAACCGAAAAAACCGAGAACGGACGCCGTTTGATGAACGCCCTACCGATTGCCGACCACTGGTTCGAGCGACGCACGATCGACGACTCGATCACCCTGCTGTGGGAGCCATACGTGATCGCTCTCATGCGCTGCAACATCTGGCACATCACCGGCCGCGACCGTGACCTCGTGATCGACACGGGCATGGGCTTGATGAGCCTCTCCGACGAACTCGCCGACCTTGTCGGCAAGACCGTCACCGCCGTCGCCACGCACGGCCACGACGACCACATCGGAGGGCACCACGAGTTCGACGACGTTGTGGTGCATCCGCGCGAGGCGCCGCTGTTGCTCGATCCACCGATCTCGTCACTCGTGCCCCGAGAGGCGTGGGGCGACGACGTCGTCGACTCGCTCGAGGCTGCCGGCTACCCCATGCCAGAGCCGTACTTCGTCACCGCGTTGCCGGCGGGTGTCGCTGTCGACTCGTTCCACCAGCAACCCGTTGCCCGTGTGCGCCACATCGACGAGGGCGACGAGATCGATCTCGGCGATCGTTGCTTCCAGGTGCTCCACCTTCCCGGCCATTCCCCCGGTTCGATCGGCCTCTGGGAGGAGCGGACCGGCACGCTTTTCTCCGGCGACGCGATCTACGACGGCCCCTTGCTCGACGAGCTCCCCGAATCGTCGATCTCCGATTACTGCGCAACCATGGATCGCCTGCTCACCCTTCCGATCCAGGTCGTGCACGGTGGGCACGATCCGAGCTTCGGACGCGACCGCCTGCGCGAGCTGGCCGGCGCCTACCTCTCGCGTCGCCGATCTCGGTGAAAGTGACTTGCCAACACAAACGTCGAATGTTTGAATTGTCTGCACCAGAGAGAGGAGGTGGTCCAAACGATGACAGGTCTTAGTTGTGGGACTCTGGAGGTGGTTGGCCGCTAACTAAGGGCTCCCCGCAGGATTGATCAAACGTTGGGGATGGCGGCCAGGGTGTAGTTCCAGTCGCCGTGCCAGTCGTGTCGGGTGAGTGGGAGGGCTGCCATTTCGGTGTCGCTGATCTTGACGCCTTTCTCGTACCACTCGGTGTCGCGTTCGGCTCTGATGGTGAGCCCGGTTTCGGTGGTGGTCGCGGCGACCAGTTCGATGATGGTGCGGTGGGAGGTGAGTGAGTGGCCGGCCGCGCCAGTTCATGGTGATGTACGAGAACATGCGGTGCTCGATCCGGTTCCATTTCGACGTGCCCGGCGGATATGCGCGCCCCGCTGCCCCATCTTCTTGTCTCTGGGGCCGATGGTGAGCCCATCACTCTTGGCCT